>CAZQAG010000030.1:0-25183 GCA_964591295.1 uncultured Gaiellales bacterium | reverse complement strand
CTGCACGCCGACCACAGCTGCATCGTCAACAAGCGCGAGGTCGGCCTCGACACGGACTCGTTCTCGCAGGCGCTCAGGCGAGCACTGCGCCAGGACCCCGACGTGATCCTGATCGGAGAGCTTCGCGACGCCGAGTCTGCCGAGACGGCCATGCAGGCTGCGGAGTCGGGCCACCTCGTCCTCTCGACGATGCACACCGTGGACGCGGCGGAGACGGTCGGCCGCATCATCGAATTCTTCCCGGGGATCAAGCAGCAGGCGATCCGTTCGATCCTCGCGGGCGTCCTGCGCGGCGTCGTCAGCCAGCGGCTTCTCCCCCGTGCGGAGGGCGGGCGTGTCGGCGCCTTCGAGGTGATGGTCAACAACGCGCGCATCGCCGATCTGATCCGCGACGACAAGGCGGACGACATGCACGAGGCGATCGAGGAAGGCTCGTTCTTCCACATGCAGACCTTCAAGCAGGCACTGATCGCGCTCGTCGTCTCGGGCGACATCGATCGCGAGACGGCGGCGAACGCTGCTACCAACAAGCACGACTTCCTCGTCTCGCTCGAGCACGCGCTCAAGTACGAGGACGCCACTGCGCGCGAGGCCGTCGAGGCAGAGACGGCCGGGGACGAGCCCGAGCTGCGGTTCATTCGTCCGGCCGAGAGCGCATGAGGCGGCTCCTACCGTCGATCGCCGTCCTCGTGGTGGTGCTCGTAGGAACAGCGGCGGCCGCCGGGGCTTCCGGCCCCGTCTTCGCGGTCGTTCCCACCGCCTCGGCGATCACACCGTTCGCCAGCGCCGAGACACCTAACCCTTCGGGCGGGCCGGTCCTGCCCCCCTCGTACCTCACACCGCGCCAGTCGGCCGGCCTGCCGTTTCCTGCGCTGCACGGCCTCTGGCAGAGGGCAGGCGCCACGTACGGGATCCCGTGGCAAGTGCTTGCGGCGATCAACAAGGTCGAGTCCAACTTCGGGCGGAACATGGGCCCGAGCTCGGCCGGCGCGATCGGCTGGATGCAGTTCATGCCGTCGACGTGGCTTCGGTGGGGAATGGATGCCGACGGGGACGGCGTCGCCGACCCGTGGAACCCGCCGGATGCGATCTTCTCGGCGGCCCGGTACCTCGCCGCGGCCGGCGGGCGCACAGACCTGCAGCGCGGAATCTTCGCCTACAACCACGCGCAGTGGTACGTGGACCAGATCCTCGATCTCGCGCGGCTCTACGGCCAGAACGGCGTCGACGTCCCGTTCACGTACGACAAGCTTCAGGTCGACCTCCAGAAGGCGGAGCGCACCCTCGCCCGCCAGAATCAGGTGCTCGTCCACGCAACGCTCGCCGAGCGTCGATTCGCCCGCCGGGCCCGCGCCGTGTATGCCCGGGCCGACGCCGCTCGCCTGCTCACCGACCGGCTCGCGCTCCAGAAGCGCGCCTTCCAGGTGGACTCGAAGCGCGTCGCCGCAGCGAGGGCGATTGTCGCGGCGAAGCGAAAGCTCGAGGCCGCAGAGAAGACTCTCACCGAGGTGAGGTCGAGCTCCTGGACGAGCTCCTTTGCTCCCGGCGGCGCAACGCTCCTCGCAGCGCCGCAATACCAGGGTGACTTCGCCTTCCCGGTCGGGGGAGGCCCCTCGGCGATCTCCGTCGGTCACTACCACCACGACTATCCGGCTGCCGACATCGCCGCACCCGAGGGCGCCCCGCTCTATGCGCTCGGAGACGGGTTCATCGTCGATGCCTGGCCCCTCCCCAACGGGAACTGCGGTATCGGCCTGACGATGCGAACCGCAA
This sequence comes from uncultured Gaiellales bacterium, assembly GCA_964591295.1. Classification (GTDB taxonomy): domain Bacteria; phylum Actinomycetota; class Thermoleophilia; order Gaiellales; family Gaiellaceae; genus VAXT01. Next base: position 23,410 of record CAZQAG010000030.1, on the reverse strand, counting down.
TCGACGGGCGCGAGTGGACGTATTGCCATCTGTCCTACCTGGAGCCGGCCATGCTGGCCGGAGTCGCCGTCGCGGTGGGCCAGCCGGTCGGGCTCGTCGGCTCCACGGGGCGCTCGACTGGGCCGCACCTCCACCTGCAGCTGACGCCCGCGACCTCCTATCCGCAGGAAGAGCCGTGGTTCCAGGCCTTCGCCGGTAGCGCGTTTCGCTGGCAGGACGCACCGACGGTCGATGCGGGACCCGTCTTCCAGGTCGTCGACGGTGGGCCCGCACGTCCGTCTGACGATCCCGGCGTGATCACGTTCACGGTCGAAAGGCCTTAACTCCGTGCCCGTCCCTGCCGAAGACCGAACTATGGCTTTGCGGCTCAGCTCTCTCTTGCCTCGCGTTTTTGTCGTCGTCGTGGTCGGCCTGCTCGCGACTGCGACGATCACGTTCGCTGCCGAGACGCGCAGCGATCCTCCCGCGTCCGCGACCACTCCGTCCGGCTCGAAACCGATCCTGCTCGTCCCCGATGTTCGCGGCCAGGCGTATGTCTTCGCCAAGAGCACGCTCGAGGAAGGCGGCTTTGCGTGGCGCGTGACGGGAACCGTCCAGGGCTTCGCGGCGAACCTCGTCGCGAGCCAGTCCCCGGCTCCCGGCAGCCGCGTGTACGACACCGGCGCGCCGACGATCACGCTCGGCCTCAAGGTGAACACGCGTTACCCCCAGGGGGGTTCGCCTGAGAACGCCTCGTCCTTCCCGGGCACGAACATCCAGGTCGTCGGCGCGGTCACGAAGGCCAAGGCCAAGGCGAAGGTGCAAGCGAAGCCCAAGGCCAAGCCGAAGGTGAAGCCGAAGCCTGCTGCCAAGCCGAAGCTGGCGGCCAAGCCGGCGCGGCCCCCAGCATTCGTCGTCCCGGGCGCGAAGGCCGAGCCCCTCGACGAAGTCCCACTAACCGTTAGGGCCCGTCAGCTCGACACCTGGCTTTCGTCCCACCGCTCGACGAGCGACGAAAACGTTCGCCACTGGCTTTACCAGCACGCGTGGATCGTCACCGGCGCGAAGCTTGGCTGGTGGCACGGCGCCCAGGCCCTGGAGATCCTCATCGCGGTCGACCGCAAAGTCGAGCGCCTCTGGGGAATTGGTAGTCGGAGCGAGCGAGTCGCCCGCGCGGCGCTCGCGGAGGTTCGCAAGAAGTCGCGATGAGCGTTCTGCACACGCTGCGCCGCCGGCTAGCCGGTCAGGGCGGTTACTCAATGCTGGAGCTGCTCATAGTGACGGTGATCCTCGGCACCATCCTCGGTGCGGTGACCACCCTCTTCGTCCAGGCGTCGAAGGCGGAGTTCGACATGAACCGCCGCTTTCAGGCCCAGCAGGCCGCCCGGGTGGCGGTGGACAAGATGCGCCGGGAGATCCACTGCTCGAACCTGATCTCGCCGAGTGGCGCTTCGTCTTCGATCACCGTCACGCTGCCCGCGGCGTGTCCGACGGCGGGCGGCTCGCAGACGACCGTCACGTACGACTTCAACCCGGTCGTCGTAGGTCAGCGCTACAAGCTGCGACGGAACTCGGTCGTGCTCGCCGACTATGTCGCCCCCGGACACTCGTTCAACTACGCGGCGCCGGTGCCGAACACGAGCCTGGGCAAGCTCACCGTGACGCTGCCGATCAACACCACGCCGTCGAACGGGGTGAAAGAGTGGCGCCTCGTCGCGGACATCGTCCTGCGAAACACGACCCGCTAGCGACTCGCCACCGGTTGGGTTGGAACACCCGCGTCTCGCGTTAGCGCAAGGCCCGCGTGCTTCGGAATGAGAGGGCGGATCGACCCCACCCAGACGGGGGATGACAGCTCAAGGCGTGCGCTTGACGATGTGGGGCAAGGGGTCGACGCGGCCCTTGAAGCTATGCGCTTAAACCTTCTTCTGCGGCAACAGCACGGGATCGCCATGATCATGGCGATCGGCGTGCTCGGCCTGCTCACGGTCGTCGGCTCGACGGCCGCGTACTACACCACAGCCAACACGCGCGCCTCCTCGCACAGCTCAGTCAAGCAGAAGGGGTTCTCGCTCGCGGAGGCCGGGCTTGGCGAAGCATTCGGCGTCCTGTTCGAGAAGACGAACAACCCGTACAACCCGTACTTGCTCGCCGAGCGGACGTCGACGTACGAGAACGGCACGGTCAAGTGGTCGGGCGTCTTGTCGCAAGGATCGAACCCTAAGTGGACGATCACGTCCCGCGGCACCTACTCGAATCCGAGCGTCGCCGCCGGCAGCGTGACCCGCACGACGACCGCCGTCGTCAAGGTGGATCCGTCCTACACGCAGCAACTCGGGCCGAACGCCCAGGCCTGGAACTTCATCTACTCGACGGCGACGGGCGACCCCGACGGATGCGACGCGCTATTCGAGAACACCACCGAGATGTCGTCGCCGATGTACATCGTCGGCAACCTCTGCGTCCAGAACGCGTCGTGGATCAGCGGCGGGCCCCTTCTGGTGCACGGTCAGGTGACGCTGGCGGGGAACGACAACTCCGTCGGGATATCGGGCGCACCGATCAACAAGGCGCATATCGCCGTTGGCTGTAAGTGGAAGAACAACCCGCTCCGCAGCCCTTGCTCGAGCGCGGACAACGTCTTCGCCACCGAGATCACCAACACTCCCGCGACGTATCCCTGGCCGACCGCCGAGGCCGACAAGTGGTACCTGAACGGCAGCCCCGGCCCCTACTACACCTGCCTCTCCTCCTCCGGCACGCCGCCGGTCTTCGACAACGACGCGGCCGCCTTCACCGACAGCGACGCCGTCAAGCTGACCAAGAAGAACCGAAGCGTGCCCGGCTCGTTCAACCTGACGCCTTCGACGAACTACAACTGCACGACGCTCGCCGGCCAGATCGACTGGGACGCGAGCTCGAAGAAGCTGACGGTCTGGGGAACCCTCTACATCGACGGCGACATCAAGATCGACACCGCGGGTGCGCTCGCGAGCTACGACGGACACGGGACGATCTACGCCTCCGGCTCGCTTCTGATCAAGGGCTCCTGGCTCTGCGCGAGCGTGAAGTCCGGGATCTGCGACTGGGCCGACTGGGACCCGAACGACGAGCTGCTCGCGCTGGTCGCGCTCGGGAACGGCGGCCAGTCGGGCGTCGCCAGCGACCAGTCGGCTGTCATCGACGGCTCGCACACGCAGCTCGGGATCTACGCGCCGTCGAAGCTGTCGGCGGAGTCGGGCTCGGGCTCGCCCGAGCACCAGGGGCCGATCGTGACGGGCAAGCTCGTGATCGGAAACGGCCTCCGCACGTATCCGTTCCCCGGCCTCGCCGCGGGGGCGAACGCCGGGCTGCCGGGCCAGCCGGTTGTCTACGGCCTGCCTCGCCCGCCCGAGAGCTTCAGCGGCTAGTACGAGAACGGGGACCGTGACCTAGGCGGGCGCCCTGTCCGGGGCCGCGCGTTCGAGGGATTTCAGCTCTCGCACCGCGTTCGGGGGATGGCTCACGGCCCCGTCCGGCCGTTATTGAACTTGTGGCGTACAACGGGCTTCTCGCTGTGCTGAAACGAATTCGACAACGGGTGGTCGCCGAGGACGGATTCGCGCTCGTCATCGCGCTCGGGATGTCGGCCGTGCTCAGCATCGCCGGCACGACGACGATGATCTACACGACTGCGAACCACGGCTCGGCCGCTCGGTCGAAGGCAGACCGGCGCGCGCTCTCGCTTGCCGAGGCCGGGCTCAACTACGCCTACTCGACCCTCTACAACGCTTCCGATCCGACCCAGCCGGGCGCGGTTCCGCAGCGCGCGGAGACGCTCGAGAGCGGGACGGCGACGTACTGGGGCACTCTCGACACCCAGACGAACACGTGGACCCTGACCGGTGTCGGCCGCGTCTCGAGCCCGGTGCGGGCCGAGGACGTGTCGCGAACGGTGCGCGGTCGCGTCAGCCTCGGGACTGGCCAGGCCGGAACTGCGAACAACGCGGTCTGGAACTACATCTACGCCGAGGCCCCCACGAGCTGCATGGCGCTCGGGAACTCGGTGAACGTGTCCGTGCCCATCTACGTCAAGGGCGACCTCTGCCTGTCGAACTCCTCGCAGATCAGCGGCTCGACCACCGTCCTCCAAGTCGGCGGCACGGTCACTATCAACAACTCGGCGCACGTCGGGGCGAGCGGCGCGAACATCTCGCAGGTACACATCGCCGGCGGTTGCCGGATCGGCAGCGGCCCCCTGCACAATCCCTGCACCGCCGCCGACCAGGTCTACGCGAACACGATCTCCAGCCAGGTGACCGGCCTCGAGAAGCCCCCGGTCGACCTCGCGGGCTGGTACCAGAACGCGAGGCCCGGCCCGATGCAGGGCTGCACGACCCAGACCGGCACACCGCCTACCTTCGACAACGACGCGATCATGAACCGCAGCCTCTCCCAGCCGGTGAGCCTGACGCCGGCCTGGGCCTACGACTGCCAGGTGCGCGACGCGCAGAACAATCTGATCGGGCGGATCGCCTGGGACCCCGTCACGAAGGCGCTGACGATCCACGGCACGATCTTCTTTGACGGCGACATAGAGTTTCAGAACTCGACGGAGGCGTACTACACGGGCCGTGCGACGATCTACGCTTCGGGGAAGATCACGATGCGGAACTCGACGAGGCTCTGCGGCGTTTCGGACTGCGGCTCGGGCTGGGCCCCGCTCCAGAACCTGCTCGCGCTCGTCGCGGGCTCCTCGACAGACGAGGTCGGCTTCGCGGTCGAGAACTCCGGAAGGTTCCAGGGCGCGGTTTACGCCGTCAACGACTACTCGGAGCAGAACAGCGCCGTCATCTGGGGCCCGATCATCGCGCGCCAGGTGTACCTGATGAACTCGGCGGAGAACCACTACGTGCCCCTGGGAACGCTTCTGGAGGGCATGCCGGCGACCTACCAGGAAGTTGTCACGCTTTCGAACCAGCCCGGGTCCTGGGGCTAGGAGGTCCCGGGCCACGGGCCCGGGACTCGCGCAAAGTGCTCCGCACTTTCCGCGACTTAGGGCACGCAAGCCACGGGACGGCCCCTCGACGGTCCCGCCCATGCCACGGTCGACCTTCCCTGCTTCAGAGCAGGGTCCGGGGTCTAGTCTCAACCCGAGCGGCTCGACGGCCGATAGAACGGGTGGGATGAACCCCGCCTTTGCCGCACTTGCCTTCGCCCCCGGTCTTGCGATCGGGAGCTTCCTCAACGTCCTCGCGGCCCGCGTGCCGCTTCGGCGCTCCCTCGTGAAGCCCGGCTCCGCGTGCATGTCGTGCCGGGCGCCGATCGCCTGGTACGACAACGTGCCTGTGCTCTCGTACATCCTCCTGCGCGGACGCTGCCGAAGCTGCCGTGCGCCGATCGGCCTGCTCTACCCGGCCGTCGAGCTCGCTTCCGGGCTCCTCGTCGCCGGTTGCGTGCTCGCCTTCGGGCTCACCCTCCGCGCAGCTATCGCCGCTTTCTTCTGCTGCGTCCTCGTCGCGATCTCCGCGGTCGACCTCCGGTACCGGATCGTGCCGGACCGGATCGTCCTGCCCGCGACGGTGCTCGTTCTCGCCGCCCAGACTGCGCGCGAGCCGAGCGTCGAGTGGGTGCTCGGGGCGTTCGGCGCCTCACTCTTCCTCTTCCTCGCCGTGCTCGCCTATCCCGCCGGCATGGGAATGGGGGACGTCAAGCTCTGCCTCCTGATGGGGGCTGCGCTAGGCAAGCTCGTTGCCGTGGCCCTGATGCTGGGGATGTTCGCAGCGCTCGTGCCGGGCCTCTACCTGCTCGCACGTCACGGCCAGGCCGCACGCAAGATGGCGATTCCGTTCGCTCCATTCCTGGCCTTTGGGTCGATTGTGGCCCTGTTTGCAGGCGATTCGCTGCTCGACGCCTACGTCAGGCTGCTTGGCCCTTAAGCAGCCCGCTTCGCTGCCGATACCTCAATTGAGGTATATGGAATCACAGCGGCCCCCAAAGCTGCGAACCGTCTCGGAGTCTGAGAGCGCCGCGGAAGCGAGCGCGTCTCCACTCGAGGGTGCGTTCGACGTCAATCCGCTTGCGGAGCTGGTTGCGGACGTCGTAGAGGCGACTGGCCTCCTCCCCCCCGACAAGCTCGCCTTCGTGCGCGAGCGGGCCCGCTCCGGCTCCTTTGCGCGGGCGCTCGTCGAAGAAGGTCTCGCCCACGGCTCCAGCATCGCCCGCTCGGTCGCCACCCGCCACAACCTCGAGCTCGTCGACATCGTCGAGCTGGGCGTCTCTCCGGAGGCTGCCGAGCTGATCCCACTCCATGTGCTCGAGCGCGTCAGCGCCATTCCGTACGCGATCGAGGGAGACAGGCTGCTGATCGCGGTCGCCGACCCCCAGAACGTCCACGGAATCGACGAGCTGCGGCTCGCCACCCGCTACCAGCTCGAGCTCGCAGTGGCGGCCCGGGAGGACATCGACACCGAGATCCGCAAGATGGCACGTGCCGCAGAAGCCTTCGGCGCTCGCGCGATGCTCGACGAAGAGGCCGAGGAGCTCGAGGACCCCGACGAGGAAGAGGACGATCTCGAGGCCGACGACGGCATCTCGGACGCGCCACTCGTCCGGCTCGTGAACTCCCTGATCTTCCAGGCCGCCGAGGATGGAGCCAGCGACATGCACTTCGAGCCGCAGAGGGACGGAATCGTCGTGCGCTTCCGCATCGACGGCGTGCTGCATGAAGTCCAGCGGATCCCGAAGCGAATGGCCGCAGGAGTCACCACGCGCCTGAAAGTGCTCGCCAAGCTCGACATCGCGGAGCGGCGAAAGCCCCAGGACGGGCGAATCTCGCTCAATGCGCGCACCGCCGGCCGCATGCTCGATATCCGTGTCGCCAGCCTGCCGACGGTCGAGGGCGAGAAGCTCTCCATGCGTCTCCTCGACAAGTCGAAGAAGGCTCCGACCCTCGAGGAGCTGGGTCTTCCCGAGGACATGCGCCAGAGCCTGAGCGAGATCATCCGGCGCCCGACCGGCGCGCTCCTCGTGACCGGCCCGACCGGTTCCGGTAAGTCCACTTCGCTCTACGCCTCGATGGCCGAGATCAACAGGCCCGAGATCAACATCGTGACGATCGAGGACCCGGTCGAGTACCGACTTGCCGGGATCAGCCAGATCCAGATCAACATCAAGGCCGGCCTCACCTTCGCCTCCGCGCTCCGCTCGATCCTCCGATCCGACCCCGACGTGGTGATGGTTGGCGAGATTCGCGACGCCGAGACCGCCAAGATCTCGATCGAGGCTGCTCTTACGGGCCACCTCGTGCTCTCGACGCTGCATACGAACGACGCTCCTGGCGCGATCACGCGCCTGAACGAGATGGGCGTCGAGCCGTTCCTGACGGGCTCGGCCGTAACCGCGGTGCTCGCTCAGCGACTCGCTCGAAAGCTCTGCGCGCACTGCTGTGAGATGTACAATCCCTCGTCCGACGAGCTTCTGCGGAACCGCGTCTCGCCGGAAGTGATGGCCGCGTCCGACGGGATGGCCTTCTATCGCAAGAAGGGCTGCCCTCGCTGTGGCCAGACGGGCTACAAGGGGCGAATCGGGATCTATCAGCTTCTCGTGATGAGCGAAGAGGTCGAGTCGCTGGCTGTGAAGAGGGCGACCCGTGAGGAGCTGGAGACCAAGGCGACCGAGCAGGGCATGCGCTCGTTGTGGGACGACGGTCTCGCGAAAGTCGTTTCAGGTGTCACGTCGCTCGAGGAGCTCGGTCGTGTTCTCGTATAGGTCCGTACCCCATTCGAGTGATGCCGCGCCCACGGGGTGCGCCGATACCAAGCCAAAGGATTGGCTTTGAGCGGGAGCGGTAGCGACGTGGTCACGCCGGAGCTTGCACTCGTCGACCCAGACCTCGCGAGAGCCCTGCGGAAAATCTCTGATCGAAAGGCGGCAATGTCTTCCACTCCACCATCGAACGGCACCTTCTTCATCGATCCGGCGCAGCCTGTGCCTCCACCGGGCACCCCTGAGGTTCCCACGGTGCCGGTTCCCCTGGCCGCGCCCGTTGCGGTCCCCGCCGAATCGGTCGCTCCTGCTCCTGCTCCTGCTCCTGTGCCCGTGCCCGTGCCCGTGCCGGCGGCTCAGGCCGCTGCACCCATGCTGCCCCCCGATGACGGATCAACGCCGATGCGCGACGTCCCCCTGGGCACGCTCATCTTTCGAGCCGGGCTCCTCGCCGAGGAGCAGCTCGAGGATGCGCTTCAGGAAGGCATGCGCAACGGCAAGCGCCTCGGAGAAGTCCTCCTCGAGCGCGGATGGCTGCACGAGCGCGACCTCGGACGCCTGCTCGCAGGCCAGAAGGGACTGCCGTTTGTCGAGATTCGCGCCTCGGATGCGGAGCCGGCCGCACTCCAGTTGCTTCCCGAGGAGAAGGCCCGCCTGCAGATCGCCCTTCCGCTTCGCTTCGAAGGTGGCCAGCTCGTAGTCGCGGTTGCCGACCCCTCGAATGAGCTCGTCCTCGAAAACCTGCGCCGCTCGCTCGGCTCCGCGCCGCGGCTAGTGGTCGCCCCCCAGGGCGAGCTGGTCCGCGCAATCGGCGAGGCCTATACCGGCGTCGTCGCTACGCAGGAGCCGACCATCACGCCGGAGCCGACTCTCGCGCCGGAGCCGACCCCGCAGACGGAGCCCGTTCTTCAGCCGGAGTCGATCCTGGCATCGGAGCCGATCCTGGCACCGGAGCCGACGTTTCAGCCGGAGCAGCCCGCTCCTGCGCCCGTGCCGCTGCCGACCGTCCTTCCGCCTGCGGAGGCCCGGGACGCCCAGCCGGCGAGCGCTCCGCCCCTGCAGCCGCCCGTCGTCGAGCCCGCAGCCTTCGTCGTCGAGCAGCCCCCGGCCGTCGAGCCAACGACGTTGCCGGCGCCGACGGTGGACGAGACCCCTGCCCCGCCCCTCGCGCAGCCTGCTCTGCAGCCGGAGCCCATTGTCGTTCCGGAGCCCGTCACCTCCCTCGTCGAGCCGTCCGTCGAGGCTCAGCCGGCTCCTCCCGAGCCGCTGACTCCGATCGCGCCGCCGCAGCCGCCGATCCAGGTCGAGGTCACCGAGCCTCAGCCCACGCCAGAGCCTCCTCTGGCCCCGACGGCAGCCGAGCAACCTCTTCAAGCCGCTCCTGTTCCGCTCGAGCAGATCACCGCGCCGCTGCCACCCGCGGGTCCCGTCGAGGCGCCAGTTGCAAGCCAGCCGGAGGAAGAGTCCGGTTCGCTCCATGTCGTCCTTCTCCGCCTGCGCGACGGTGAGGCCGTCGAGGTCGGCACCTTCACCACGGCGATCGAAGCTTCAGCCCGTGCCCAGGAGCTGGTCCGGCAGATCGCAACGGCGGAAGGCGACGCCGGCTGGCCCTTCTTCGGCGAGCGCTACCTCAGGCCCGACGCGATCGTGTCGGTCGACCTGCTCGAGGAGTCGGCAGACAAGTGGCTCGGCTCCGCGGAGCGCACTCGCTGGGCCAATGAGGAGTCCGCATGAGCTCAACACCACGTCTTCGCGTCATGGGCCTCGCCGCCGGCCTGGCCGTCCTCGCACTGGCGGCAGGGTTCTTCCTGTTGAGCCGGGGCCAGGCATCGTCAAGCGCCGCCGTCACTCCTAACACCGTCATTCCGCTCTCGCAGCGCACGAACGGGAAGGCCGGCAAGAAAGCCGTGAAGAAGCCGGCGGCTCGCAAGCCTGCCGCGCCCAAGCCGGCCGCTGCGAAGAACGGCCTGCCGATCGCTCTGGCCGCAGCGCTCTCCCAGCACCGGGTCGTCGTCGTCTCTCTCTATGTCCCGAATGTGGAGCTGGACGGCATGGCGATGCTCGAGGCGCGAGCCGGGGCCGCCTCCGCGGGCGTCGGTTTCGTTGCGCTCGACGTATCGAAGGAGCGCGAGGCAAGGCCCCTCACCAAGCTCCTCGGAGTCCTTGAGGATCCTGCCGTACTGATCTTCCGCCGGCCCAGCGAGCTCGTCATCCAGTTCTCCGGCTTCTCCGACCAGCAGACTGTCTTCCAGGCGGCACGGAATGCGGGCCTGTGAGCAATGCCTGACGCAGAGCCCCAGCCAGACCCGTCTGCAGCCCCCGGCGGATCCCGCGCAGTCGACGACGACTTCACCAGGACGGCTCGCAAGGACGGCCGCCAGGTCGCAACGCTCAGGCGCCTCGCGCTGGGCAATCAATTCATCGTCGAGAGCGACGTCTATCCCGTCGGCACGATGAGAGTCGAGCCGGTGCGCCCGGGGCCGTACGTCTTCGGCACCCGGAACGAGGCGAGCGCGTTCATCGACGAGACGACGCTCGCGCTCGAGTACCTCGGCTGCGAGATCACCTAAGCCCCAGCCATCCGAGCCATGTCCGGTGCCAGGCACCAGACGTGTCCGCCTGAGACGACGCAGCTGAACGCCGTGACAGGCGGTTCGGCGAGTGAGTGAGCGGCGGGTGATCCCATCCCCCTCGAAAGGGGGTGCTGGGTGACGCAGGGCAGCCGATAGGTGGAGGAAGAGCTATCGACCCTTTCTCGAGAGAAGGAGTACAAAGAATGCTTTCAAGGCTCAGTGCAAGGATCCACCGGAGCAAGAGCGAGGGTGGTTTCACCCTGATCGAGCTCCTGGTCGTGATCATCATCATCGGAATCCTGCTCGCCATTGCGATTCCGTCGTATCTCAAGTTCCGTGATCGTGCGAACAAGTCGGCCGCTCAGGCCAACGTGCGCGCGTCGATCCCGGCAGTCGAGGCGTACTACGCCGACAACAACACGTATGCCGGCGCGACGCTCTCGTTCCTGCAGACGACCTACGACGCCGGTGTCAAGAACATCGTCATCCAGTCCGTGTCGTCGACGACGTACTGCATCCAGTCGACCGTCGGTGCGGAGACCTGGAAGAAGTCCGGTCCAGGTGCCGACATTCTGACCGGCGCCTGCCCGTAAACGACACGATCCAGTTGTAGTACAGGAAGGGGGCGCGAAAGTGCCCCTTCCCCCATTTTGGGGTTAAGGCGGGGACCCGTTGGTCGATGCATCCCTTGCCACCGAACTCTCGAGAGAAGGAGTACACAGAATGCTTTCAAGGCTCAGTGCAAGGATCGACCGGAGCAAGAACGAGGGTGGTTTCACCCTGATCGAGCTCCTCGTCGTGATCATCATCATCGGGATCCTGCTCGCCATCGCAATCCCGTCGTACCTCAAGTTCCGTGATCGTGCGAACAAGTCGGCCGCTCAGGCCAACGTGCGCGCGTCGATCCCGGCAGTCGAGGCGTACTACGCCGACAACAACACGTATGCCGGCGCGACGCTCTCGTACCTGCAGACGACCTACGACCAGGGCGTCAAGAACATCGTCGTCCAGTCCGTGTCCTCGACGACCTACTGCATCCAGAGCACAGTGGGCGCCGAGACGTGGAAGAAGGCCGGCCCAGGTGCGGACATTCTGACCGGCGCCTGCCCGTAAGCGGACGACGTCATCAGCAACAGAAGAGGGCGCTCCGGCGCCCTCTTCTGCGTTGGTCCCGGGCCACGGGCCCGGGACTCGCGCAAAGTGCTTCGCACTTTCCGCGACTAAAAGCACGCCTGCCGAGGAACGGCGCCCCGACCGGCACGCCCATGTCATGGTCGACCTCTTGTTCCTGGCACGTTGCCGCGCGACGGGGGCGCCTGGTAAAGACCCGTCGATCCACCGCCGATAGAGCCATTGTGGATGTTGCGGTCCGTTCCACTCGATCTGGTCTGACGATGCCTGCGGCGGTAATCGAGCGCAGCGGTCTCAACGCTGCCCGCCTCCTCGCCGGCATAGTCGGGCTCAGCTTTGCCGTGCGCGCGGTGCTCGCCTGGCTGCGCTCGACGCCCGTCTACTTCGGCGACGAGTACCTCTACTCGTCCCTCGGCCGTTCGCTCGCCGAGAGCGGCCGCCCTCTCGTCCGCGGTCAGGCGGCCAATTTCCCGGCCCTGCTCGAGCCGCTGCTCACCGCGCCGGCGTGGCTCGTGGGTGATGTGGGCACTGCGTATCACCTCGCGCAGATGATCGGTGCGCTCGCCATGTCGCTCGCGGCCGTCCCGGTGTACTGGCTGGCGAGACGGCTTGGGCTGAAGACCGGCGTTGCGCTAGGGATCGCTGCGCTCTCACTCGCGCTTCCGGATCTCATCTACTCCTCGTGGATCGTCGCGGAGCCGTTCGCCTACCCGCTTGCCCTGGCCTCTGTTGCTGCCGCGGTCGCAGCGCTCGAGCGGCCCTCCAAGCGCTCGCAGCTGGCGTTCGTTGCTTTCGCCGGGCTCGCCGCGTTCGCGCGCATCCAGTTCGTCGTCCTGCCCGCCTGCTTCCTCGGAGCCATCCTCCTCGTCGGCCTGCGCGAGCGGCGGATGCGCTCGGCGCTCAGGGAACAGGCCTTGCCGCTTGCACTCTTCGCGGCGCCCCTGATCGTGGCGCTCGCGGTCGGCCCTTCCCGGGTCCTCGCCTACTACCAGGGCGTCATCCACGTCGGGCTCGACCCGCTGGCCCTCCTGAAGGGCACGGGGATGAACCTTTTCGTCCTGCTCTACGCCTCGGGATTCGTCCTCGTTCCAGGAGCGATCCTCGGGCTCGTGCTCCTGCTCGCGCGCCCACGCACGCGGGGGGAGCTCGCGTTCGGAGCGATGACGCTGCTCGTGGCGGCGTTTCTGCTCGTCGAGGCCGGGCTCTTCGGGGCTCTCGAGCAGGCCCAGGAGCGCTACGTCTTCTACGTCGTCCCTCTGTCGGCTCTCTGCTTCGGGCTCTACGCCTCTCGGGGCTGGCCGTGGCGCATTTATCACGCGCTCATCGCTGCCGGCGTGGTCACCGTGGCGTCCGCAGTGCCGCTCGCCGGGTACGCCGCCGCGGACGAGAAGGCCCATTCGGCTCTCCTCTACGGTGTGTTCCGGATCGAACAGTGGCTCGGCACGCCCGGCAACGGCTCGATCGCCGTAGCGTTGGCGGGCACCGTTGCCCTCGTCGTGCTCGTCGCATGCTCGGTTCGCACACGCATCGCGACGCCGGCCGGAATTGCGCTCGCCGTCCTGCTCTCCGGGGGATTCGCCGCGGCCGGCGTCATCTTCGACCAGGAGAACGCCCGCTCGGTGCGGCACGCCTTCCTGCCCGCCGACCCCTCGTGGGTCGATCACGCAAACGTGGGTGACGTCGCGCTTCTGCGCAACATCGCCGGAGTCCGAGGCGGCGCGTACCAGCAGCTCTTCTGGAACCGGTCGGTGAAGGAGCTGCTGCTGATGCCCGGCGCACCTGAGATCGATCCGTTCCGCGCCGACCGCGTCCAGATCGCCGACGACGGCTCGCTCATGGTCGGGGATCGCCCCCTGACGAGCGCCCTGCTCGTGGATGAGCATGCGGTCACGACCGTGTTCTCGGGGGCAGAGAAGGTCGCCTCCGCGCCGGGTTACACCCTCTATCGCCCCGTCGGCCGGCCTCGCCTCGCGCTCTATTTCCTCGCCCGTTACGACGACGGCTGGATGGGCGACCGCGGGACGATCAACCTCTGGCCCCGTCCGGGCAGCGACCACCTCGAGGGCACCCTCGTCCTCGATCTCGAGTCGCCCGCGCCGCTTGGAGCCACCACCGTCAACTTCCATCTACCGGGCGGTCGCCTGGTCCACGCCCGGGTTGCGGCCGGAGGGTCGACGACCGTCCGTCTGCCCGTCTGCTCGGATGGCCCCTGGGTGACCGGGTTTCAGTCGAAGATGCGCGGCTTTGTCGGCGAGCGCCCCGTCAGCGTGAAGGCCGGGGTCCCGCGCTTCCTTCCCGGGCGCTCCGGTTGCTCGGCTCTGCCTGAGCAGCAACCGGCACGGCCGAGCGCTCCAGGCCAGTCGGCGTGAGCTCGGCTCTTCGAGAGCGCGCCACGGCTGAGCCCGCGGCGGGCCCGGACCTGACGATTGTCCCGCGCGCGCGTCGATTCTCGCAGCCGCGGCTCGTGCTCGCACTCGTCTACCTGGTCGCCTTCGCCTACCACTGGCTTCAGTCGCGCGCACACGTGACTCCCGCGGTGTTCGGGGACGAGCTCCTGTACTCCAAGCTCGCGGAGAGCCTCGCCTCGGGAAACGGCTTCACGATTCGCGGCGAGACCGTGCTCTTTCCGGCGCCGCTCGCGATCTTCCTGCAGGTGCCGGCCTGGCTCATCGATTCGACGGCGACGGCGTATGCGGTCGTCAAGGCGCTCAACGTCGCGGTCATGGCTGCGGCGGTGTTTCCCGCCTACTCCGTCGCGCGCCGGCTCATGCGGCCGTCGTTTGCCCTGCTCGCCGCCGCCGCCGCCGTCGCCGGCCCGTCGATGCTCTACGGCCCCTATCTCATGTCCGAGGCGCTGGCGTACCCGGTGTTCCTGCTCGCCCTCGCCACGATGCTGAAGGCGATCGACCGTCCTTCGCGCAGGATGGAGGTCGCGGTAATCGCGGTCTCGATCGCGGCAGTCCTTACGCGGCTCCAGTTCGTCGTCGTGCCGCTCGTCTACCTGATCGCGGCGCCGCTCGCGGGTCGCCTGTGCGGCGAGACCCTGCGCTCCGTCGTCCGTCGGCACGCCCTGTCGCTCGGGGTGATCTCGGCATTCGTAGCCGTCCCTCTCCTGACCGGCGGTGCGGTCCTCGGCACGTACGCCGGCGCCACGGTGCTCCACTACGACCCGCGAACGGTCCTGGCCTGGAGCGGGTTCGCCGCCGCGCTGCTGCCGTTCGCCGCCGGCTGGCTCGTCGTGCCCGGCGCTCTGCTCGGGCTGGCTGTGCTCGCCGCGCGACCGCGCGCGAGGGCCGAGGCCGGTTTTGCGGCGCTGGCGGTTTCGTCGGTCGTGCTCGTCCTGCTCGAAGTCGGCATGATCGCCGCCGGCGAGGCCGGCCGGGCGATCGAGCGCTACGAGATCTACCTCGTCCCACTCGCGGCGATCGCGTTCTTCGCCTACGTGGAGCGCGGGGCGCCCTGGCTGCGTGCCTACGTTGCGCTCGCGCTCGTCGGGTCCGCCACGGCCTGGTTGATGCCGTTCCCCGAACGGGCTGGAACGACCTTCACCTTCGACACGCCCACGTTGTCCACCTACGCGCAGACCGCCACGTGGTTCGGGCACGCCAATGCGGCAACCTTCTTCGCCGCGATCCCGTTCTTCGGCGGGATCGCTCTGGCGCTGCTTCCCCTTCGCCGCAGGTTCGCTCCCGCTGCGGTTGGCTTGGCGACGATCGCCGTCCTCCTGCTGAGCGGGATCCCGGCCTATGCCGGAGACCACGCCATGACGCGCGGCACCTTGCTCCAGCGCGGCGGCGACCCGCCGGACTGGCTCGACCGCAGCGGTCTCGGCCCCGCGGACTACCTGCAGCTACCCGGGGGCTCGGCCCACTACGGCTGGATGCTCGAGGCCTGGAACCGCGACTTCCGGCACGCGATCCAGCTGGGTCTCGGCAGCTACGACGGTTACGCCTCGTCGGCAGGCCGGATCGAACGGAACGGCCGCTTCCTCGTCGACGGGCGCCCGCTGGACGCCGGCATCCTCGTCGTCAACGACGTGTCGACGGCGCTCGAGATCGAGGGCAGCCGGGTCGTCGCGCGTCCTCGTGACGGGCTCACGGCCTACCGGATCCCGGCGGCTCCCCATGTCCGCTCACTGGCGACTGGCCTCTTCTTCGATCGCTGGGCGGCCTCGGTCGTCCGCTACCGGGTCTGGACGCGGAGCCGATCGGCAAAGGGGCAGTACCGGATCGTTCTCGCGCTCCCTCGCGGCCTCGCGGCGAGACAGGTGAAGTTCGAGCTGAGCGGCTCCGCCGAGCGCACCATCTCGTTGCGGCCGGGCGAGCAGCGCAGCGTTCGGATCCCGGCCCGGGGCTACCCGGTGCCGGTGCTCCGCATCACCACTGACCGGGCCGACTACGTCGCCGAGGGCTCGCCGGACGCGCGGTTCGTGGCGCTCCGGATCCCGTCCATCTCCTACGAGTCGGAAAGGGCGAAATGAGTGATTCAAGGAGCTGCGGCGGGGTGCCGATAGCTCGTTTGAGGGACTGCCATGCCTGAAAACTCATTCTCCATCGACACGCTCCTGGAGCAGATGGTGGCGCATAACGCCTCCGATCTGCACATCACGGTCGGCTCCAAGCCGGCCCTTCGCGTGCGCGGCCAGTTGGAGCGGATGGAAGCGTTCCCCGACCTCTCGGCGGACATCACGCGGCAGCTCCTCTACCGGATCATCTCGAGCGAGCAGCAGAAGCGTCTCGAGATCGACCGTCAGCTCGACCTCTCCTACTCGATCCCCGGCCTCGCCCGCTTCCGAGTCAACATCTACTCGCAGCGCGAGAGCCTCGCCGGCGCCTTCCGCATGATTCCCGCGGAGCTGAAGAGCCTCGAGGAGCTGGGCCTTCCGACTGACCTCTACGAGCTGTGCCGCAAGCCTCGCGGGCTCGTGCTGGTGACCGGGCCGACCGGCTCCGGTAAGTCGACCACGCTTGCAGCGCTCATCGACGAGATCAACCGGACCCGCGCCGAGCACATCATCACGATCGAGGACCCGATCGAGTTTCTCCACCGCCACAAGCGCTGCATCGTCAACCAGCGCGAGCTCGGCCCCGACGCCACCTCCTTCGCCGACGCCCTGCGCGGCGCGCTCCGCCAGGACCCCGACGTGATCCTCCTCGGCGAGATGCGCGACCTCGAGACGATCTCGACGGCGCTCACCGCCGCCGAAACCGGTCACCTCGTCTTCGCGACCGTCCACACACAGAACGCGCCGTCGACCGTCGATCGACTGATCGACGTCTTTCCGGCCGCCCAGCAGGAGCAGGTGCGCATCCAGATCGCGGCCACGCTTCAGGGCGTCGTGACGCAGACGCTCCTGCCTCGCGCCGACGGTCAGGGTCGTGCGGCAGCACTCGAGATCCTGCTTCCGGACGACGCGACGCGGAACCTGATCCGGCAGAACAAGGTGGAGCAGGTCTACTCGATCATGCAGACCGGTACGGCCCGCGGTATGACGACGATGGAGAAGTCGCTGGTGGACCTGGTGACGGCAGGCGTTGTCACCAAGGACGTGGCGCTGACGCGCACTAGCCGGCCAGAGCAGTTGCTGGGACTCCTCGAGCGATCGGGCCACACCGACGCGCACGCCCCCCTACAAGCCGCCGGCGGCCTGCGCGTGGCGGGGAGGTAAACGATGAACATGAAGCAAGAGATCTCGCTCGCCGATCTGAAGCGACGGCTGAACCGGAAGAAGCCGTCAGGCCACAACTTCTCGGACCGGCCGGTGCGGAGCCAACAACGCGAGGAGCATCGCGAGCTCGTCGGTTTGAAGATCGGCGCCTCGAAGCTCGCGGCTGCGCACATCGTCAACAACGGGTCGGCGGAGCTGCAGCAGCTCGTCTGTGACCCGATGGAGGCCGGCGTCGTGGTGAACGGAGAGCTGCGGGACCCGGTCGCCCTCGCGGAGAAGCTGTCCGAGTTCTTCACCAAGCACAACCTGCCCCGCAAGCACGTGCGCCTGGGCGTCGCCAACAGCCGTATCGGCGTCCGCTGGTTCGAGGTGGCGGGCGTGGCCGACGAGCAGCAGCTCGAGAACGCGATCCGCTTTCGGGCTCACGAGCTTCTTCCCATCCCGCTCGAGGACGTCGTGATGGATCACCACGTGCTCGAGCGCTACGAGTCGGAGGACGGAGAAACGGTCTTGAAGATCCTGCTCGTCGTCGCGCATCGGCAGCTGATCGACAGCTACGTCGCCGCCTGCAATCAGGCCGGAATCGAGCTGGTCGGGATCGACCTCGAGGCGTTCGCTCTCCTCCGCGCACTTGGTACGGCCGGCTCCGAGACTCGTGACGGCGGCGCACTGATCGGCGTCTCCCTCGGCCACGAGCGCTCGACCTTTGCCGTTTCCGACGGCCGCTCCTGTGAGTTCGCGCGCGTCCTCAACTGGGGCGGCGCGAAACTGAACGGCGCGATTGCCCGCGCTCTCGCGGTCACGCCGATCGAGGCCGAGACGATCAAGCACAGTCTTTCCCTCGAGCCGGTGGCGCTGACCACGACAGATACGCCCGCTGATGATCAGACCCAGAAGGCGGTCGCCGCCGTCCGCGCCGAGCTGCATTCATTCGCGCACGAGCTCGTATCGTCGCTCCAGTTCTACCAGAGTCAGCCGAAGGCGTTGCCGATCAGCGAGATCGTGCTGACGGGCGGCACTGCGAACCTTCCCGGCCTCGACTCCGAGCTCCAGCGTCTCGTTGGTGTCCGCGTTCGCATCGGTGACCCTCTCGGTCGCGTCAACGTTGCGCCCTCCACCGCCCCCTTCGACCCGGACGGCGCTCTCACGGTCGCCGTCGGCCTTGGAATCGAGGACTAGATGCGCGCCGTCAACCTGCTCACAGTCGACCCCGGCAGCCGCGCCACCAGGCTGCCGGCGTTCCCGAAGCCGACTCCGGGCGTCGCCGCCGGGATCGTCGCGTCGGTGCTTGCCATCGGCCTTGGGGTGGCATACCTGGGGGCCAGCAGAACCGCGAGCGACCGCGAGCGCGAGGTGTCAGCCGTGTCGGCCGAGGAACGTGCGCTCCTCGCGCGTGTCGAGGGAGCGCGCAACGAGCAGGCGCTCGTCGAGAGGGAGCAGCGGGATGCGGCCCTCGACGGCGCCCTCGTCTACCGGATCCCCTGGGACCAGGTGCTGAGGGACGTGGCGCGGGTGCTGCCGGCAGGGGTGTCCGTAGTGAGCCTCAGCGCCCAGGCCCCGACGGTTGCCGGTACCGCGGCTGCCGCGCCGGCTGCCGCCGCTGCACCGACGGCGCCCTCCGGCCTGGTGCTGACCGGCGTGGCCCTCACCCAGCCGACCGTCGCTCTCGTGCTCGATCGTCTGGAGCTCCTCCCCGACCTCGTCGGCGTGCAGCTGCAGTCCAGCACGAAGACGGCGATCGGGACTCGGACGGCTCGCGCGTTCACGATCGCTGCCGGCATCCGAGCGGAAGGAGCTTCCCGATGAACAGCCTGTCGTCGCGTCAGCGCCTAGTAGCGGGCGCCTGCCTCCTCCTAACCGCCACCCTGGCCGCCTGGTTCCTCGTCGTCTCGCCCCAGCGAGCCGAAGCGGCCCGGCTCGACCGTGAGCTGACCGCAGCGCACGCGCGTCTTGCGGCTGCGCGCCTCGAGGAGCAGTCGAACCGGGAGAAGCAGCAGCGCCTGCCGGGGCTGCGAGTGCTGAAGCGCGCGCTGCCGGACGAGGTCGCCATGTCGCGCATCATCCGAGAGCTGAACGCGGTAGCGACCGCGACCGGGCTCCAGTTCACGTCGATCATCCCCGGGACGCTTCGCCCCGGGCAGGGCTTCCAGGTGCTCCCGCTGAGCGTCGAGTTCGAGGGCGGATTCTCTCGCGCCTCGTCGTTCCTGACGCGCCTGAGGAAGCAGGTCGAGGTTCGGAGCGGCAAGACCCGGGCGAGCGGCAGGCTGTACGTGATCGAATCTATCGCCTTCTCAGCGGGAGAGGAAGGGCTGCCGAGCCTGAAAGTAACGCTTACCCTCGATACCTTCGTCTACGACCAGGCCACGACGTCGATCGTCGCGGATCCTTCGATTTCGCCCCTGGCGGCAGGGGAGACACAGTGATGTCGGCGATCGCAAAGAGCTTGCCCCGCGGCGGTGCCTCGAGGGCGGACGCTGGCGACAAGAGGAAGAAGCAGATCGTCCTCGTAGGCGGCCTGATCCTTGTCGTCCTCGTGGTCTTCCAGTTTCTGCGTCTCGGCAGCGCTTCGTCCAGCAGCGCCCCTGCCTCGCAGGCAGACACGATTCAGGTGGCTGCCGCTGTGGTGCCGACGTCCGGGGCCGTGACGAGTGGAACAGGGGCTGACGTCGAGACTGCGTCGCCTGCATCGCGGCGTGCGCTCAACAGGATGCCGGTGAAGGACCCCTTCGTGCCGCTGCTTCCGAGCCCTCGTTCCCCCGGAACCGGTTCGGCGCAAGCTTCGGCTCCACCTTCGGCGCAGGCCTCGCCCACGCCGAAGGTAGACAAGAGTCCCAGCCCTGCCCAGGAGGCGGCCAGCGGCCCGCCGATAGGCTTCTCGGCCGCCGGCGCTTCCCCGTCGAAGCGCGCGCCGCTGCCCCCGCCGACCGCCGCGATTATCTCGATCAACGGCAGCTCCCAGATTGTAGGTCGATCGAAGCTGTTCCCGGCGAAAGCTCCCGCCTTCCGGCTGGTGACGGTCGGCCGCACATTCGTGCGGATCGGAGTGGCCGGTGGATCATTCGCGAACGGTCGCGGGACGATCACGATGCGTCGCGGCCAGCGAGTCACGCTCGAAAACACGGCGACGGGAGTGCGCTACGTCCTCCGCTTCGCGGCCGTCTCTTCAACACCGGTGGAAACGGCCCCCCCGCCGTCCGGTCAGGGGGACAACTAGATGCTGATCAATTCCCGTAGACATGGACCACTCACAGAGAAAGGCGTCGAGATGAGTCAGAAAAGGCACCTTCATCGCGGCGCCCCCGGCGGGTTCAGCCGCCTGCCGCGTACGCGAGTCCTGTGCGCGGCGACCCTCGCTTTCGCCATGACCATCGTCGCGAGCGGGTCGGCTGCCCGTGGGCCGGCCCTGCCGACCCCCAGCGGGTTGAATACGTTTGTTCATCACCTCGGCGAGCGCCACACGGAGCGCGGGCCGCAGTGCCGGGGCCGGACCGGCGTGCCATGCTACTCGCGGACACCCTCGTTTGCCTGGGCACCGGTCCGCGGCGCGACGCACTACGAGTTCGAGCTCTCGACGAGTGACCGTTTCCTCTCCGGTAGCGGGCACGTGTGGTCGAGCAGGACGCTCGCGACGCCGGCAACGGCGGTTCCGCTCTCACTGCCGTGGATCACGGGCCAGCCCGCCTCGGTGTACTGGCGCGTCCGGGCCGTCGCCGGAAACGAGGTCTCGGCGTGGAGCAAACCGAAGCCGTTCACCATGCGGTGGACGAGCCTGCCGACACAGTGGAAGCCGAAACCAGGGACGGCCGCAGACCGTCCGGGTTACGTGCGCTGGAATACCGTGGACGGGGCGACCGGGTATCAGGTGTGGTTCGTCGACGTCCCGAAGATCATCACAACAGTCACGAACGTCGCGGATCTGCGGGAGTTTTACACGTTCGGTGATCCGTTTTGGGCCGGCACCGTCAAATGGCGAGTACGCGCTGTCCGCGCGGTTTACGGCGCGGCGAAGAACACCCTCCCCGCCGTGTCGTATGGGCCGTGGACCCCAGAGTACGAGTGGACGAACGCGGACAACCCACTGCAGAACGGAGAGAACGTCAAGCCCGTTGCCGCGATCTCGAACTCTGATCGCCCGTCGGTACCAGCTCAAGCGGCGCTGCACAATCTGATGCCGGCGGTCCTGTTCACAGGCAACGGCAACACGAACTACAACCTGCACCGGGTCTATGTCTTCAGCGACCGCGACTGCGTCAACGTCGTCTACAAGGGTGCAATCGTCGGCGGTCCAGCCTACGCGCCTCGTGCGAGCGGACCACTTGCGCTGGCGGACGTAGTCGACCCAGATAACCCGCCAGCGTTCTTGAAGGATGGCGACGAAGGTGCGACCTTCACGCACGACATGACGCCGGTCAAGACGACCGAGGCTGCCTCCGGGGACGATGGAACGGGGGGAACGGGATCGGCCGGAAGCGGAGCCTCCGCTCCCACGACGGGCGGATCCCCGACATCGAAGCTGGCGAAGGTCGACCTCTGGGACCGCGATTTCCGGACGGGGCGCTACTACGTCGCAGTCGTGCCGGTGGAGTGGAGGCCAACCAGCGCCGATGCTGGGGACAGCATCCAGCCCGCGGACGCAGGCGGCGGAGAATATCACGACACGGAGCTCGCCCAGGATGCCTGCCAGGAGACTCCGAGGCGGATGCTTTCGTTCGGGAAGCAAAGCGTGGGCGCCCGGCCGGTGAGCAAGGCGGTCGGCCTGTCGCCGAAGGGCCGGCTGTTGTCGGCGGTGTCCGGCGTCACCCAGTTCTACGGGTCGCCACTGGTGACCTGGGAGCCCGCACCGGCCGCAGTCGCGTACGACGTCGAGTGGAGCCGGTCGAGCTATCCGTGGCGCCCGGCAGGGACGCGGCGCACACCCGCGACTTCGATCATGCTGCCTCTGACCCCGGGTACGTGGTGGTATCGCGTGCGCGGGATCAACGACTCTGTGCCCGGCAACGAGAAAATGGCCTGGTCGAAGCAGGAGCGGCTCCGGATCGCGTCGCCGACCTTTAGCGTCGCCGGAGGCTAGAGACCGCGGATCATGACCCGAGCCCGGTCTCCGCCACGCGTGGAGGCCGGGCCGGGCTCGCGCGACCCGGCGGGCCAGGTAGGCCACCGACGGTGTCTCAAGTCCCGACCGGAACGTGCCGATGCTACCTCCGCTATGACCTCATACGCCTACACCGCCATCAATGCTCAGGGAATGGAGCTACGTGGCGAGATCGAGGCGGCCGACGTAAACGCGGCGCGGGAGCAGCTGCATTCGAAGGGGTTGCTGCCCCGGGAGCTGAGAAACGCCGGGGAGGCCGCCAAGGCCCAGACCGGTTCGCGCCGCAAGAAGGTGAAGCCGAAGGCGCTGCAGATCTTTGCCCGCCAGTTCGCCACGATGATCGAGTCGGGCCTCAGCATTGTCCAAGCGCTCGTCGTGCTCGAGCAGCAGACCGACGACAAGGTGCTGGCGGCCGTGATCACCGAGATCCGCGGGGAGGTCGAGAGCGGGCTGCTGCTGTCGCAGGCAATGGAAAAGCATCCGCAGGTTTTCGGCCGCCTGTACGTGGCGATGGTCGAGGCAGGCGAGGCCGCGGGAATCCTGGACCAGGTGCTCGACCGCGTCGCCGTCCAGATCGAGAAGGAGACGAAGATCAAGCGCCGCGTGAAGGGCGCCATGATCTACCCGCTCGTCGTGCTGTCCTTCGCGACTGTCGTCCTGGTCGGGATGCTGCTCTTCCTCGTGCCGATCTTCGTGAAGGTTTTCGCCGACATGGGCGGCGAGCTGCCGGCCTTGACCAAGGTCGTGCTGACCGCCTCGAATGGACTGAAGGCCTACTGGTTCATCATCTTTCCGGCCGCCGGTCTCGGCATCTGGGGCTTGCGGCGCTGGAGGCGCTCCGAGTCCGGACGACGGGTCTGGGATCGCTTCCGCCTCCGTATACCGATGGGGATCGGTGCTGTCGTCCTGAAGGTGACGATCGCCCGCTTCTCGAGGACGCTGTCGACCCTCGTCGCTGCCGGAGTGGACATCATCACGGCGCTCGAGATCACCCAGCAGACGGCCGGCAACTCCGTGATCGAGGAGGCGCTCGCCGACGTCCGGACGAAGGTGCAGGAAGGGGCTCGCCTTGCAGAGCGGCTGACGGAAAACGCGATCTTCCCGCCGATGGTGAGCCAGATGGTGAAGGTGGGGGAGGAGACAGGTGAGCTGGAGAAGATGCTCGAGAAGATCGCCGACTTCTACGAGGACGAGGTCGACGCCTCGATCCAGTCGCTGACC
>CAZQAG010000029.1:0-25812 GCA_964591295.1 uncultured Gaiellales bacterium | reverse complement strand
GCCGTCCGCTGGCCGGCTGGTGACCTGATAGAAGCCTGCGCCCTTGCTCGACACAGGACTGTCCCAGGCCGGCCGTCTCTCAACGACGAAGGAGGCTACGCGATGACCTGGACAGTTGCGATCGGCATCGACACCCACCGCGACCGCCACAGTGCCTGCGCGCTCGACCGGCTTGGCCGCCCCCTCGGAGAGCTCGAGCTCACGGCCGAGCCGGCCGGCTACGAGTCGCTCTGGCGCTGGGCCTGCTCGCTGGGCGAGCCGGCCTTCGCGCTCGAGGGCTCGGGTAGCTACGGCGCGGGCCTCGCCCGCTACCTGGACGAGCTCGGCGCGAGCGTCTATGAGTGCGAGCGCCCGACACGGCGCGACCGCCGCCGCGGCAAGTCCGACCAGATCGACGCCGCCGCCGCCGCCCGCCGTTTGCTCAGCGGCCAGGGCCTCGCCGAGCTGCGCGGCTTCGGCACCCGCGAGCAGCTGCGCGTGCTCCTGCTCGAGCGGCGCAGCGCCCGCCAGGCGCAGACGGCGGCGCTCAACCAGCTGCACGCGCTCGTGATCACGGCGCCGTCGCCACTGCGGAGCCGGCTCGAGCGCCTGCGCGGGCTGCCGCTTGCCAAGCGGGCTGCGGGCTTGCGTTCCGGCGAAGGTCCCGCACCCGTCCTGCGGCGGCTGGGCCGGCGAGTGCTCGCGCTCGCCGCCGAGGCGAACGAGGTCGACGTCGAGCTCGCACGGCTCGTCGGGTCGCTGGCGCCGTCGCTGCTCGAGGAGTGCGGCGTTGGGCCCGTCTGCGCCGCGCAGCTGCTCGTCTCCAGCGGCGATCCGGCCCGTCTGCGCTCCGAGGCCGCCTTCGCCGCGCTCGCCGGCACGAGCCCGGTCGATGCCTCCAGCGGTCGCCAGCAGCGGCACCGTCTCAACCGCGGCGGCGACCGCCAGTTGAATGCGGCCCTCCATGTGATCGCGCTCAACCGCAAGCGGGCGCATGCAGCTACCGGGGCCTATTACGAGCGGCTGCTTGCGAGCGGCAAGACGAAGCGTGAAGCGCTCAGGTGCGTGAAACGGCTGCTTGCTCGTCACTTCTATCGGCACCTGCAAGCGATCGGGACACTCGAGCTTGCCGAGGCTGCGCCTTGACAGCCATAGAAGCGTCCCGCGACGAGCCTAACGGGGAAATCCGCACGTATGGGTGGAAGAATCGCGCCGGCTTTGCCGCGCTTACGGTCCCGGCGGCACCGGTGCGGGAGCCGGCGAGAACGCGTCCTTCACGAGCCTGAGCACCTTCTCGCGGCTGCCTTCCGCGACCGGCTGCAGGCCGCCGAGGTCGAGCCGCGCGAGCTCGACGCGTCCCTGGGCCCGCACCGTCTCGAAGCCGAAGTCCGAGAGAAAGTCGCGCGGGAAGACCGTCCGGTGCACGAGGAAACGCTCGTACGCCGCTCCCTCCGGATAACGGTACGCAAAGGTCTCGAGCGCTTCCGCACGCTTGTCGCGGGCATCGCCGATCGCCGCGAGGAACAACGACTGCATGACCCACGGGCTCGCCCGTTCGACGAGGTACGCGCAGGTGACGAGCACCGCATCGTCGGACGGCGGGCCTGCCGGCAACTCCCACGCGCGCGGGAAGAGCTCCGCCGGGCCGTACTGCATCGACCCGATCACGCTTCCATCGTCGTCGCGGTAGACGGCGCCCCAGGCGCCCCACTCGGCCTCGGTCTTCTCGATCCACCGGCGCTTGTCGATGGCGCGCCCGCCCTTGGACTGCCACCAGACGCAGCCGTGACAGACGGGCGGCGCCTGTTGGAGCGTCACCCCGGTCAGGCCGGCGACCCGCGTGCTCACGCCGGGGATTCTAGGACTAAGAGGGTTTAGCAACCTCGCGTACGCCCACGTTGCAATCAACAGCGCTCGTCCATCGATCGCGGCATGGGCGAGCCCGTCGGCGAGTCGTTCCTAGGCGAGGCGTGCTCTTAGTCGCGGAAAGTGCGAAGCACTTTGCGCGAGTCCCGGGCCCGTGGCCCGGGACCTACTAGGACTAGTTCCGTCGCCTCCGGGCGGGCGAAGAACCTGAACGGGACGAAGGTGGTACCTAGCCCGGGCGAAACGTGCAGAACGCCGCCGGGGCGCTCGTAAAGGCCCTCTACGTACGTCCAGCGCACGTGCGCGAGCCTGAGCTTGCCGCGTCCGTACGGAATGCAGATCTGGCCGGCGTGTAGATGGCCGGCCAGGACGAGGTCGAAGACACCGGCCGGCAGCTCGTCGATCACATTCGGAAAGTGGCAGAGGAGGATCCGGAGATCCGCGTCGTGATCGGCGAGCCGCTCGGGCCGCGCCGCCCCCTGCCGGTACGAGCGCGGGTCGACGCCGACGATCTGTATCCGACGGCCGCGGAGCTCGACGGTCCGCGCCTCGTCGGCCAGGAGAGTCGTCGAGCCGAGCTCGGTGATCGCGCTCGGCTTCGAGAACGGGTCCCGCGACAGCGCGAAATCGTGGTTCCCGAGGACCGCGAACGAGGCGGGCAACCGGTTGAGGAGCATGCGCAGCCTCGGCTCTGCGCTCGGCCGCGACAGCAGGTCGCCTGTGATCGCCGTCAGATCCGGCTCGCGCGCAGCCGCCCAGCGAACGGCCCGGTGGACGGCGTGCTCGCCGCGCGACGGGAAGCCGAGGTGAAAGTCCGACAGGTGAACGACTCGGAGCCCGTCCAGCTCCGCTGGCAGGCCGGGAACCGGCACCCTCAGAGTGCGGAGGCGCACCCAGCCGGCCTCGAACTGTCCCCAGGCCAGGGCCCCGCCGACCGTGGCGGCGAACATCCGTGGCGCGTTCAGGTGGCTAAACCTCGAGCTTGTCGAGCATCGGCTTGACCGAGACGACGTGGCGCTTGAACTTCAGCTCCGAGTCCTCGAGGCCGGCAGCGACTCCGATCAGCTGCGAGAGGTGGAGGATCGGCATCTGGAAGTCCCGGCCCGTCTTCGCTTTCAGCTTCGACTGCCACGCGTCCAGGGAGAGATGGCACAGCGGACACGGCGTCACCATCACGTCGGCGCCAGCCTCGGTCGCCTGCTCGATCGGCTGGATCAGCTCGCCGAGTGCGGTCTCCTCCCGCGCCTGGATGATCGGGAAGCCGCAGCACTTGATCTTGGCGGGATAGTCGATCGCCTCTCCCCCACAGGCATCGATGATCGCCTCGAGCGAGTGCGGCTTGTCCGGATCTTCGAAGCCGAGGAGCTTCGAAGGCCGCAGGATCTGACACCCGTAGAACGGCGCCACCTTTAGGCCCTTCAGTCCCTTGTGGGCGACTTCCTTCAGCCTCTCGTAGCCGTCGCCCTCGGCGATCAGCCACAGGAAGTGCTTGACCTCGATCTTCCCGTGGTACGGCGGCGCGCCGACGGTCTCGAGGTTCTTGTTCACGCGCTCGCGGAGCTCGTCGTCGTTGCGGAGCTGCCACGCCGCCTGGCGCAGGTTCAGCGTGCAGACGTTGCAGATCGTCATCAGCGTGTCCGCGCCGGTCTGCTCGCCGTACGCGAGGATGCGCGCGTTCAGGTGTAGGTAGTAGTCCGGCTCGGCCTCGTGGATGTCCCCGGCGCCGCAGCAGGTGACCGCGTCCAGCTCCTCGAGCTCGATGTCGAGCTTGGGCGCGAGCGCCTGCGTCGAGGAGTCGAGCTCCTTCGCCGACAGCGAGGCGAGGCAGCCTTTGTAGTAGGCGACCTTCAAGAGCCGTCCCCGGCCGACTCCGCTTCAGCACGCGCGGCCTCGACGTGCTCGATCCTCGCGAGACCCCGCTCGCCCTGGACGATCCCAGCCGCCCCGTCGAGCCCCTGTTCCTTGACGAGGTTGTAGAGGGCGCGAGCCTCGTCGACCTCCGCTGCGACATGGATCGGCCCCGGAGGAGGCACCTTGCCGCGCCGGGCCAGCGCAATCGCGAACTTCGTCTCCTTCAGCGCGCCGAGGATCCCCTGCGTCTTGGGCACGAGCTCCGTCTCGCGCAGCCAGCCAGTCGTCTTCGTCGAGGTGACGAACCACTTCGCGTGCTTGGCGCCCATGTCCCATGTGATGTCGTGCTTGATCGACTCGGCGCCGAGCTTGGCGATCGCGTCGCGAGGATCCACGCCCTTCGGGCAGCGCTCATTGCAGAAGTAGCACCGGGTGCAATCCCAGATCCCGTGCTCGTCGTTCAGCTCGCTCAGCCGCTCGACGTCGACATGATCGCGCGGGTCGCCGACGAAGCGCATGCCCTTGGCGAGAGCGGCGGGCCCGCGGAAGTCCGGGTCGGCCTCCATCGCGTTGCACTCCGAGACGCAGCAGCCGCACATGATGCAGAGCGACTCCTTTGCGATCGGGTCCATCTGCTTCTGCGAGACGACCCACTCCTTCTCCGGCGCCTCCTCGTAGCCAGAGTCGAGCCACGGCTTGACCGCTTTCACCTTCTGCCAGAAGGGAGCCATATCGACGACGAGGTCCCTGATGACCGGCATGTTCCCCATCGATGAGATAACCGGGACGTGGCCGCTGTCTACGATCGGCTTCATGCGCTCCTTGCAGGCGAGGATCGCGCGGCCGTCCATGCGCATCCCGCAGGAGCCGCAGATCATCATCCGGCAGCTCTTGCGGTAGGCGAGCGTCCCGTCGTGGCGGTCCTTGATGATGTCGAGGACGTCGAGCAGGCAGGCCCATTCGGGCGCCTCTACCTCGTACGTCTTCAGCTCGCGCTCGCCGTTCTCGTCGACACGCCAGATCTTGAGCGCGACTTCCATCGTCGGCCCTTCCCAGGTATTGATTGCGGCTTCGCTCATGAGGGGAGCTTAGGCGCCTGGACTGTCACGTCTGCGCCAAAGTCGTAGTAGTCGCGGGTTTCCGTGAAGCTGTCGCTTTCGCCGATCTGGCGTCGGCGTCTGACGACGCCCCCGTCATCGACCCAAACCTCAATCGTCCCTTGGACCGCCGCGAGGCTCAGCACCCCTTGATAGTGGGTCGTCTGGGTCCCACGAATCTCAGCCTTCCCAACAGCCTCGAGGCCGGCAACCTCCTGCAGAAGCTCGTACTGCGTCTTGGGGCTTCCAAAGAGAGCGGAACTGCAAGTTCCTTCCGGATCGCTCGCATGAGATCTCGTCCATGGCCCGTTACCGGCGCGCTCGAAACAAACGTCCCCAGTCTGAATCGTCCGGGTAATGCCGCCCGGAGTCCGTTTTTCTTCGGCCCAGCCCGTCATTGCGTCCCAATCAAAAGCTCCACGTGTTGCTCTGATCCGGCCGTCGTCGAAGGTTGTCCGCTCGCTGAAACGAGCACTGAAGGATGTGTCGGTGTTTGCCTCTCCAGCCGGGGCGCCGTCACCGGCCCCACAGCCCGCGATGATCGGGAGCAGGAGGAGAAAACCGACCCCTCTGGGCATCAGTATGTCCTCTCCTGTGGCTGCCACTTGGTAACCGTCACCGGCTTCCAGTCGAGGACCGGCTGATCGTCGGCCCAACGAACCATCGTGTGCTTCATGAAGTTCTCGTCGTCGCGATCAGGGTAGTCGTGCGGGCGGGCGTGCGCGCCGCGGCTCTCCTTGCGCTCGAGGCCCGCGACGACCATGCACGCGGCAAGCTCGAGCAGAAAGCCGAGCTCGAGCGCCTGCGTGAGGTCGTTGTTGAAGACCTCGCCCTTGTCGTCGACCACGACTTTCTCGTAGCGCTCGCGTAGGTAGCCGACGATCCGCTCCTGCTCCTTCATCTGGTTCTCGCGCCGGAAGACGCCGAAGTTCTCGTGCATCGTCTTGGCGAGCTCGTCCCGGATCTGCCAGGGCCGCTCGCCTTCGCGGCGGTCGAGGAGCGTCTTCACCTCGCGCTGCGCGTCCGACTCGATTCCGGCCGGAACGGTGATCGTCGTGTGCGTCAGCGCCCAGTCGGCCGCGGCCGCACCGGCTCGCCTGCCGTACGTGATCGTCTCCATGAGCGCGTTACCGCCGAGACGGTTCGCGCCGTGCACCGAGACGCACGCGCACTCACCGGCCGCATACAAGCCTTCCAGCTCGGTCTGCCCGTTTTCGCTGTCCGTGTCGACGCCGCCCATGTGGTAGTGGGCGCCCGGCCGCACCGGGATCGGCTCCTTGATCGGGTCGACGAGCGCGAACGTCATCGCGAGCTCTCGCGTCCCGTGCAGGCGCTCGATGATCTTCTCCGCGCCTAGGTGGCGGAGGTCGAGCAGCACGCTCCCGTCCACGCCGCGCCCCTCGTCGATCTCCGTCTGCTCAGCGCGCGAGATGACGTCGCGGCTCGCGAGCTCCATCGCATTCGGCGCGTAGTTCTTGAGGAACCGCTCACCCTCGCCGTTCAGGAGGTAGGCACCCTCTCCGCGGCAGCCCTCGGTGATGAGCACGCCCGTCGGAGCGAGCGTGGTCGGGTGGAACTGCATCATCTCCATGTCCTTCAGCGGGACTCCGGCCCGCAGCGCCATCGTCATGCCGTCGCCGGTGCACGCGTAGGCGTTCGTCGTGCCCGCGTAGAGCCGGCCCGCGCCGCCGGTGGCGAGGATGACGGTCTTCGCGCCGAACGTCTTCAGGCCGCCGTTCAGGAGGTCCCACGTGATCACGCCCTGGCACCGGTCGTCCTCGACGACGAGCTTCCACGCGAAGAACTCCTCGTACACCTTGAGGTCGCGCTTCATCACCTGCTCGTAGAGCACGTGAATGAGAACGTGACCGGTGATGTCGGCCGCATACGCCGTGCGCGGCTCCCCGGCGGCGCCGAACGGCCGCTGTGCGATCCGGCCGTCCTCGGTGCGCGAGAAGACGGCACCCCAGTGCTCGAGCTGGTAGACGTCGTCGGGCGCCTCGTTGCAGAGGATCTCGATCGCGTCCTGGTCGCCGAGGTAGTCGGAGCCCTTGACCGTGTCGTAGGCGTGCTTCTCGGGACTGTCCTCGGACGCATTCCCGAGCGCGGCGTTGATCCCGCCCTCGGCCGCGCCGGAGTGGCTGCGCACCGGGTGGATCTTCGAGATGAGCGCGACCTCCGCACCCAGGTCGTGCGCCTCGATGGCAGCGCGCATACCGGCCAGCCCGGCCCCCACAACGAGCACGTCGTGCGTCGCTTCCACCAACCTTGGAAGCTATACGAAGGAAGCTCAACTCCGCTTTGTGACAGGCGAGGCGAGGAACGGCTCAAAACCGTTCCTCGCCTCGCACAGATCGCGTCGGACTTGGTTTCAGGCTTCAGCGGCGGCCGACCACAAGGCTGACCGGGAAGCCACGGCGCTTAACGGCGCCAGGCCTCGGGCTCTGGCGAATGACACGGCCGACACGCCTGGAGCGCGCCCGCCTGATGCGTCCGACCGAGCAATGCCGGGCGCGGATCCGCGTGCGAGCCCGTCCAAGGGTCAGTCCGATCACTCTCGGAACCGTGCAGCGCACCGGCGGCGGCGGCGGCGGCGGTGGCGGCGGAGGCGGTGGTGGCGGAGGTGGTGGTGGCGGAGGTGGTGGTGCCGGCGGCGGCGGAGGCGGAGGCGGAGCCGGTGGCGGTGGTGGTGGTGGTGGTGGAGGTGGAGGTGGGTTGGTCGAGATCGCGATCCCGCCGGGGTCGAGGACGCTGCCTGCTTGGCTGACGCGCGCTCCGTAGACGTCCCAGCTCGTGCCCGAGCGGAGGTCCGACCAAGCGACGAGGTAGTTGCTGCCGTCGAAGGCGAGCGCGGGGAAGGACTGGATGTCGCCCGCGGTCGAGATCGCGATCCCGTTCGGGTCGAGTACGGTCCCGGCGGGGCTGACGCGAGCGCCCCATACGTCAGGCGAGTAGAGACGGTAGTCCTGCCAAGCGACGAGGTAGTTCGTGCCGTCGAAGGCGAGCGCAGGGTCGTAGCCGTAGCTTGTCGAGATCCGAATTCCGTTCGGCTCCAGCACGGTGCCCGCCGGGGTCACGCGCGCGCCGTAGATGCCGACTCCGGTGGAACGGTAGTCCTGCCAGGCGACGAGGTAGTTCGTGCCGTCGAAGGCGAGCGCGGGCGAGTACTGATAGTCGGCCGCGGTCGAGATCGCGATCCCGGCCGGGTCGAGCACGGTCCCGGACGGGCTCACGCGCGCCCCGTAGATGTCGTAGGCCGTCCCACTCCGATATTCCTGCCAGGCGACGAGGTAGTTCGTGTCGTCAAAGGCGATCGTGGGGGAGAACTGGGAGCCCGCCGCCGGCGAGATCGCGATCCCGCCCGGATCGAGCACGGTGCCGGTCGGGCTGACGCGTGCGCCGTAGATGTCGCTGCCCGAGCGGAGGTCATGCCAGACCACCAGGTAGTTCGTGCCGTTGAAGGCGAGCACAGGCGAGTATTGGCTCCTGGTCGCCGTCGAGATCGCGATCCCGGACGAGTCGAGGACAGTGCCCGCAGGGCTGACGCGCGCCCCGTAGACGTCGTTGTTCGTGCCCGAGCGGCGGTCTTGCCACGCGACGAGGTAGTTCGTGCCGTCGAA
Organism: uncultured Gaiellales bacterium; assembly: GCA_964591295.1. Classification (GTDB taxonomy): domain Bacteria; phylum Actinomycetota; class Thermoleophilia; order Gaiellales; family Gaiellaceae; genus VAXT01. Next base: position 17,399 of record CAZQAG010000029.1, on the reverse strand, counting down.
GGCGAGCGCGGGCGAGTACTGATAGTCGGCCGCGGTCGAGATCGCGATTCCGCCCGGGTCGAGCACGGTGCCGCCGGGACTGACGCGCGTGCCGTAGATGTCGCTCTCGGTGCCCGAGCGCAGGTCCTGCCAGACGACGAGGTAGTTCGTGCCGTCGAAGGCGAGCGCGGGCGTGTACTGATCGTTGGCCGGCGCAGTGATCGCGATCCCGGCCGGGTCGAGGACGGCTCCGGCTGGGCTCACGCGCGCGCCGTAGATGTCGTAGGTCGTGCCCGAGCGGTAGTCCTCCCAAGCCACGAGGTAGTTCGTGCCGTCGAAGGCGAGCACGGGTGAGTACTGATAGACGGCCGCGGTCGAGATCGCGATTCCGCCCGGGTCAAGCACGGTGCCGCCGGGGCTGACGCGCGCACCGTAGATGTCGCTTTCGCTGTTCGAGCGATAGTCCGCCCAGACAACGAGGTAGTTCGTGCCGTCGAAGGCAAGCGCAACGCTGTAGCCGTAGTCCGTCGAGATCCGAATCCCGTTCGGGTCGAGCACGGTGCCCGCCGGGCTCACGCGCGCGCCGTAGACGCCGGGTCCTGAGCGGTAGTCCTGCCAGGCGACGAGGTAGTTCGTACCGTCGAAGGCGAGCGCGGGCGTGTATTGATAGCTGGCGGCGGCCGAGATTGCGATCCCGTTCGGGTCGAGGACGGAGCCGGCTGGGCTCACGCGCGCCCCGTAGATGTCGTAGGTCGTGCCCGAGCGGTAGTCCTCCCATGCCACGAGGTAGTTCGTACCGTCGAAGGCGACCGCGGGCGCCTCGTACGCGTACTGCATGTTGGCGGCGGTCGAGATCGCGATTCCGGCCGGGTCGAGAACGGTGCCGGACGGGCTGACGCGCGCGCCGTAGATGTCGTAGTGCGTGCCCGAGCGCCGGTCCTGCCAGACGACTAGGTAGTTGGTACCGTCGAAGGCGATCGCGGGCGAGGACTGCGAGTCTGCTGCGGTCGAGATCGCGATCCCGCCCGGGTCGAGGACGGTGCCCGCCGGGCTCACGCGCGCGCCGTAGATATCAGTCGGGTACGAGCGGTAGTCCTGCCAGGCGACCAGGTAGTTGGTGCCGTCGAAGGCCACCGTGGTGGCGTAGCCGTAGACCGTTGAGATCTGAATCCCGTTCGGGTCGAGCACGGTGCCCGCCGGGCTCACGCGCGCGCCGTAAATGCCGTAGGAGTAGGAACGGTAATCCTGCCAGACGACGAGGTAGTTCGTGCCGTCGAAGGCGAGCGCTGGTGAGGCCTGGTTGCCGGGCGTGAGGGGTGCCTCGGCTGCCGGGTACTCGGGGCGCACGGTCGGGGTGATCGTCAGCGGGTAGGAGCCCTCGCGCAGCACGTGCTCGGGCACGGACAGCGAGAGGAAGCGGCCGCTCAGCGACGGCAGCGCCCGAGAGAGCACGTGGCCGCTAGCGTCCCTGACGACGAACGCGCCGATGCGGACGCTGCGGCCCGCGCCGAGCGGGTAGCGCCAGCCCGACCTTCGGCCCGCATTGCGCCTCGCCGCGCCGGCGGCCGAGACGCGCGCCCGGATCGTGAGCGCACCTGAGCCGGCCGGAACGCGGGCGAGCCGGAAGCCCCACTCGAGCCTGCCCTCGCGGGCGCTCACCCGCTCCTCGATACCACGGGCGAGCAGGCGCCTGGCCTCGTTTCGCTCGGAGCGCCAGTGTGTCGCAGAGGTCGGCAGCAGCCTGCCGCCGCGGCCGATGGCGCTCGCTTCGATGCGGAAAGCCGGCCGGCGCTGGAAGGGGATCGCCTCGGCTGGGCGGTACGGAAGCCCGTGCGAGCGCGGTCCGCTGCGCTGAGGCGGGCGCGACGCCCGCCGGGCCTTCGTCCTTGCCGCGAGCTCGCGCTGCGGAAGGCTCGCGCGCAGCCTAAGGGCGAAGCCGGCGGCGTCGAACTCAGCCCGGTAGAGGCGATCCTCGGTGACGAGCGGGCCGGCGTGGCCCTGGGCGTGAACAACGCGATGGCCGACGATCTCGACTACGCGACCGAGATCGATCCCTGCCCGCTCGGCCTGCTTGCGTGCGTCGTCGCCTCGGGCGAAGTCGGTCAGCACCTTTCCGTCGCTCTCGAAGCTCGAGTCGAGATTGCCGGCCGCAGCCGAAAGCCCTGTCGCGAACACGAGCGCGAAGGCCATGGCGGCAACGCTGAGGGATCGCAAGTGTCTCATCTCATCCTCCTTGGTATGGACGCGAGCGGATCGGGCCTCGCGGAGCGCGAAGCGCGCGCCGACGGAATCCTCCGCCGGGCTCGAGCCGCCAATTCGGCTGACAGCCCTCGGCGCGAAAGAGCTCGACAACGTCGAGGTAGCGCTGGGCTTCGCTAGCGAGATCCGCTGGTCGATGGTCATTCATGAGCCGAGCTTGCGCTCAACCGCTCACATGGCGCTCATACGCCGCTCACATGGCTCGCGGCCCCCAAAACGGCGTTCGGGGGCCGCGAGTTCGCTCATGGGCTAGGCGCTTGCGCAGGGGTTCAGCGCCTGCGGCCCTTGCTGACGACGAGCTTCACCTTGCCGCCGCTAGGGACGGTCACGCCCGCCCGCGGGCTCTGTGAGAGCACGCGGCCCTTCTTCACCCGCTTCGAGGCCTTGCGGGTGACCTTCCCCACCGTGCACCGCGCCTTCTTGATGCTCGCCTTCGCGACAGCGAGCTTCTTGCCACGAACGTTCGGCACGCGACAGGGCGCCGGGTTCAGGTAACGCACGAGCGCGAAGTCGACGGGCCCACTCTGCGAGTTCGGCTGGGTCCGGCCCGCGACGACGATGCGACGATCAGACTGCAGGATGGCCGCGTGGAGCTCGTCGTAAGAGTTCGTCCCGATGTCCGTGTGGACCTGGCCGCTGTCGCCAAAGCTCGTGTCCTCTGAGCCATCGGGCAGGAGCCGGGCCACAAGAAAATCGTTGCCTTGCGGCGCGTAGAGACTGCCGGCTACGACGAGCTTGCGGTCCGGTTGCACGAGCACGACGTAGGCTCCGGAGTTCCCGGCGAGGTCGACTTTGCCGTTCGATCCGAAACTAGGGTCGAGATTCCCGTCGGCGTTGTAGCGAGCGATGATGCCACCCGCGACGACGAGCCTGCCGTCGCCCTGGATCGCAACGCTCCAGGCACCGGCAGCGACTGGGTCCCGCGTCTGCACCTTTCCGTCCCCGTCGAAGCTCCCGTCGAGGCTTCCGTCAGGGTTGTAGCGGGCAAGAGCGAAGTCTTGGGTCGACGGTAAGGAGGTGTCTGCAACGCCGGCCGCGACGATCTTCCCGTCGGGCTGGATCAGGACTGAGTTGGCAACGTCGTAGGCAGACGTGAAGGGAGTGACCACGTACCCGACTCCGCCGAAGCTCGTGTCCAGGCTTCCGTTTGAGTTGTAGCGTGCGACCGCGAAGTCGTAGTCGAGCCCGCTTGCCGCCGCCCTCGTTCGGCCGACTGCGACGATCTTGCCGTCAGCCTGGATCGCCAGGGCGTGCGCAGTCTCGTTTCGCTGCAGGTTCGTCATGACTTTGCCGCTTGCACCGAAGGTCGAATCGAGGCTCCCGTCCGGGTTGTAACGAGCAAGCGCGAAGTCGCTGTAGGTGGGGGAGCTGGAGCTGGAGGCAAAGCCTGCGACAACGATCTTGCCGTCAGCCTGGATCGCGACTGCTTGGCCGGCGTCGAAGGACCCGCCGAAGTCGGTGTGCAGCTTCCCGCCGCTTCCGAAACCTGAGTCGAGGCTTCCGTCGGCGTTGTAGCGCGCGAGCGCGAATTCCACGTCGTAGGTCACGGGGTTCTGGGTGAACCCGGCAGCGACAATCTTGCCGTCGGCTTGGACGGCCACGCCGCCGGGCTCATCCGTCCCGCCCAAGTCGGTGATGGCCTTCCCGTCCCCGTCGAAGGTCGGGTCGAGATCGCCGGCCGCAGCCGAGAGACCAGTCGCGAAGACGAGCGCCAGGACCGCTGCGGCAAGAACAAAGCGTCGTGTCTTCCTCATTTCGTCCTCCTTGTTATGGACACGAGCGGGCCTCGAGAAGCGGAGCGCGAACCGCCTCGACGAGGCCTTCGGGCGCCCGGCTCGAGCCGCCAGTGCGGCTCGTGGCCCTCGGCGCGGAAGAGCTCGACGGCGGCGAGATACCGCTGGGCCTCCGTGATGAGATCCGCCGGTCGTGTGTGCTGCATGGGGTGAGATTCCGGCACAGCTCTCACGCATCGCTCATATACGGCTCACGCGCCCACTGGGATCGCGCGCTCGACAAAGGGATAACGGGGAAAGTGGAAGTCGAGTTCCGCGTCTTAAATGTCTCGCGGCCACCGACTGGATCGAGGGCCGCGAGTTCGCTCTGATGAACTAGGCGGGTTGTCTCCTCAGCGGAGGCACACCGCCTGGAGTGTCCCCGCGGCGGCCTGCGAGCTCGAGAGGTTGATCAGGTAGATCTGCCAACCGCTGCCGTCGCTCGTCGGAAGCGTGTCTACGGACACCACGAAGTTCGGTGTCGTGAATCCGCCGCTGACCGCCCTCTCGCCCGACGCGCAGGGGATCGTGAAAGACCCTTCCCCACCCGGAGCGAGCGAGAACGGCGCCGTCTTGACCGAGACGAGGTCGGCCGCGCGGCTTGCGGGGCCTGGTAGAGCTGCAACCTGAGCCAGAGTCTTCCCCTGGAGCTTGCCAGCGTTTTTCGCGAACAGCGCACGCTTGACCGGCGGAGCGGCGGCGATCGCCGTGCCGCCGAGCGCCACGAACAGCGCGATGCACGCGATCACGAGCGCGGGACTTGGTGCCTTTGATGTTCGGAACATGATGTTCCTCCTTCTTGGTTGCGACCCCTTGAGGGTGGCCACAAGGCCAGCCCCTCCTCGAAGCGAGCCGGCCGTCATCAGTGTTGGCCCCTGCTGACGACGAGGTTCACCTTGGCGCCCCGTGCGCGGCGCGCGCCGGGCTCGGGCCGCCAGTGAGGCTCACAGCCCGCCGCCCGGAACAGCTCGACGACGGCGAGGTAGCGCTCTGCCTCGCTGCCGAGATCCGCTGGTCGGGGGTCATACATGAGCCGAGCGTGCGCGCCGCGGCTCACAGGGCGCTCACACGCGCCTCATGCGATCGCTAGGAACCAGCGCTTGACAGTGGTAAAAACGCGGAGCAGTGCACGAAGTTGAGTTCCGCGTCCTCGGCCCGTTCGAGGTACTGGTGGAGGGGCGGCCGCTCGAGCTGAAAAGGCGAAAGCAGCGCTCCCTCCTGGCTTTGCTGTTGCTCCACGCGGGCGAGATCGTGTCCACCGACCGGCTCGTCGACGAGCTCTGGGCAGGGAGCCCTCCGAAGGCGGCCGTCGGCTCGCTTCAGAACCTGGTCTCCGATCTGCGTAAGGCGCTTGGACGCGATGCCGTGGTCACCCGCGAGCCCGGGTACGTGCTCGACGTCGATCACGACCGAGTCGATGTGCATCGCTTCGAGCGACTCGTCGCGCAAGCGACCGAGGGCGGGGACGCCGAGAGGCGTTCAATGCTCTTACAGGAAGCGCTCGCGCTGTGGCGTGGACCACCGCTGGCCGACTTGGCCTTCGAGCCTTTCGCTCACGTCGAGATCGCCCGCCTCGAAGAGCTTCGGACCTCCGCCCGCGAGGAGCTGATCCAGGCAGAGCTCGAGCTCGGCCGCCACTCAAAGCTCGTCGGGGAGCTCGAGTCTCTCGTCGCCGAGCATCCGCTGAGGGAGCGCCTCCGAAGCCAGCTGATGCTCGCGCTCTACCGCTCGGGGAGGCAGGCAGAGGCGCTCGAGGCGTACAGGCGAGCGCGCGAGACGTTGGTCGAGGAGCTCGGCATCGAGCCGTCTCCCGAGCTCCAGCGGCTCGAGCACTCGATCCTGCGCCACGATCCTGAGCTCGACGTCCCCGCGCAGACGACCAGTGAAACCGCGAGTCCGGGAGAGGAGCGGCGCAAGAGCGTCACCATCCTCTTCGCCGACATCGTCGACTCCTCGAATCTCAGCGCACAGCTCGATCCGGAGGTCCTGCGCAGCATCATGGGGCGCTACTTCGACACCGTTCGGACGATCGTCGAACGCCACGCCGGAACGGTCGAGAAGTTCATCGGCGACGACGCGATGGCGGTGTTCGGAATTCCGCAGATGCACGAGGACGACGCCCTCCGCGCCGTGAGGGCAGCGAGCGAGCTCCGCGAGGCGCTCGTTGTGCTCAACGAAGACCTCGAGCGGGATCACGCGCTCACCATCCAGATCCGGATCGGAATCAACACGGGCGAGGTGCTCGCGGGCGATGCTGCCTCCGGACAGACTTTCGCGACGGGCGCCGCTGTCAACGTCGCGATGTGCCTTCAGCAGGCGGCGCTTCCGGGCGAGACCTTGGTCGGCGGGGTTACGCATGCCCTCCTCCGCGACGGTGTCAGGTGGGAGCCGATCGAGCCCATTCAGGCGGGCGGATCGCTCGGAGCCCTCCACGCCTTTCGCCTGCTCGGGCTGGAGCAGAGCGCCGGGCTTCGTACCCCGACTGCCGGTCGTCTCGTCGGCAGGCAGGAAGAGCTCGCCCGCCTGCAGAGCGCCTTTGAAGCCAGCCGGGACGAGCGGCGCAGCCGGGTCGTGATGATTCTCGGCGAGGCGGGAATCGGCAAGACACGCTTGGCCTCGGAGTTCGCGGCCTCCCTCGGCTCGGAGGCCGACTCGCTCGTCGGCCGCTGCGTCTCGTATGGGGAGGGCGCGACCTACCTTCCATTGGCCGAGATCGTGCGCCAGGCGGCTCCGAAACGACCGCAGGCGACGATCGCCGGGCTGCTCGCTGGTGACGAGCATGCGGCGCTGATCGCGGAGCGCATGGCCGAGCTCACCGGTCAGACCGAAGGGACCGCGCCGACCGGGGAGCTGTTCTGGGCGGTCCGGCGCTTTTTCGAAGCTCTCGCCGCAGAGCGACCGCTCGTCGTCACCTTCGAGGATGTCCACTGGGCCGAGCCGACGCTGCTCGACTTGATCGAGTACCTCCGCGCCTGGGTCTCGGACGCCCCGATCCTTGTGCTGTGCCTCGCGCGGCCGGAGCTCGCCCAGAAGCGTCCGGGCTGGGAGTCGAGCATGGACACGATTTCACTCGAGCCGCTCTCCGGAGCCGAAAGCGGAACCCTGCTCTCCGAGCTCGGCGGAGAGGCCGAGCTCACCGAGCAGATGCGCGCTCGAATCGTCGAAGTCGCCGAGGGAAACGCCCTCTTCGTCGAACAGTTGCTGGCGTACGTCACAGAAGACGTGGGCTCGGCCGGGCTCGACGCGTCTGTCCCACCGTCGATCGAGGCACTGCTCTCCAGCCGCCTGGACAGCCTCGAGCCGGAGGACCGCGCGGTTCTCGAGCGGGCCGCCGTGGTCGGAAAGGACTTCGCGCGTAGCGCGATCCTCCAGCTGTCGCCTCCGGAGACGCTGCCGTCAGTCGATGGGCGCCTCGCGATGCTCGGGCGCCGAGGCCTGATCCACCCTGAGCGCTCGCGCCTCTCGCCGGACGACCAGTTCCGCTTCCATCACGTCCTCATCCGCGACGTCGCCTATGCCGGGATCACGAAAGACCGTCGCGCCGACCTGCACGAACGCCACGGCGTCTGGCTCGAGCAGAGGAATGAAGCCGACGAGCTCGTCGGCTATCACGCCGAGCAGGCGCATCGTTACCGGGGCGAGCTTCAACCCGGCGACCCGCAGCTCGCGCGCCTCGCAGCGTGGGCAGGCGAGCGCCTCACAGCAGCCGGGATGCGCGCCTGGCAGCGCGCCGACACGCCGGCCGCGGTCAACCTGCTCGGACGGGGGTCGACGCTCTTGCCTCCTGGGACCTCGCGCGGGGAGGCTCTCTGCGAGCTCGCGATCGCGCTGCGAACCGCCGGTCACATCGACGAGGCCGAGGATGCGCTAAACCAGGCGCTCGAAGAGTCGGTCGGGCGCGATCGGCGGCTCGAGCTCCGCGCGCAGATCGAGCTCGCGCAGATCGAGCTCCTCGTGGATCCGGAAGGGAAATCGACGGAGCTCCTCGAGCTCGCTGCGAACGCGATCCCGCTCTTCGAGGAGCTCGGCGATGACCGCGCCCTTGGTCGAACATGGCTGCGGGTCGCCTACGTGCGCGGAGGCGTCCTTGGCGACAACGCGGATCGGCAGGACGCCGCTGAGCGGGCGCTCCATCACTACCGCCGATCCGGCTGGTCGCCGGCGACGTGCCTGGGCGAACTCGCGTCCGCTCTCTATCACGGCCCGACGCCTGCCGCTGAGGCTATCGAGCGTTGTGAGGAGCTCCTCGACGAGGCCCTCAGCGACCGAGCGAGCGAGGCCAACCTGGTCGTCTTCATGGGAGGACTGGAGTCGATGCGCGGGAGGTTCGACGAGGCCCGTCAGCACGTGAAGAACGCGCGGGCGACGTTCGAGGAGATCGGGATGGCAACTGCGATCGCAAACTTCTGCGGGACGATGGCGGGCGCGATCGAAATCGGCGACCAGGACTACGCCGCCGCTGCAGTCATTCTTCGCGAGAGCTGCGACAGCCTGGAGCAGATGCAGGAGCACGCCTTGCTTGCGAGCCGCGCCGCAGAGCTCGCCGAAGCTCTCTGCGCGCTCGGGCGATTCGACGAGGCAGCTCACTGGCTCCTTCTGTCACAGCGACATGCGGCGAGCGATGACATGGACGCGCAGTCGGCCTGGCGCGCGGCGGACGCCGAGCTGAAAGCCCGGACCGGCGCACTCGCCGAAGCGGAAGAACTGGGGCGGGAAGCAGTGCTGCTCGCGGGAAGAACGGACATGCTCAACCGCAGGGGCAGGACACTGCTCGTCCTCGCGGAGGTGGTACGCCTCCAGGGCGGGTTCGCCGAAGCTGCGAAGCTGATCGAGCAAGCCACCCGCGTCTTCGACCGGAAAGGCAATCTCGTCGCCACGAGCAGGGCGCGAGGGTTGCTCGACGAGGTCGTCCTGTCATAAGGGCCAACGCACGGAAGGCCCCTGCTGGGACCTTCCGTGGGTCTTGACATGAGGGCCGACCGGCCCTCGATCGATGATTGCTCAGGGGCCGCCGCCGTCGCCGTTGCTCAGCGGCTGGATCTGTCCTGGCGCCGGCATGGCTGTTGCGTAACCCGACGCGATCGGGGAGGCGATAGTTGTGACCGCCGCCGCCAGAGCCGCGAGCGAGATGAGTGTCTTCTTGTCCATTGCGCACCTCCTTTCTCGAGACCACGCTCGAGCGGAGGGCCAACGGGGAGGTCACGGCCGGCTCACGGGTCGCTAACGACAGGACCCGGTGAGAGCGCCAGGCGATTCGTTTCCCCTGCGCGCCGTTAAGATTTGGGCGTCCCGCCCACTCTCCAAGGAGCTAGCCGCAGTGGCGAAGATGCTGTTCCGCCTCCCGAAGGCGGCCAAGGTGTTCGAGAACCCGAGCCCCGACGAGGCCAAGGAGCTCGCGGCGAAGATGCCGAGCGCGAAGCCGACGCAGTACGGCAACCTGAACGTGCAGACCGACGTCGTCTCGCGCTCCAAGCGCTCGACCTTCATCGTCACCGACGAGCCCGACGGCCAGAACCAGTCGATCACGCACGAGGAAGGCTTGACGTGGGCCGAAGCGCAGGACGCCTACATCGCAGGCCAGGAGATGATCCAGGTCGACGGCTACATCGGAAACGACCCCGAGTACCGGACCCCGGCCCGCCTCTACGTGGAGGCTGCGAACGCGAACATCGCAGCGATGCAGCAGCAGCTCTACTTCGACGCTGACGGCGACGTCGACGTCGACGAGCCCGAGCTGACCGTCGTGTACACGCCGAACCTGAAGGCAGAGGGGTATCCCGACGACCGGCTGATCGCGGTCGACCTCGAGCAGGGCGTGACGCGGGTCTTCAACTCGGATTACTTCGGCGAGTCCAAGAAGGGCGGCCTCCGGATGTGGAACAAGCTCGTCCACGACCGGGGCGGCCTGCCGCTGCACGCGGGCTGCAAGATCATCCCGACCAGGCGCGGCCGCCGCGTCGGCCTGATCGTCGGACTCTCCGGTACGGGTAAGACGACGACGACCTTCACGCGCCAGAACGGATCGCTCCCCGTCCAGGACGACTTCGTGGCCTGGATGCCCGACGGCCGGATCATGGCGACCGAAAGCGGCTGTTTCGCCAAGACGTTCAGCCTCAACCCCGACGACGAGCCGACGATCTTCGGCGCGGTCACCCAGCCCGACTCGTACCTCGAGAACGTCTCGCAGCAGGGCGACGACGTCGACTTCTACGACACGAGCTACACGCCGAACGGGCGGGCCACGTTCCCCTTCCGCGTGATCGAGTCAGGCGTCGACGAGAAGATCGAGGAAGCGCACTTCCTCCTCATCCTCAACAAGAACGAGAACATCATCCCGGCGGTCGCCAAGCTCGAGGGGCCGCAGGCGGCGGCCTTCTTCATGCTCGGCGAAACGCAGGGCACGAGCGCGGGCGGCGCCGACGAGGCCGGCAAGTTCCTGCGCGTCCCCGGCACGAATCCGTTCTTCCCCATGCCGCACGACCTGCAGGGGAACCGGTTCCTCGAGTTGCTCGAGGAGCATCCGCTCGAGGTCTATCTGATGAACACCGGGCGTGTGGGCGGCGGCGAGGACGACGAGCGCTCGAAGAAGGTGAAGATCAAGCACTCCTCGGCGATCGTGAAGGGCATCGCCGAAGGGACGATCGAGTGGGAGCGCGACCCCGACTTCGGTTACTTGGTCGCAAGCTCGGTGCCGGGCATCGACGCCGAGGACATCGACATCCTCCAGCCACAGCGTCTCTACGAGGCGACAGGGCGCAAGGAGGAGGGCGACGCGGGCATCCAGCGCCTCAAGGACGCCCGCGCCGAGTTCCTTTCGAAGTTCCCGAGCCTCTCCGAAGAGATCGTCGACTCGGTCTCCTAGTCGTCGACGTCGTCCTCGATCTCATCATCCATGTCGTTGTCGTTGCCGTCGTCGCCTGGAGGCGGTGCACTCGAGATGAAGAACTGACCGAACGAGGCCTGCCGGAAATGGCATAGCCCGGTTGGGCACGTCCCGTTCAGGTCGAGCTCACTGAACGAGAAGAGCGCGTCTCCGCGGTCGTGGAACGTGCCGCCGGGCTCACTGATCTTCGCGCCGTAGCGCGGCTGGCTGAAGACGTCGACGACCGTTCCTTCCGCGCCCACGACGTCCCCGGCCGCGAAGTCGGTGACCTGCTGGCACGAGCCCTGCGATTGGTTGAACGGTTGAGGGCGAGTGAGCTTCTTGACTCCGCTGACGGTTCCGAGCGGTGAGTCGATCGAGAAGGTCTCGCGGAGGCTGAGCAACGGCCCGGCAACCGTTCCCGGTCGCGGGCCGGGAAGCGTCTGGGGCGCAATCGTGACCGTGCCCTGGACCGTGAATGTCCCGGGATACGGCCCGGTGGCGATCCCGGACGCCGAGAACGAGATGGTTGACACTCGGGATGGGTCGCAGTCCAACGTGAGCGTCACGTCCTGGACGAGCAGCTCCTCGCCGTTCAAAGAGCGTCCGCCGTTGTCAGTCCACGCGAGCTGAACCGAGACGACGGCGAGCACGCATGCGGTCAAGAGGGCAAGTCCAAAGCGCCCGAGGGTGGCCATGAGGGGTCTCCTTACTGTTGACACGTACTTACAAAAGGAAACACAAGACCACGAGCGTATCGGTTTCGGAGTGCAGGCGAATGCACCGACAGGGCGAATCCCTGTTCGTGTCCGACCGTGCTCTTCTCGAACGGTTCCTGGCCTCCCCGGAGCGATCCGAGGCGACCCGTCGCGCCTACCGGGTGGACGTCGAGGAGTTCGCCGCCTGGCTTCGCGCCCACGAGAAGTCCCTATCCGCCGTCGACGCCGCGACGCTGAGCGCATACACGGCCGAGCTCGGCGCTTCTCGGCCGGGGCGGCGCCCGCGGAAGCTGGCACGGGCGACGATCGCCCGCAAGCTGGCGGCCGTGCGGGCACTTCTGCGCTTCACCTTCGGCACCGGTCGGGTTCCCGAGGGTCAGATGGGCCCGAGGCGCCAGCGGCGGCTGCCCGACGCGCCGAAGTCAGAGGAGGTCGATGCTGTTCTCGACGCCCTGAGCGGCGACGAGCCACTCACGCTGCGCAACCGCGCGCTGCTCGAGCTCGTGTACTCGGCCGGCCTCCGAAGCCGCGAGGCAATCGACCTCGACCTCGGAGACGTCGACTTCGAGCAGGAGGCGGTTCGCGTCCGCGGCAAGGGCGACAAGGAGCGGGTCGTCCCACTCGGCGAGGAGGCCGCATACCGGGTTCGGCTCTACCTGGAGGGCGCGCGTCCGCAATTGGCTCGCGGTGCCGAGGACGCGCTCTTCCTCTCGGCGCGCGGCAGGCGCCTGGACACGAGCACGCTCAGGCGGCTCCTCCCCCACCCGCACCGCCTCCGGCACGCCTTCGCAACCCACCTGCTCGAGGGCGGCGCCGACCTCCGCGTCATCCAGGAGCTGCTCGGCCACAGCTCGCTCTCCACGACGCAGGCCTACAGCCACGTCGACGGCAAACGCCTGCGCAAGGTCTATGACCGAGCCCATCCCCGGTCCTGAGGTCGAGTCCTTCTTGGCCGTGGCCGCGGCACGGCTCGCGCCCCGGACGGTGGAGGCATATCGGCGCGATCTCGTCGCGGTCTCGAACTGGCTCGGACGCTCCGCAGCCACTGCGACGCGCGAAGACCTCGAGCGGTACCTGGCCGAGCTGCGCGGGGCGGGCCTTGCCTCCTCGACGCTCGCTCGCCGGCTCGCCGCCCTGCGGTCGCTCTTTCGTCACCAGCTCCTGATCGGCTCCCGCGAGGACAACCCGGCCGCGGAGATCGGCCTGCCGCGTCGCGCCCGCCGGCTCCCCCGCACTCTCTCGGCCGGCGAGGCTGAACGCCTGATGGAAGCCGCCTCGGAGACGACGCCTCGGGCTCTTCGCGACCGAGCACTCGTCGAGCTCCTGTACGGCGCCGGGCTCCGCGTCAGCGAGGCCGTCGGCCTCGAGCGCAGCGGGGTCGACCTCGACGAGCGACTAGTCCGGTCGGTGGGGAAGGGCGGCAAGGAACGCGTCGTGCCGCTGGGACGGAGCGCGGTCGAGGCCCTCCGCCGCTATCTGGCTCGCGGCCGCCCGTTTCTCGACCGCCGCCACACTCCGGAGCTCTTCTTGAACGCGCAGGGCGGCCCGCTGACCCGCGCGGGCGCCTTCCTCATCCTGAAGCGCCTCGCCGAGAAGGCAGGGCTCGAGCCGCGCCGCGTCCATCCCCATCTCCTGCGCCACTCCTTCGCGACGCACCTGCTCGAGGGAGGCGCGGACCTCCGAAGCGTCCAGGAGATGCTCGGCCACGCCGATCTGGCGACGACCGAGCTGTACACGCACGTGACCGATCGCAGGCGCCGCGAGGCGTACTTCGACGCTCACCCGCATGCCCGTCGCAGGCTCAAGGTTTCCACCGCTCCGCCGATGGCAAATCCCAAGAAAGATGGCTCCGCTTGACCCTCAGCTCGCAGTCCTTCTTGCACTCACGAGCGGTGTGGGCTATCTGATGGTGCTGAGCGGACTCGGCAAGAACCTTCTGGACTGGAAGCGACGGCGCGCGTGCCCGTCTTGCGGGCGCACTCCCTGCGCCTGTTAGGTCCCGGGCCACGGGCCCGGGACTCACACAAAGTGCTTTGCACTTTGTGTGACTAAAAGCACGCCTCGCCGAGGAACGACGGCTCGACGAGCCTGCCCATGCCACGATCGGCTACTTCCTCGTCGCGCCCTTTTTTCGTAGCGTCTCTCCGATCTTCCTCGCCGCGGCCCTGAGCTCGGTGTCCTGCTCGTCGTCGTCGGCGAGCGTGCTCAGGATGAGGATCGTCTCGCGCTGAGGAGACCCGTTGTTCAGGCAGAGAATCGCCAGGCGGCGAACTGCCTGATTGTCGTCGTGGGTCGAAAGCTCGTGGAGGAGCGGGCGTACGTCGTTGACGAGGCCGGGATGGTCGCGGGAGAGAAGCTCGAGCGAGATGAGCGCAGAGCCGCGACAGGCCGGGCTCTCGTCCTCGATCCCCCGGCGCAAGAGCTCGGCCTTCTGGCGGTAGCGGAACTGACCGATTGCGCGGTAGGCGACGGCTCGCTCCCGATAGTCGGACGACCGGGCAAGCCCTTCGACCTCGTCTTGCCACTGCGTACGGAGCCCGGCGAGCTGCTGTTCCTCTCCGGCGTCGGCCAGGGCGGCCGCCTCGGCAGCCGCTGACGCCAGCTCAGACAGCGGACAGCGAGCGCGAAGGAGGGCCGATGTACTCGGCGGAAGGCCGGATCAGCCTTCCCGTCCGCTTCTCTTCGAGTATGTGTGCCGACCAGCCCGCTACTCGCGCGCACGCGAACATCGCAGGCGTGAGGTCGGGCGGAACCTCTGCGAGGTCGAGGACGACTGCCGAATAGAACTCGACGTTCGTCGCGATCACGTAGTCCGGCTTCCTCTTGACCAACTCGGCCAGCGCTGCCTCCTCGAGCGCCTCGGCGACCTCGACTCGGGGAGAGCCGAGCTCCTTCGCCGTCTGCTTGAGGATGCGCGAGCGCGGATCCTCGGCGCGGTAGATGCGATGGCCGAAGCCCATGATCCGCCCGTGCTGGTCGAGGAGTTCCTTCACATACCCGGCCGGATCGCCTGTCTTTGCCACCGCGTCCAGCATCGGGAGCACGCGCGCCGGCGCGCCGCCGTGGAGCGGCCCGCTTAGGGCGCCCACGGCCGCGGACATCGCCGCGCCGCAGTCCGCGCCCGTCGAAGCGGTGATCCGCGCAGTGAACGTCGAGGCGTTGAGCCCGTGCTCGGCCGTGCAGATCCAGTACGTGTCGATCGCCTTCACGTGGTCGGGGTTGGCCTCCCCCCTCCAGCGGAGCAGAAACTTCTCAGCGGCCGTCTCGCCCTGAGCGACAACGTCGTCCGGAGCCGGCTCCCGCCCGTCGTGGACGGCAGCCGATTTGGCGACGATCGACATCATCTGCGCCGAGAGCCGGGAGAGGTCGTCGCGGGCCTGCTCGACCTCGATGTCGACGAGCTTCTGCAGCTTCCAGAACGCGGAGAGCCGCGCCGTCTCCGCCTGAAGGTCTGCGGGCGCGTTCCCGGTCAGGCTCGTCGGATCGTACGGCTCGGGGTCCGGCATCCCAGGCTCGAGGTTCTCGTCCACGAGCAAGCCCCAGACCTTCTCGTACGGAACCTCGCCCACCAGCTCTTCGATATCGACGCCTCGATACCGGAGCGCGCCGCCCTCCCGGTCGGGCTCGGCGATCTCCGTCTGGAAGGCGACGACACCTTCGAGCCCTGGTTTGAAGTCATTCATCTGCCCGGAAATCTATAGGTAGAGTCGCCGCCTGATGGCGCACAGGGTGACCCTGATCCCCGGCGACGGCACCGGCCCGGAGCTGACCGAGGCGACGCGCCGCGTGCTCGAGGCGACCGGCGTCGAGTTCGACTGGGACGTCCAGCACGCAGGCAGCGACGTCATGGACCAATACGGCGGAAACCCGCTTCCAGACCAAGTGCTCGAGGCGATCCGCGAGAGCGGGATCGCGATCAAGGGGCCGATCACGACCCCCATCGGCGGCGGTTTCCGCTCGGTCAACGTGGCGCTGCGCAAGGGGCTCGATCTCTACGGCCAGGTGCGGCCCTGCAAGAGCTACCCGGGCGTCCGCTCCCGGTACGAGGACGTCGATCTCGTGATCGTCCGCGAGACGACTGAGGATCTCTACGCCGGCATCGAGTACGAAGTCGGCTCGGACGAGGCGCGCGAGCTCACCGACTGGATTCGCAAGCACGGCGGCACCTTGCGTGACGAGGCGGGGATCTCGATCAAGCCCATCTCGGTCGAGGGCACCCGCCGCATCATCGAGTTCGCCTTCGACTACGCGCGGCGCCTCGGTCGCCGCAAGGTGACGACCGTCCACAAGGCGAACATCATGAAGTTCACTGACGGGCTCTGGCTCGAGATCTCGCGCGAGGTCGCCGAGCAGAACTCGGACATCGAGTTCGAGGATCGCATCGTGGACAACCTCTGCATGCAACTCGTGCAGCGGCCCGAGGAGTACGACGTCCTCGTGCTGCCCAACCTCTACGGCGACATCGTCTCCGACTTGGCTGCGGGCCTGATCGGCGGCCTCGGGCTCGCGCCGGGCGGCAACATCGGCACGGAGGCCGCCGTCTTCGAGCCCACGCACGGATCGGCCCCGAAGTACGCAGGCCAGAACAAGGTGAACCCGATGGCGATGATGTTGTCGGGGATGCTCATGCTCCGCCAACTCGAGGAGATGGAGGCCGCGGACCGGCTCGAGCAGGCGATCGCCGAAGTGATCGCCGAAGGACGCAGCGTCACCTACGACATGAAGCCGTCGCGCGACGATCCGACCGCGGTCGGCACGAGCGAAGTCGCAGACGCGGTGATCGAGAAGCTGGGGGTACGAGTGTGAGCGAGCGGCGGAAGGTGACCGTGGTCGGCGCCGGGAACGTGGGCGCGACCTGCGCGCAGGTTCTGGCGACCCGCGACTACGCGGACGTCGTCGTCGTCGACATCGTCGAGAACCTGCCTCAAGGGAAGGCGCTCGACATTAACCAGATGGGCGCGGTGCTCGGCTACGAGCCCTACGTCGTCGGCGCGAACGGCTACGAGGAGACGGCGGGCTCCGACGTGGTCGTGATCACAGCCGGCGTGCCGCGCAAGCCCGGCATGAGCCGCGACGACCTCGTGACGACAAACGAGAAGATCGTCGGCTCCGTGACCGAGCAGGTGGTGAGCCACTCGCCGGACGCGATCCTAATCGTCGTCTCGAACCCGCTGGATGCGATGTGCCACGTCGCGAAGCACGTCTCCGGCTGGCCCAAGGAGCGCGTCTTCGGCATGGCCGGGATCCTCGACACGGCTCGCCTCTCGACCTTTATCGCCTGGAAGACGGGCTCATCCGTGAAGGACGTCTCCTCGATGGTGCTCGGCGGTCACGGCGACCAGATGGTCTCCGTCATCTCGGCGACGACGGTTGGCGGCGTCCCCCTCCGGAAGCTGCTGCCAGATGCACGGATCGCCGAGCTCGTCGCACGGACGGCGAAAGGCGGCGGTGAGATCGTGGAGCTGCTCGGAACCTCCGCCTGGTACGCGCCCGGCGCAGCCGCCGCCCAGATGGTCGACTCGATCGTGCTCGACGAAAAGCGCGTGCTGCCCTGCACGGCGTACCTCGAGGGCGAGTACGGGATCGATGGGCTCTACATGGGCGTCCCGGTGAAACTGGGAGCGGGCGGGATCGAGGCGATCATCGAACTCGACCTGAGCGACGACGAGCGTGCGGCTCTTGACGCGTCGGCCGAGGCCGTGCGTGATGTCGTCGGCGTCCTCAGCTCGTAACGAGGCTTGAAAACCTCTCCGAACGGGGTCAGACCCTGTAAAGGTTCACGGGGTCAGACCCTGTAAAGGTTCACGG
>CAZQAG010000028.1:0-27088 GCA_964591295.1 uncultured Gaiellales bacterium | reverse complement strand
GTCGACCTCAAGTTCTGCGACCTGCTCGGTCGCTGGCAGCACATGACGCTGCCGCTGCGAGCATTCGACGAGTCGGCCTTCGACGAGGGCCTCGGGTTCGACGGCTCCTCGATCCGGGGCTGGCAGGGCATCTCGGAGTCGGACATGCTGCTCATGCCCGACCCGGCAAGCGCAATCCTCGACCCGTTCACCGAGGCGCCGACGCTCTCGCTGATCTGCGAGATCGCCGACCCGGTCACGCGCGAGCGCTACGCCCGCGACCCCCGCGTCGTCGCGCGCCGCGCAGAGGCGTACCTCACCGAGACTGGCATCGCCGACACGGCCTACATGGGCCCCGAGTGCGAGTTCTTCGTCCTCGACGAGGTCTCGTACGACATGGGGCCAAATCACGCCCACTACGCGTTCGACTCGGCCGAGGGTCACTGGAACTCCGGCAAGCCCGGGCTCGGCAACACGATCCGCGAGAAGGAGGGCTACTTCCCGCCCGCACCGCACGACACACTGCACGACCTTCGCTCGCAAATGGTGCTGATGCTCGAGAAGCTCGGCATCCCGTGCGAGTTCCACCATCACGAGGTCGCCTCGGGCGGCCAGTGCGAGATCGACCTGCGCTACCAGTCGCTCACCCGGATGGCCGATCAGGTCATGACCTACAAGTACGTGGTCAAGAACGTTGCCCGCGCGGCCGGCAAGGTCGTCACCTTCATGCCGAAGCCGCTGTATGGCGACAACGGCTCGGGGATGCACACGCACCAGTCCCTCTGGAAGGAGGGGACGCCGCTCATGGCCGACAAGTCGGGCTACGCGGGGCTCTCGCAGCTCGCCGGCTCGTACCTCGCCGGCCTGCTCGAGCACGCACCCGCGCTGCTCGCGTTCTGCGCTCCGACGACGAACTCGTACCGCCGGCTCGTCCCGGGTTACGAGGCGCCGGTCAACCTCGTCTACTCGCAGCGCAACCGCTCGGCGTGCATCCGGATCCCGATGTACTCCGACTCGCCCAAGGCGAAGCGGATCGAGTTCCGCTGCCCGGATGCGGCGGCGAACCCGTACCTCGCATTCGCGGCAATGCTGATGGCCGGGATCGACGGCGTCCAGCGTCGACTGGAGCCGGGCGAGCCCGCCGATTACGACCTCTTCGACCAAGGCGCCGACTCGGCGGCGCCGCACGAGAGGGCGGGCGGGCTCGGCCCGCGCGCCCGATCTTCGAAGAGAGGGCCGATCGCGCAGGTGCCGGGGTCGCTCGGCGAGGCGCTCGACGCTCTGGAGGCCGACCACGAGTTCCTGACTCGCGGCGGCGTCTTCTCCGAGGAGCTCATCCGGACCTGGATCGACTGGAAGCGGGAGAACGAGGTCGACCTGGTGGCGCTCCGGCCCCATCCGGCCGAGTTCGCCCTCTACTTCGACGCGTAGAAGCGAATTGGAGATCAGGGAGCTTCGGGAGACGGACTGGCCGGCGGTGCGCGAGATCTACGAGCAAGGCATCGCCGGCCGGAACGCGACCTTCGAGACCGAGGCTCCCGACTGGGACACGTGGAGTCGTTCGCAGCTCGACGGCCATCGCTTCGTGGCCGTCGAGGACGGGCGAGTGGTCGGCTGGGTCGTGGTGCATCCTGTGTCGCCGCGACCCTGCTACGCCGGCGTCGTCGAGCACAGCGTGTACGTCGCCGACGAGGCGCAGGGAAAGGGCGTCGGGCGGGCACTGCTCGATCGGCTGATCGCGGACACGGAGAAGGCCGGGATCTGGACGATCCAGACCGGGATCTTCCCGGAGAACGAAGCGAGCCTCGCGCTGCACGTGAAGTGCGGCTTTCGCGTCGTCGGGACGCAGGAACGGCTCGGACAACTCGACGGCGTCTGGCGTGACGTCGTCGTCCTCGAACGACGGAGCAAGGAGATCTGACATGACGAAGGTAGAGGCAGTCGTCACGCGAGAACGGGTCGAGACCGTAATCGACGCGGTGGAGGCCGAGACGGGGCATGTGGGAGTTACGGTGGTCGAGGCCATCGGCCACGGACGCCAGCGCGGCGTCACTCACGAGTACCGAGGACGCGTGTTCGAGTCGCGCTTCCTCCCGAAGGCGCTGCTCACCTTCGTCGTCGAGGACTCGCTCGCCCAGTCAGTCGTTGCGGCGATCACCGACGCTGCCCGCTCGGGGCACGAGTCGGGCGACGGCATCGTCTGGACCACTCCGATCGAGAACGTCCGGCACAACCGCACCGGTCTGGCGCTCGGCGAGGTCGAAGTCGCATGAAGAACGCCGACCTCGTCATCGCGGTCAACACCGTCTGGGTCGTCGTCGCGGCCGTCCTCGTCATGTTCATGCAAGCCGGCTTCGCGTTCCTCGAGGCGGGCCTGACGCGCATGAAGAACGCCGCTCACATCGCCGGCAAGAACGTCCTCATCTTCGGTGTCTGCTCGATCGTCTACTGGGCAGTCGGCTTCGGAATCGCCTTCGGCGACGGCAACTCGGTGATCGGGACGAGCGGCTTCTTCCCGTCGACCGACGAGTTCCTGTCGATCGGCGCTGCGCCGTTCAGCTTCTTCGCAACCATTCCCGGGGCAGCCGGCTACCTGTTCGAGGTCGTCTTCGCCGGTGTCGCGCTCGCGATCGTCTGGGGCGCGATGGCCGAGCGGGCAAAGCTCTGGGTCTATTTCGCCTTCGGCGCGTTCTTCACCGTCCTCTACTCGGTCGTTTCACACTGGGTCTGGCACTCGGGCGGCTGGCTCTTCTCGCTCGGCATGCAGGACTTCGCCGGCTCGACGGTGGTGCACTACCAGGGGGCGCTGGCCGCGCTCGCCGGGGCCTTGCTACTCGGGCCGCGCATCGGCAAGTTCGGCCACGACGGGCGCGCGAACCCGATCCCGGGGCACAACATGCCGTACGCGGTTCTCGGGACGCTCATCCTCTGGTTCGGCTGGTTCGGCTTCAACCCGGGCTCGACGCTCGGCGTCGTCACCGGCGAGAACATCGGCTACTTCGGCTACGTCGCGCTGATCACGAACGTGGCTGCGGCCGCGGGAGCACTCGGCGGGATCGGCGTTGCCTGGCTCGTGCTGCGGAAGCCCGACGTCTCGATGATGCTGAACGGCGTCATCGCGGCGCTCGTGGCAGTCACGGCAGCGTCAGGCTTCGTCGCGCCGTGGGCGGCCGTCGTGATCGGCGCCGTCGCCGGAGCAATCGCCGTCTTGGGAGTCCTCGGGGTGGAGCGGCTGGGGATCGACGACCCGATCGGCGCAGTCGCCGTGCACGGCATGGCCGGCGTCTGGGGAACGCTTGCGACGGGCCTCTTCGCAGTGCCCTCGCTCGCGTCCAATCTCGCCACCGGGACAGGCGGCCTCGTCTACACAGGGAGCTTCCACCAGCTCGGAGTGCAGGCGGTCGGTCTCGTTGCGGTCGGGGCGTTCACCTTTACCGCGTGCTTCGGCTGCCTCTGGGCGCTGAAGGCCCTCTGGGGAATCCGAGTCGAGGAGCACGTCGAGACGGCGGGCCTGGACGTCGCCGAGCACGGAATGTGGGGGTACCCCGAGTTCTACATCCCGGTCCCGGGCGGCTACGGGACGGAGTCGCACAACCACCTGCTCGGTCATCCGCACCGAAAGGACCCGGAGTCCATCCCGGAGCCCGCGCACGCGCCGGAGGTCGAAGCGGCCTGAGTTGCAATTCGGTGTGCTGCGGCACTCCCGCCGGAACGCCGCAGCACACTGGCGAGAGCTACGGCCGGTCAGCCCACGGAAGCTCGTCCCAATGTTGTGGGCGCTGAACCACCCACCGCCCTCGGCCCTCAGGATCAGTCGTATCGACTTCTGGTCCCGCGTCGTAGCGGAGCGCGACCTCTGACCGGGGGTACACACGTTCGAGGTCGTCGCGCCGGTTTCCCGTGGCGAGGATCACGCATGGCCCTGCTTCCGTCGCGACGAAAGTGTGCGCGGTCATCGGCGGGCAATGCACGAAGTCCCACGTGCGCAGGTGCCGCTCCTGGTCTTCGATGATAAGCACGCACTCGCCCATCAGGATGAGGAAGTCCTCTTCAACCGACTCTGCGTGGTAAAGACCCGAAGGTTGTCCCGGCGGCACGACGCGGATCGTGAACCCGGCCTCCGGTTTGACGTACTCCGTTAGATCGGATCGGCCCCGCAGGACGAAGTCGTCGGACTCGAAGATGCAGACGCCGCCAGACCACTCGTTGTTGACCCAGGCGGCATCAGCCGTGTTCACGACGAACCATCCCGGCGTGACGGGTGCCAGCCCGGATGCGACACGTTCAAGGCGTGCTTCAGGAATCACGGTTTCCTCCTAGTTGATCGCGTTATCAGCCAGTCGCCGATGCACGTCACCGACGGGCCGGTACGTGAACAGATGGGATCAACTACGCCGGAAACGCCACGGTTGTGAGTCTAATCGCTGATCCAGTAGGAGCGAGTCGCCTCTAGGCGATGGCAAACGTCACTGTCACGCTCGCCTGGACGTCCTGCGTTCCGGGCTCGATCGGAGCAGCCTTGTCCAAAGCCAGCCTCTCGGCACCACCTGCGTAGTACGGCTCCGGGCCGCCGCTGAAGCCTTCCGTGATCGCTGTGACCGAGCCGAGGCGCACGCCGGCTGCCTTCGCAAGCGTTTGGGCCTTCCTGCGTGCGTCGTCGACCGCGTCGCGGAGCGCGTCCGCCTGGAGCTTGTCCTGGTTCGATCGCGTGAGCATCGGGCCGTAAACCTCGTTCGCCCCTGCGTTCGACGCCGCGTCGAGGACGGCACCCGCCTTGGACAGGTTCTCGATCTTGACCGAGACGGAGTTCCTGGCCATATAGCCGTCGACCTCACCCTCATCCCGATAGGAAGGCGACACCGACACGTCCTGCGTCTTGATGTCGCTGCGGTCGACGCCGGCCGACTTCAGCGCCGCGATCACCCTGTTCATCTGATCCGAGTTGGAGGCGAGCGCCTCGCGAGCCGTCGCGCCTTCGCTCTGGACGCCGATAGTGAACGTGGCTTCGTTCGGCACGGACGTGACGGTGCCAACGCCGGTGACCGTGATGCCGCCGGCCGGCTTCGAGGCGCCGCCAGCCGTCTCGGGACGGCCCACGCCGGCGAGGGCGACGACCGCGGCACCGACCCCCACGAGGACTGCGATCCGTATCAGTTTCACGACTGCTCCTTCCGAGGGTTCGATCAGATACGGCGCCGGGCGGCCTTCGCGTCACAATCGCAGCGTGCGATACCAATTCGTGGACTGCCGCTGGAAGCTCGGAGGCCCGGGTCACGGCCGCGAGCTCTACCGCGCCGGCCACATTCCCGGCGCCTCGTTCCTGGACGTGGACGAGGACCTGGCAGCCGCGCCCGGTGAGCGCGGGCGACATCCGCTTCCGGACGCGGGCGACTTCGCAGCCGCAGCCTCGCGGGCCGGGATCGGGGATGGAGTCTTCGTCGTCGCCTACGGAGTGCTGGGCGGCGCGGAGCGGCTCTGGTGGCTGCTCCGCCACTTCGGCCACGACGACGTGGCTGTGCTGCGGGGCGGAATCGAGGGCTGGCGCGGGCCCCTGCGCGAGAGCGAGGAGGCGATCGAGCCGGCGCGATTCGAGCCGCGACCGCGCGAGGGCGACACGATCGAGGCCTCGGAGCTCGCCTCCCGGATCGACGACCCGGAGCTGCTCGTGCTCGATGCCCGCATCCCCGAGCGCTTCCGCGGCGAGCCGAACCCGATCGACAAGGTGCCCGGCCGAATCCCCGGTGCGCGCAACCTCCCATTCACCGCCGGCGCGCCGGTCCCGGAGGACGTGCTCGCCGCCGAGGAGATCGCGGCCTACTGCGGGTCGGGCGTTACTGCATGCGTGACCGTGTTCGCGCTCGCGGAGGCAGGCCGCCCCGACGCGAAGCTCTACCCGGGATCGTGGAGCGAATGGGAGAGGCTAGGTCTGCCCGTCGAGCGCGGGTAAGTAGGGCCGCCAGCCGTGCGGGATCTTCGGAGCCGCCAGGCGGATGAAGAGCACGGGCTGTGGCGGGCGCGGCTGATGGATCAGCGTCATCCGCGCCTGCTCGAGCGACCGGTTTCCCTTGCGTAAGTTGCAGGGCGCGCAGGAAGTGACGACGTTCTCCCAGACCGAGTCGCCGCCGCGGCTGCGCGGGACGACGTGGTCGAGCGTGAGCCGGCCGCTCGTCGTTCCGCAGTAAACGCAGCGCCAGCCGTCGCGGGCGAAGAGCGCCCTCCGGGAGATCTTGCGCTGGACCGCGCGCGGCACCCTCACGTACTGGACGAGCCTGATCACGTGCGGCCAGGGGTAGGTGTCGCTCGCCGAGCGGAGCGGCTGGTTGAGCTCCTCGAGCACCTCCGCCTTGCCCTTGAAGACAAGCACGTGGGCACGTCTCACCGACGTGACGTTCAGCGGCTCGTAGCTCGCGTTGAGCACCAAGACCTGCGTCATGACCCCAAAAATGTAGCGACTCGCGCGCAAATCACGGCATCGCTTCTAGGATTTCCTCTCGATGGGGCTCTCTGCGGCTGCCTGGATTGCCATCGGCGCGGCCTGCGCGGCCGGGGCGGCGCTTGCTGTGTCCGTCTACCTCGCCGTCCAGATCCGGCGGGTCCGCGCGAGCCAGCTCGTCCTGCTCGGCGGCGGCAAGGACGACCTCGTCGACTTCGCCGTGTCGCTCCAGGCCCGCATCGACGACCTGCATCGAGCCGTGGACGAGGTCGCGGCCGCGCTCGCCCGGGTCGACCGTCGTGTCGACGGCTCGGTCTCGAACACCTCGCTCGTCCGCTACGACGCCTACGAGGGCGCAGGAGGACACCAGTCGGCCTCGATCGCGCTCCTCGACGCGGGGCGCTCGGGGATCGTCGTCAGCGCGATCCAGGGTCGCGATTACGCCAGGGTCTACGTGAAGGAACTGGACCGCGGGCAGCCGAATGTCGCGCTTTCGCCCGAGGAGCAGGAGGCTGTCGAAAAGGCGATGGCGGGCTAGCCGACGGAGAACTGCACCGGATAGCTCGCGGTGTTGTTCTCCACGCTCTGCTCCTGCGGCACCGGATCGATCTCGACGGTCAGCGATGTCCGCTGATCGAACCGCGGCAAGGCGATGTCCCTGAACTCGACAGTGGTCTCATCGTCGGAGTTGAGCAGGGCGACCGTCGCCTGCTTGGTGATCGGCTGTGTCTGCTGGATCGTAAGCCTGACCTTGAGTCCGACCTCCTGCGCGCAGCCGGAGTTCTCGATCAAGACAGCGAATCCGAGGTCCGTCGACGCCTGAATGGTGTTCGTCGTCGACTCCGAGAGCTCCCGGCCGGCTGGAAGCACCTTCGTCGAGAGGATGCCGGTCCCGCGCGGAGTACACGTCTCGCTACCGGGCGCGGCGCCGTGTATCCGCTGCCAGACCGCCCTCATCGAGGCCGTGGTCGCAATGTCGGCGTTCGGGAGGAAGATCGAATCCGGCACGTTGACGCCCGTGATGCTCAGGTTCTGGAGCTCGTTGATGGTCGGCGCCTTGAAGAGGTCCTCCCAGATGACGTCACTCGCCACGAAGCGCTTCATCTGCAGGGCGAGCTGTCTGCCGGCCTGATTTGCGTTCCTTGAGCCGACCGTGCTCTTGAAGGCGTCGTTCATTCCCGTCAAACCGTTGGCGCGTAGGTCGAACGAGTCGAGCATGTGTGCGTGCTGGGCTCGCAGGCGGCCGGGCGCTTCGAGCTCCCGCGCCTGGGCGGCGATCTGGTTTTGCGCTTCGGCGAGCCCCGACAGCTCGTTCTCGACGTCCGATTCCTGGGTGCCCCGTGTCGTGAGAAGCGTGTTGAACTGCCTGCCGAGCTGCCCCGAGCGCTCTGCGAACCCGGATACTTTCTGGACGTAGTCCCGGTAGGTGTCCTTGCGCTGGTCCTCGCGACAACCGTTCACCCAGAGGATGAGCAGGAGCACGATCACGATGGCAAAGCTGATCAGCCCGACGAGGCGCAGGAGAGGCGTGAGGCCGGTCGGTGGCCGGGCGGGCGGTCTTGGCCCTCGGCGGCGCGGCCGTTCCTCGGCTGATTCTCGGGTGTCCGACTCCTCGAAGAAGTCGAACTCGATGTCGCTCTCGCGGTCGCTCATTAGGGGTCGGCAGGGCTAGGAGCCGCGTCACTGTATCGCGTTCCCCGGCTAGTGCAGGAGTTTTGGCAACGGACGCCAAATCGAAGCGGCGAATGTCGAGCGCCGTCGAACCCATGGACCCGAGCGGCCTCGTCCTCGGCCGATATCGCCCCTTGCGCCCGCTCGGAAGCGGTGGTTCGGGCACCGTCTGGCTCGCCCGCGACGAGACGTCCGGCCTGGAGGTCGCCCTCAAGATCATCGCCAAGGAGGGAAGAGCCGGGCCGCGCGCGGAGCGGGAGGCCGAGGCTGCGACGCGCCTGCGCCATCCGCACTGCCTCCGCGCGTACGGCCTGGAGTCCGACGACAAGCATCTCTACATCCCGTACGAATACGTGCCGGGATCGACGCTCCGGCAGGCGCTGCGCGCGGGCGAGCTCGGGGACGACGGGGCTGTCGAAGCAGCGGCTCAGATCCTCGAAGGCCTCGCCTTTGCCCACGCGCGCGGGATCGTGCATCGCGACGTCAAGCCGTCGAACGTGCTCGTTACGGACGAGGAGAACGTCTCGGTCCGGCTGTTCGACTTCGGACTTGCCCAGCTCGCCGACGCCGAGACGCTGACCGCCGCGGGCGACGTGCCGGGAACACTCGCCTACATCTCGCCCGAGCGCCTGCTCGGGGAGACGGCGGGCCCACCCGCCGACGTCTGGGCTGTTGGCGTGCTGCTCTGGGAGGCCCTCTCGGGCCATCACCCGTTCTGGCGTGCGTCACCGCTCGAGACGGGAGAGGTGATCAAGGCCGGAGCGCCGTCTATCGGCGAGGCCCGGCCCGATCTCCCCGAGCGCCTCGTCGCAGCCGTCGACGCCGCACTCTCGGTGGATCCAGCCCAGAGACCCTCTGCGGCCCGCCTTTCCAAGGCGCTACGGGCCGCGTGGTTGGAGCGGATGCCCAAGCGCGCCCGGCCGAAGGCAAGAGCCCGGATCCGGCTCGAGCCGAAGCGGGTGCTCGCGCGCGGCGCCGCCCCGGCTCTGGCAGCCCTCGCGGTGGCCTGGACGGCTGCCGCGCTTCCCTTCTACCCGGCCCGGTGGCCGCTTTTGCTCGCCGCGGTCGCCGCGGCGCTCACGGCCGCGCGCGCCAGGCTCGGGCTTGCGTTTGCCCTGGCGGTGCCCGTGTTCCCGCTCGGCAACGTGTCGCTCGGCCTTTCGTTCGCGTACGCGGGTCTTGCGGTCGCGTGGCTCGCGCTCATGTGGGGCGATCCGCGACGCGGCCTTCTCTTCGGCTCCGGAATCGTTCTCGGCCCGATCGGCCTGCTCGGTCTCGTACCGCTGCTGGTCATGCACGTTCGGAGCACGGTGCGGCGCACGGCGCTCGCGCTGGCTGCGGTGCTCTTGGCGGGCGTCGTCGCGGGCGTCCACGGGTCGACCATCCCGTTCAGCGGGACGGACTCGGCTGCTCTGGGCGTTGCCGGGAGCGAGCATCCAATCGCGGTTCTCGAAGCGGTTTGGCAGTGGCTCCTGAACAACCCGGCCCTGGGGGCGGAAGCGCTGATTCTCGCCGCTGCGGCCGGGGCGCTCCCCCATGTGACGCGCAGGGCCGACCTCTCGATCGCGACCTTCGCTGCCGGGCTCCTCGGGGCAACCCTGCTGGCGGGGCCGCGCGCCGGGGCAGTGGCGCTCGTCTTCACGGGCTGGCTTACATACCTCGCTCTCACCGTCCAGGCGCGGCGCCTGCCCGAGCGGGCCGTCGCGCCGCGCCGTTTCGGCACGTATCTGCAACAGACACGCGCGCTTCTCCTGGATAGGCTGAAAGCGGGTGGTGGTCCGCGGTGGCCCCGGCCGCAAGAGCGATTCCGCCAGGCAGGCGCTCGGTAAACTCGCCCGCGGGGTAAGACCCGCCCGTGACCGTGCTTCGAAACATCGAGCAGAAGATCGAGGCGCTTTTCGAGGGCGTCTTCGGCCGCGCGTTCCGTACCAACGTCCAGCCCGTCGAGCTGGCGCGGAAGCTCGCGAAGGAGATGGACGACCACCGCATGGTCTCGGTCTCGCGCGTGTACGCGCCCAACGAGTACTCGGTCTACCTGTCGCCCGGCGACCGCGAGCAGTTCGCGAGCTACGAGGAGTCGCTCCTGAGCGAGCTCCAGGAGTACCTCGCCGAGCACGCGCGCCGGGAGTCGTACGTCCTCCTCAGCTCGCCGAAGGTGCTTCTGAACACCGACTCCGACCTCGAGGTCGGCGAGTTCGGGATCGCGACGCGCATGGTGCAGCCGGAGCCAGGCCAGGGGCCTTCCGAGCCCTTGCCGGAGGCGCCTCCCGGCGCGACGATGGTCTACAAGCCCCAGGGCCCTCCGACCCAGGCGGCGACGCCCGGCGAGCTCGGCGTGGAGCCCGAGGTCGTCGCGCTCGACGAGAACGGCACCAAGCACGAGATCGACAAGGGCAGCGTCGTCATCGGCCGCTCGAAGGAGTGCGACATCCGGCTCTCCGACCCGAACGTCTCCAGGCGCCACGCCGAGCTGAGGCAAGAGGGGACCGCATACTGGATCCTCGACCTCGGCTCGACGAACGGCCTCACGGTCAACGGCCGCCGTCAACAGCGAGCGAAGCTCGAAAACCGGGACCGGATCACCATCGGCTCAACCGATCTGGTCTTTCACAGAACGGGCTCATGATTGCCGCCTCGGTCGACGTCGAGGGCGCGCTGCTCATTCTCAAGGCCTGCTTCCTCTTCCTTCTCTATGTCTTCATCTGGCGCATAGTTCGCACCGCGAGCCGTGATCTCCGCCTTCCCCAAGAGAGCTTCGTGCTCGGCCCACAGGAGGCCGCGGCCGTTGGCCTGCGACCCGAGCCCCAGCTGAACATGGGCCGCCTGGTCGTCCTGAAGAGCACCGCGATCGACGAGAACACCGAGTTCGTGCTCGACTCGGCCGGCATCTCGATCGGGCGCGGAGGGCCGAACGAGGTCCGCCTCGACGGGGACGACTTCGCGTCCGTGCAGCACGCCCGCGTGGAGCCGCGGCGCGACGGAGTGTGGATCGAAGACGTCGGCTCGACGAACGGCACCTTCGTCAACGGCGTGCGGCTCTCGAGAGCGCGCAAGCTGACTGCCGGAGACCTCGTTCGCGTGGGCGAGACCGACCTGAGGTTCGAGACATGACGGTCTTCCTAGGACGCAGCACGGGGCTCTCGCATCCGGGCCGGAAGCGTCGCCGCAACGAGGACGCCTGGGTCTGCCAGCCTCCGCTGTTCGCGGTCGCAGACGGCATGGGCGGCGCCCGCGGCGGCGAGATCGCCTCGCGCCTGGCCGCAACCGCGCTCGGGGAGACCGTCGACGGGACCGGCGAGGAGCGGGTCGTCGCGCTCATCCAGAAGGCGAACCGACAGGTCTATGAGCGGGCCCGCGACGATGCCGACGCCTCTGGCATGGGCACGACGATCACGGTCGCGCTCGTCGAGGACGGCGTCGTCGTGATCGGTCACGTGGGCGACTCGCGCGGCTACCTGATCCGAGATCAGAAAGTGGAACAGCTCACCGATGACCACTCGCTCGTCGCGGAGCTCGTACGCAGCGGCAGGCTCTCGCCGGAGGAGGCCGATACACACCCGCAGCGCTCGGTGATCACGCGGGCCCTCGGCACCGACCCCGATGTCGACGTCGACTCCTTCTCGGTCGAGGCGAAGCCGGGCGACGTTTTCCTCATCTGCTCGGACGGGCTGACCTCGATGGTCGGCGACGACACGATTCTCGGCATCGTCAATGAGCGCAGGGACAACTTCGACGCGATCGCGAAGGACCTAATCGGCGCGGCGAATCAGAGCGGCGGCGAGGACAACATCACGGTGGTCTTCTTCGAGATCACCGACAAGGCGCCCGAGCCTATCGCCGAGACGAAGACGATGCCCGCTGTCCAGCCCCCTCCCACCCCTGACGCGGACGAAGACACCCTCTCCGGCCTCGAGGGCGTGCCCACCGTCCAGACGATGGTCGTCCCGCCCGAGCAGGTTCCGGAGCTCGCCAAGAGGGACAGTCCACCAACCGAGAGCGTCCCGGAGGAGCCTGAGCCGCCGAAGGAGCGGTTCAGCGTCCAGGCCGCCAGGCTCGTGGTCGCTCTCGCCGTCGTCGCCGCGATGGGTCTCCTCGTGTACTGGCTTCTCGGCCAGAGCAGATGAGCTACCGGAACCGCGAGCTCGTCAACCTCGTCGTCGTCGCAGTCATCACCGGCCTCGGCTTTGCGAGCGTGTACATCGCGCGCCAGGACATCGTCTCGACCGGATCGCTCTCCTACGCGCTCTTCTTCTTCGCCATCTTCCTCGCCGCTCACGTGATTGCCCGCCTGGCCGTACCGCAGGCCGACCCGTACCTGCTGCCGATGGCCGCGCTGCTGGCGGCGATCGGCGTGACAGAGATCTACCGGCTCGACCCGGACAACGCCTTTCGACAGGGCCTCTGGATCGTGGTCGGAGTCGCCGCGTTCGCCGCGACACTGCTCCTCCTCCGCCACGACTACCGGCGGCTGGAGAGCTACAAGTACCTCTTCGGCCTGACCGCGGTGGGCCTGCTTTTCCTGCCCGCTCTCCCCTTGATCGGGGAGCAGATCAACGGCGCCCGTCTCTGGGTGCGCGTGGGCGGGATCCAGTTTCAGCCGGGCGAGCTCGCCAAGATCATGCTGATCGTCTTCCTTGCCGGCTACCTGCGCGAGAAGCGCGAGGTGCTCGCACAGGGACGCCTGAAGGACTTCGGCCCGCTACTGGCGATCTGGGGCGCGGCGATGCTCGTGATCGTCCAGACGAACGACCTCGGAAGCGCGCTTCTCTACTACGGGATCTTCCTCGGGATGTTGTACGTGGCCACGGCGCGGGCCTGGTTCGCTGTCGCAGGGCTCGTTTTGTTCGTCGGCGGCTCGGCGTTGCTCTACAAGGTCGTCCCGAGGGTCGAGGAGCGAGTCTCGATCTGGATCGATCCCTGGGAGCAAAGCCACGCAGCCGGGTACCAGATCGTCCAGTCGCTCTTCTCGATCGGGAACGGGGGCTTCGCGGGGACGGGGCTTGGGAAAGGCGTGTTTGCGACCACCAACGGGCGCGATCTGATTCCCCAGCTCAATACCGACTTCATCTATTCGGCGCTCGCGCAAGAGCTCGGGCTCATCGGCTCGGCAGCGCTCGTTCTCGTCTACATGCTGATCTGCCTGCGCGGTTTCCGGATCGCGCTGCTGGCGCAGGATGGCTTCTCCAAGCTGCTCGCTGTCGGGCTCACCTTCGGCTTCGCGCTCCAGACGTTCATCATCGTCGGCGGTGTCCTCCGCCTGATCCCGCTGACCGGGATCACGCTTCCCTTCGTGAGCTACGGCGGGTCGAGCGTCGTCGCGAACTTCATCCTGCTCGCGGGCCTCCTCCTCGTCTCACATCGAGCGAACTCGTTGAGCCAGATCGTGATGGAGGGCCGTCCTTGAACCGCCAGATCACCCGCATGGCAGTGGTCGGCCTCGTTCTGCTCGCGGCACTCGTCGTGGGCACGACGTACTGGCAAGCCTGGGCCGCGAGCGGGCTCGCCGACCGGCAGGACAACTCGATCCAGCTCGTCGCCGAGTTCTCGGTGGAGCGCGGGAAGATCTATGCGGCGGACGGGCAGACGGTGCTCGCCGACAACGTGAAGCGCAAGGTCGCGGGGCAGACGTTCTATTTCAGGAAGTACCCGCAGCGCGGGCTCGCAGCCCACATCGTGGGCTACTCGACGCAGGTTCGCTCGCGGGCCGGCCTCGAGGCCTCGGACAACGACTTCCTGACCGGCTCGAACACGAACCTGAGCACAGTGCTCGACACTACTTTCGACAAGCTCAAAGGCGCAACGATCAAGGGGAACGACCTCCACCTCACGCTGCGCGCGGAGGCCCAGCGGGTCGCGCTAAACGCGCTCGGCGGCAAGTGCGGCGCCGCGGTCGCGCTCGAGCCGCGAACCGGCCGCGTGCTGGTGAGCGTGTCGAGCCCGACCTACGACCCGAACCTGGTCGAGCGCAACTACGACCTCGCCTCGAGACCCAAGTTCGGCTGCCCACCGCTCCAGAACCGCGCGGCCGCGGGCCTCTACACGCCTGGCTCGACGTTCAAGGTTGTGACCGCGAGCGCCGCGCTCGACTCGGGCGAGTTCACGCCGAGCTCGACCTTCAACGACCCCGGCTACTGCATCGAATACGGAGTACACGTGAACAACTACGACACTTCGTCGCCGTTCGGCAACGTCACGCTCGCAAGCGCGATGCAGAACTCGATCAACTCCGTCTTCTGCAACATCGGCAAAGCCCTCGGCGGGCTGCGCATCGTCAAGCAGATGAAGAGCTTCGGCTTCTACTCGGTACCGCCGCTCGAGACACCCGTCAACGAGCGGGCGATTAGCGGTCTCTATAACAACAAGGGAAAGCTCGTCGACCCCAAGGAAGAAAGCCAGATCGACCCTGGGCGGCTCGCGTTCGGCCAAGGGCCCGAAACGGGCGAGCCCCGAACAACACCGCTGCAGATGGCGATGGTCGCCGCAGCGATAGCGAACGGCGGCCTCGTCATGCGGCCATACGTCGTC
Source organism: uncultured Gaiellales bacterium (assembly GCA_964591295.1). GTDB lineage: Bacteria > Actinomycetota > Thermoleophilia > Gaiellales > Gaiellaceae > VAXT01. Next base: position 12,480 of record CAZQAG010000028.1, on the reverse strand, counting down.
GAGAGGATCGTCGCTCCGGACGGCTCGGAGGTCACGAAGACGAAACCCGACATCCTCGGTCGAGCCGTCAGCACCACAACGGCCTCGGCCCTCACCGCGATGATGGAATCCGTCGTCAGCGGCGGAACCGGCACCGCGGCCCAGATTGCGGGCATCTCGGTCGCGGGCAAGACCGGGACGGCCGAGGGCGGAGTCGCCGGTCGCAACACCACCTCGTTCGTGGCTTTCGCACCGGCCGACAACCCGAGGGTCGCCGTCGTGGTCTTCCTCGAGAACCAAAGCGGCACCGGCGGGACGACAGCGGCTCCGATCGCCAAGGCGATCATGGAGGCGCTGATCCGGTGAGCGTCGAACGTACCCTGATTAGGACATGGCCTTCGTCGACACCCTGATCAACACGCTTTTCGACGGGCGCTACCGGATCGTCCGGAAGCTCGGCTCGGGCGGGATGGCTGACGTCTACCTGGCCGAGGACGAGGAGCTCGGGCGCAGGGTCGCGGTCAAGATCCTGAACGACCGGCACGCGAACGACGAGTCGTTCGTCGAGCGCTTCCGCCGGGAGGCGAAGAACGCCGCCGGCCTCTCGCACCCGAACATCGTCTCGATCTACGACCGCGGCGAGGCCGAGGGCACGTACTACATCGCGATGGAGTACCTCGACGGGCGGAGCCTGAAGGAGCTCATCGTCGCGCGGGGCCCGCTGCCGATCGGCGACGCGATCCAGTTCACCCGCCAGGTGCTCGGCGCACTTCGCTTCGCGCATCGCAAGGGCGTGGTTCACCGCGACATCAAGCCGCACAACGTCATGGCCGACGCCGACGGGCGGCTGAAGGTGACCGACTTCGGGATCGCGCGAGCGGGGGTGAGCCAGATGACCGAGGCGGGCTCGATCATCGGCACGGCGCAGTACCTCTCGCCCGAGCAGGCCCGGGGCGCCGCGGTCGATCAGCGCTCCGACCTGTACTCCGTCGGAATCCTCCTCTACGAGATGCTCACCGGGACGGTGCCCTTCACGGGTGAGTCGCCGGTGGAGATCGCAATGAGGCACCTGTCGGATGCTCCGCGGCCCCCCTCGGTGGAGCGGCCCGAGATTCCGCCCGACCTCGACATGGTCGTCCTTCGCGCCCTGGCGAAGAACCCGGACGACCGCTTCCAGACGGCCGAGGAGATGGACGCGGAACTCGACCGGGTCGCTCGTGGCGCAGGAGTGACGGCCGAGACGGCGGATGCCGCAACGGCGGTTCTCTCGGGCACCACGCTCTCGAACGCGCCGACGGCAATCGTGCCGCCCCGCCGCCCGCCGGCCGCGGCCCGCCCCTCGTATCGCTACGCCGATCCGCCGGCGCGACGGCGTCCCGTCTGGCCCTGGCTCCTTGCGTTGCTTCTCGTCGTGCTTGCGGCTGTCGCGGGCTGGTACGCCTTCGGGCAGATCCAGGATTCCCTCGGCGGCTCGACGACGACCTCGGTGCCCTTTGTCGTCGGTCAGCGGGAAGATCTCGCGGTCGGCAACCTGAGGGAAAAGGAGCTCGTCGCCACCGTGCTTCGAGAGCCGAACGAGACCGCCAAGGAGGGCCGGGTCTTCAGGCAGGACCCGTCGGGCGGTGTGCGGCTGGACAAGGGAGCCAGTGTCGAAATCTTCGTCTCCACGGGACCACCGAAGGTCGAGGTGCCCGATGTGAAGGGCGACTCACGGGACGAGGCGAACAGCACTCTGTCGTCGCTCGGCCTGGAGGTGAAGGTACGAGACGTCTTCTCGAAGGAGGAAGCGAACACGGTCATCGCTCAGGCCCCCGCCCCCGGCACAAAGGTCGACAAGGGGTCAAGGGTCGAGATCAACGTCTCCAAGGGCCTCCAGCCGCTGACGGTCCCGAACGTCGTCGGACAGCTCTACGACAGCGCCGCCGGCCAGCTGCAGGGTGAGGGCTTCGCCGTTGCGAGGCGCGACGTCGATTCGAGCCAGCCGAAGGACGTCGTCATCGATCAGGAGCCGGGTGGCGGCGCCGACCTCGCACGCGGCGGGACGGTCACCCTCTTCGTCTCCAAGGGGCCGAAGGAATCGACGATCCCGGACGTGACCAGCCAGGACGAGGCGTCAGCGACTCAGACGCTCGAGCAGTCGGGCTTCACCGTGGACGTCCAGGAACAGGAAACGACTGACCCCAACCAGGACGGGATCGTCCTCTCGCAGGACCCGCCCGGCGGGACGAAGGCCAAGCCGGGCTCGACGGTCACGATCATCGTCGGGCGCCTGTTAGAACCGCTCCCGTGATGCCGAAGCTCCGCGTCGCGGTCGTCATGGGGGGCCGTTCGAGCGAGCACGAGGTCTCGCTCGCGTCGGCGCGCTCGGTGCTCGAGGCGCTCGACCCCGCCCGCTACGAGGCGGTGACGGTCGAGATCGGGCGCGACGGACGCTGGGAGCTTGGCTCCGGGTCCCTGGGGGAGCTGGAGCGGCATGGACGCTCGGCCGCAGAGACGCTGCCTGTGCCCACATCGCACGTCCCGGCGACCCTCGCGGGCGTCGACGTCGTGTTCCCCGTCCTCCACGGGCCGTTCGGCGAGGACGGGACCGTGCAGGGCCTGCTGGAGCTGGCAGACGTGCCCTACGTGGGCGCGGGCGTGACTGCGTCGGCGCTTTGCATGGACAAGGACTTGTTCAAGTCGATCCTGCGAGACAAGGGCATTCCCGTCACCCGGAGCGTGACCCTCCGCTCGGCCAATGGCTTCGAGAACCCCTTCGGCTTCCCCGTCTTCGTAAAGCCGGCGCGCCTTGGCTCGTCGGTCGGGATCAGCAAGGCGCGCGGCGAGGACGAGCTCCGCGCAGCGATCGCGCTCGCCTTCCAGCACGACGAGAAGGTGCTCGTCGAGGAGTTCGTGACCGGTGTCGAGGTCGAGTGCAGCGTGCTCGGAAACGAGGAGCCGATCGCGTCGATCCCGGGCGAGATCGTCGCCAACTCCGACTGGTACGACTACTCCGCGAAGTACGACGAGGGCGGAATGGACCTCGTGATCCCGCCGCGTATCCCGCAGGAGACGATCGAGCGTGTGCAGGAGCTTTCGGTTGAGGCATTCCGGGCGACCGAGTGCGAAGGCATGGCGCGCGCGGACTGCTTCGTGCGAGCCGACGGCGAAGTGCTGATCAACGAGCTGAACACGATCCCGGGTTTCACCGCGACGAGCGTGTACGCAAAGCTCTTCGAGGCCTCGGGGATCCCGTACGAGGAGCTCCTCGAGCGCCTCGTGCAACTCGCACTCGATCGCCACGAGCGGCGCGCCCGCCTCAAGTTCTAGTCGCCTCTCAATGGGGTCTGACCCCGTTATCGTTTACAGGGTCTGACCCCGTTAACGGGTGTTCGTGGATGTCCGCGTAACCAACTGGGTCTGGGGACGAATCTTGCGTGACCAGCCACGAAGTTGTGACCCATCACGACCGGGGTCTGACCCCGTTAACCTTTACAGGGTCTGACCCCGTTAAGGGGCGGCTGGCTCAGGTTCTGGCCCTCACCTCGTAGATCTGCGCCTGGCCTCCGCTCGTCGGCAGCCTGAGCCAGACCAGGTAGTAGCGATAGTCCTTGTCGCCCGTGTCGATCTTGAAGTCCTTGCGGGCCTCGACCTGCTGGAAGTCGCCCGAGACGTCCCTGAAGCCGCTGTTTGCCGAATTGCTCGCCTGGATCTTCGCCTCGAACCCGCCACCGTTCAGGACGGTGATCCTCGACAGGGCGACAGGCCTCGGCGCGCTGAGGACAAGGCCGACACCCGGCTTACTGAAGTCGCGGTACTGCTCGGTGCTCCAGTCGGTCGTTTCGTCGCCGTCCGTTGCCAGCGGCGCCTCGTCGTCGTGCTCCTGGCCGTTGTCACCGAACGGATCGAATCCCGATACGCCCGAGAGCGTGACCGGCTTCGTCGACGGCGAGCCGTCTGGGATCAAACCTCCGCCACCGCCGTTGTCGAAGAGAACGAAGGCGCCGACCGCAATCGCAGCTGCCGCCAGCGCAGCCAGGGCGAGCGGCACAAGGGGCAGCTCCCTGCGCTCACGGGGACGCTTTGGCCGCCGGCGCCGAGCGGCCGGCACGATCATCGTCGCGCCCTCGTCGCCGCGTCCGTCGACCTCCGTGAGGCACGCCTCGAGCTCGTCCACGAAATCGGCCATCGACTCGAAACGGTCTTCCGGGTCCTTCGACATTGCCCGCTGGATGGCGAGGTCGAGCCGCATGGGACAGTCGGGCCGGCGCTCGATCACGCTCGGAACCGGCTCGTTCACGTGCCGCATCGCGACGGCGACGAAGTTGTCGCCGGCGTAGGGCACGTCTCCCGAGAGGAGCTCGTAGAGAACGACGCCCAGCGAGTAGATGTCCGTCTTCGGATCGACCTTCTGGCCGCGGGCCTGCTCGGGCGCGATGTAGTCGCTCGTCCCGAGCACGGTGCCCGTCTGCGTGACCCCGTGGACGTCGAGCGAGCGGGCGATCCCGAAGTCGGTCACCTTCGCCTGCCGATCCTCGTTGAGGAGGACGTTCTGTGGCTTGACGTCCCGGTGGACGAGCCCCCGCTCGTGCGCGAACGAGAGCGCCCGTGCGACCTGGAGCGACAGCCGGATCGCCTCGCGAACCTCGAGCGGGCCGCGATTCGTGAGCTCCTTCAGGTTCTCGCCGTCGATGTACTCGAAGACGATGAACTGGCGGCCCTCCTGCTCACCGCGGTCGATGACGGTGACGATGTTCGGATGGGTGAGCTGCGCCACCGCGCGCGCCTCGCGGCGGAACCGCTCGACGTAGTCCTCGTCGCGCGTGTACTGCTCGTGGAGGATCTTCAGCGCGACGGTTCGCTCGAGCAGCCGGTCGTGCGCGCGGAAGACATTCGACATGCCGCCCGACCCGACCAGCTTCTCGAGCTCGTACCGGCCCGCAATGAGCTCACCGACCACGGATTGCAGTTTCCCTGAGAAAGAGCGAACTAAGCGCCGATAACGGCCGCGAGCGCGTCTTCCCAGACGCCGAGAGCCTCGTCGAGCTCCGCGTCGGTGATCACGAGCGGCGTCAAGACGCGGATGCAGTTGCCGTCGGTCCCGGACTTGATTAGCAGGAGACCGTTCCGGAACGCCTCGTCGATGACCGCCGACGCGAGGTCGGCCGCCGGCTCCTTTGTCTGGGGTTCCCGGACGAGCTCGATCGCGAGCATCGCGCCCAGGCCGCGCACGTCGCCGATTGCGTCCCAGCGCTCTTGCCAGGCGAGCATGCGGGACTTGATCGTCTCGCCGATCACGCCTGCCCGCTCGACGAGGCTCTCGTCCTCGAAAACGTCCAGGACGGCGAGGGCGGCCGCCTGCGCGACCGGGTTTCCGACGTAGGTACCCCCGATCGAGGAGTCGGGCGGCGCGTCCATGATCTCGGCCCTGCCGATGACCGCGGAGAGCGGGAGCCCGCCGGCGATCGACTTGGCCACGGCCATCAGGTCGGGCTCGACGCCGTGGTGCTCGATGCCCCACATCTTCCCGGTGCGGCCGAAGCCCGTCTGAACCTCGTCCGCGACGAAGACGATCCCGTGCTCGTCGCAGATCTCGCGAACGCCCTGCACGAACTCCGTCGGCGCGACGACAAACCCGCCCTCGCCGAGGATCGGCTCCATCACGATCGCGGCCACGGTCTCGGCTGCGACCTGGGTCACGAACGCGCGACGGAGAGCTTTGAGTGCCGACTCGACGTCGATCCCGCGATAAACGTGCGGATACGGGACGCGGTAGACCTCGGGGGCGAACGGCCCGAGCCCCGCCTTGTATGGGTGGGTCTTCGAGGTCATCGTCATCGAGAGCATCGTGCGGCCGTGGAAGGCGCCTTCGAACACGATCACCGCGGGCCGCTTGGTGTAAGAGCGAGCGAACTTGATCGAGTTCTCGATCGCCTCGGTGCCGGCGTTGAAGAAGGCAGCCTTCGCGGGTCCCGAGAACGGCGAGACCGCGATCAGCCGTTCTGCGAGCTCGACGTAGATCTCGTACGGGACGATCGTGAAATCCGTGTGTGCGAAGCGCGCGAGCTGCTCCTGCGCCGCCTCGACGACTCGCGGGTGCGAGTGCCCGACGTTCAGGCAGCCGACCCCGCCGGTCAGGTCGATGAACGTGTTGCCGTCGACATCGGTGAGCGTGGCTCCATGCCCCTCGGCGGTGAAGATCGGGTGGACGAGCGACAGCGGAGCGGCAACGACGCGCTCCTTGCGCTCGGCGAGCTCGCGTGAGCGCGGGCCGGGAACCTCGGTGCGAATCTCGATCGACTTCGTGACGGCCACGGCCTCAAGATACAACAGCGGCCGGCCTTCTGCATAGCTGAATATCCCTTATACAGGCAGGCAGGACTCGGCGGCGCGACTCAGCCGACCGGGCGGGTCTTGTTGCCAAGGCAGAGCAGGTCGATCGAGAGCCGCACCGGCCGATCGGACAGGTTGAAAGCGAGATACTCGCCGCGCTTCTGACGGTTGATGAAGGCTCGGACGTCGATCTCCCGGCTCGTGCTCGCCCAGCCCGCGAAGAGCGGTGACGAGTTGCGCCGACAACGGTTCGTCAGCTGCCGCTCGGCACCGGCCGCCAGGGTCACGCTTCTCGAGAGCCGGACGATCGACAGGCGCTGCTTCTGGCGACCGCGACTCGTGTGCTTCACGCAACGCGCATGCAGCCGCGCGCGAACAGTCGCGCCGCGATTTCTCAGCCTGAAGAGCCAGCCACCGCGGAGCGGGCGCATGGTCGTGAACGTGACTGCGAGCGGGGTCGGGACGAGGGACTGCTGATCCTCGGCCGGCTCGAGGTCAAAACCGGCCCCCGTCGGGGCCCGTCCGGGAGGACAGGGCGCGGTAACGGTGGCGGCAGAGCCGGGCCTGACGGTCACGGTCGTCCTCGGCCCACCGATCACGAAGAAGATCCGGCCGGTCTGCGCGCAGTTGACGACAACGCTCAGCTCCTCGGCCTGCTGCGAGACGTTGACCGCCCTGAAGCGCCACGTCGAGACGGTGAGGCCGAATACGCCCGCAAGCGTCACTCCCGGGCCAGCGCTGATGACGCCTCCCGACGTCGCGCTCCAGCCGGTCGGACACTGGACGTCATAGTTCTGGACCGTGCGAGAAGGCACGTTGTAGCTCGCGTAGAGCCGCTGCGTCGCCACCCCCTGGCTGACGCGGTCTGCGCGCGCGCGTGCGTCGACGGTCGCCGCAGCCGCTGCGAGCGCCGCGACCCCTGCGAGTGCGGCAATCCTCCTCACGTTAGTCCGATCCTCGCACGACCATCAGCCCGCCTTCGCGCATGCCGACGCTCACCCTAGTCTTGAGCAGGCAATGATCCTAGGCCACTTCGAACTCGATGCATTTTCGCCGCCGAGATGAGTCTGTCGCGCGTCGATCTCGCCCCGGATCCGCTGCGCCAGTTCGAACGCTGGCACGAGGAGGCGGGGCGCAGTGATGCCGTCGCGTTAGCCACGGCGACCGAGCAAGGAGCACCGTCGGTGCGCATGGTGCTCCTGAAGGGCGCCGACGAGCGTGGCTTCGTCTTCCACTCGAGCTACGAGGGGCGGAAGGCTCAGGAGCTGGCCACGAACCCGCGTGCCGCGCTTCTCTTCTACTGGCGGGAGCCGGGGAGGCAGGTGCGTGTCGAGGGCGACGTCGAGCGAGTCGAGCAGGCCGAGTCGGAGGCGTACTTCAGAACCCGCCCGCGCGGCGGTCAGCTCGCAGCCTGGGCGTCGACGCAGAGCGAGCCGATCGGCTCGCGAGAGGAGCTCGAGGAGCGGTTTCGCGAGGTCGAGAGCCGCTTCGAGGACGAGGAAGTGCCGTTACCGCCCCACTGGGGCGGATTCCGCCTCGTCCCGGAGTCGTACGAGTTCTGGGAGCACCGCGAGAACAGGCTGCACGATCGCTTCCGCTACCGGCGCGAGGGCGAGGACTGGAACATCGAGCGCCTCGCCCCATAAAGCAGCATTGCGCTAATCAGGACCGCGACGAGAGCGAACAGGAGACCCCACGGCACCGACGACTTGGGGGTGACGCGGAAGAAGTCCCACGTGTAGTGCTGACCTTCCTCGCTTCCGTCGTAGATCTTCACTTCGTAGCGGCCCGGAGACACGTCGGGAACCCGAAACCGCACGTCATCCTCCGGTCGAACGGCCTCGAAGAGCTGAACAGTGCGCGTGCCGGGACGGAAGTGCCTCAGCAAGCCTGACCGGAGCTCATCGACAGGAGCGTTCCAGATGACCCGGTAGGCCGCCGTTCTCTCGATCGTGACTTCTGTTCCCGGCGGGCCAGAGATGCCGCTAAAGCATCCGCCGCACGGGCCATGCGCGAACGCAGGAGGGGCAAGTGCGAGAAAGGCCACGGCGACGGCGAGACTTCGCATCACAGATTGACTACGTGGCGCGTGGGCCGAGTGGTCCCCCACTTACGATCCTGAGCATGATCCTCGGGCATCTCGACCTCGACGCATTCTTTGCCGCTGTCGAGGAGCTGGAGAATCCTGACCTGCGCTCGAAAGCGCTCGTCGTCGGCGGAGAACCCAACGGGCGCGGGGTTGTCGCGACTGCCAACTACGAGGCGCGCAAGTTCGGGATTCACTCGGCGATGTCGTGCGCGGAGGCCCGGCGCCGTTGCCCTAACGCCGTCTTCGTCCGACCGCGCCACGGCGTCTACAGGGAGTATTCGCAGGCAGTCTGGAGCGCGGTGCGCGAAGTCGTGCCGACCGTCGAGCGGACCGGGATGGACGAGGGCTATCTCGATCTCGACGAGGTCGCCGGGAACTTCGGCGAGGCTCGGACGCGGGCGGAGGCGGTCCAGACCTCGGTGCGCGGAGCGACGAGCCTCAGCGCCGCGATCGGCGTCGCCACGTCGAAGGTCGTCGCCAAGATCGCGAGCGACTACCGTAAGCCCGGCGGCCTGACGGTCGTCCCGCCGGGCCGCGAGGCCTCCTTTCTCGCGCCGTTCGACGTGCGGCGTCTTCCCGGGGTCGGCCCGCGCTCGGAGGCGCGACTGCGGCCCGCGGGCCTAGAGACAATCGGCGCGCTGGCCGCGCTCACCGACGACGAGCTCAAGCGCCTCCTCCCAGGCAAGGTCGGGGCGCTTCTGCGCGATCGCGCACGCGGGATCGATCCCCGCCCGCTCGAGACGAGCTCGGAGCGCGTCTCGATCAGCACGGAGGAGACCTTCGAGCGCGACATTGCGGACCGCGATCAACTGAAGGACGAGCTTCGCCGGATGTCTGCGCGCCTCGCCGAGCACCTTCAACGTTCAGGCGAGACCGCACGCACGGTGACGACGAAGGTGCGCTACCCGGACTTCTCGATCCGCAGTCGCTCGACGAGCATGCCGGTGGGTACCGACGACCCTGAGCGCATCGGCGAGCTCGCCTGCAAGCTCCTCGACCGCGCTCTCGACGATCGCCCTGGGGCGCTACGGCTTGTCGGGGTCGGCGTCTCGGGCTTCGAGGCGCACCGCCAGCTCTCGCTCGTCTAGCCCCAGCGGAAGCCGGTCTCGGCCGCCTGCGGCTCGAGCGGGCTCGCCGGCAGCCCGGGTGGTGGCTCGGCCGCGTTGTAGCCACTCGGCGCCACGTCGTTGGGGGTATCCGGGTGGAAGAGCGAGGCGAGGTACTGGATGTGCCCGCGGCCCGGGCCGAGCTCCCATTGCCCGCCTCCGTACGCCGCGATATCGCGTGACGCGCAGTAGTCGTAGGCGTCGAAGAGGCGTTGCACGGTTCCGAAGCGCGACGGCTTGATGTTGATCGTGCGCGGCGGCCAGGGCGCGTCCTCGATGTCCTGAACCGAATGGATCGGCGCATCCCACGTCACGCGGGCCGAATGCTCCTCCAGAACCGGCCTCGTCTCGTCGGTGACGGCGGGGTCCTCGATCCAGGCGTCGGGAAAGGCCTCGGCCGTGCGCCGGTAGAGCTCGGGATCGGGCGGCTGGTCGACCGGCGTGCCCTTGTACTGACCCTTGAAGTCGAGCGTGTCGACGGCGCCGAGACTCGCGAGCTCGTCGATCAGCGCGTCAGTCCAGTCGCTCGTCGGGTCGAGCTTGAACCGCAGGTCCGGATACAGCTGGCGCCACTGGAGCAGCGGCTCGATCGACGGAGGCTCGCCAAAGTGCATCGACGAGACGAAGGTCACAGGGCGGGCCTCTCGGCCGACGGCCTCGGCGAGAGACCGCCCAGCCTGCCGCAGAGCCAGGTCGAGCGCCGCGCTCTCGAACGCCCAGCGGCGGTAGTCGCGCGAAGCCTCCATCTCCGGCTCACTCCGAAAGAGCTCGGGGCCGTCGAGGAGCTGCGAGAACGAGTCGAGGGAGTGCGAGCCGGCGAGGGAAAGGTCCGCCCGGGGCGGATGGTCACCGGCCGTGTAGGTCACGTCCTCGCCGATCCCCTCCTCGCCGCCGCCCTCCAGGTGGACGATCGTCGTCACCCGCGTGAACTCGCTCGAGACCTGCAGCTCGAGCCGTTCCAGCGCATAGTCGGACACCTCGAGCGGTAGCTCGCGGACAGCGTCGTAGCGCGGCACGTCTTCGCCTAGGCCGGCGGCGGTGGCGCGCCTGGCGTCGAGGCTGTTCCGGCCCCGCCCTTCAGACCCAGCAAGCGCATGTCGTGATGAGCGATGTAGGCAGCGAGCAGGAACACGAGTAGGGCTCCAAGGCCGTGGAGGCCGTGAAACCAGCCATTCGTGCGATCGTCGGGCGGCACCAGCGCGATTTGCACCGTGCCCAGAAGAAGGAGCAAGAAGCTCCAGCCGACCCACTTCCAGATGCCCCAGAAGGCAACCAGGCCGGAGAGGAACACGATCGCCTCGGACCCGTGGACGACGATGCCCCCGGTGAAGCTGTGCGCATCGAGCGCCCCTTCGCCCGCTCCCGCGAAGGCCGACGCAATGAAGTAGACCTGCAGAGGAACGCCAATCACGACGATCGTCGCGAAGATGAAATGGATCCAGGTGGCTGTGCGATTTTTCATGCGCGTGACCCTAACCCGCTCCGTCGGACGGCGCTAGTGTGACCGCGTGGTCCTCTCAGATCGCACGATCGAGCGCCTCCTCGACGAGGGGCGCATCGAGATCGAGCCGTACGATCCCGCGCTGCTGCAACCGTCGAGCGTCGACGTGCGGGTCGACCGCTTCTTCCGTGTGTTCCACAACGCGCGCTACCCGTTCATCGACGTCAAGGAGCCCCAGGAGGACCTGACGGAGCTCGTCGAGATCGACGACGAGCGGCCGTTCATCCTGCACCCGGGCGAGTTCGTCCTCGGGTCGACGCTCGAGCGGATCCAGCTGCCGGACGACCTCGTGGCGAGGCTAGAGGGAAAGGCGCTCGCACTCGACACGCCGGTACCCACCTCACAGGGCTGGCGAACGATCGGGGAGCTAGAGCCCGGAGACCTCGTGTTCGACGAAGACGGATTTCCAACCGTCGTACTCGCCGCGACCCCAGCCCTGATCGGTCGACCTTGCCGGGAAGTTCGATTCTCCGACGGAACACGGGTTGTGGCCGACGCGGAACACTTGTGGCGCACCATCGACAAGAACGGCCGACGTTACGGGCTCCAACAGGATCACGTCGTCACGACAGAGCGCATAGCACGCACACTTCGTGTGCGCCGCGAGCTAAACCACCATGTCCCGCTCGCCGGCGCCGTCTGGTACCCAGAGCGGGAACTGCCGATCGATCCATACGTGCTGGGCGTTTGGCTCGGCGATGGTACGACGACCAAGGCGGAGATCACGTGCGCAGACGCACCGATCTTGGAGCAGGTCGCAGGGGCCGGTTATCGAGTCGCACCACAGCGAACGAGGCGCCTCACCTATCGGATTGGCGGCACCGGACACACGCGCAGTCGGGCGACCGGCCGCTACGAGCGGAACGACTCACTGTCAAGCACGCTGCGCGACGGGGGTCTTCTTGGAGATAAGCACATCCCGGACGAATACCTCCGCGCATCGATCGACCAGCGCGAGGCTCTCCTTCAAGGCCTGATGGATACGGACGGCTACGTCGACCGCTGGGGACGCTGCGACCTCACGACTGTGCGCGAATCGCTCGCGGATCAGTATTGCGAGCTTGTCGCAAGCCTCGGCTTCCGGCCGAAGCTCGCGCGGAAGCGGGCAGTCCTGAACGGTCGTGACTGTGGGCCGAAGTACGAGGTCCAGTTCACGCCGGACCGCGCGGTCTTCCGGTTGCCGCGGAAGCTTGCCCGCCAGAAGGTTCAGGGCAGGTTCCACCGGTTCCGCGCCATTGCTGATGTGGAGGAAGTAGAGAGCGTCCCCGTGCGCTGCATCGAGGTCTCGTCGCCGAACGGCATGTTCCTGATCACACGCTCATTCATTCCTACGCACAACAGCTCGCTCGGCCGGCTCGGCCTGCTCATCCATTCGACCGCCGGCTTCATCGACCCCGGCTGGGACGGCCATGTGACGCTCGAGCTCTCGAACGTCGCCAACCTCCCGATCACGATCTACTACGGGATGAAGATCGGCCAGCTCTCGTTCGTGC
>CAZQAG010000027.1:0-27130 GCA_964591295.1 uncultured Gaiellales bacterium | reverse complement strand
CTTCGCGCGCTTCCATCTTCCCCTGGGCCGTCGCCAGGACCATCGTGTCGCCCGAACGGACGACAACGGAGCCGTCGGCCTGCTTGGCCAGCTTCCCCGTCTCGAAAGTCATGTCGTGATCGCCGACGGTCACGGAGACCGTCGTCAGGTTCTCAGTCATGGTGCTCATCTATTCCTCCACTTCTTCGTGGAGAGTGGAGGTTTGGGGCAGCTCCGACGGCGTCGGAGCTCTCTCAAACTCCACCCTCCGATCTTGGTGGCCCGAGCCAGGTTGAAACCTGGCACGGGATTGCGAGCAAGTGCTACCGCCTCAGCCCCAGCTCCTTGATCAATTCTCGGTAACCCTCGACGTTCTTTTTCTGGAGATAGTTCAAGAACCGCCGGCGCCGGCCGACCAGCTTGAGCAGGCCGCGGCGAGAGTAGTGGTCCTTGGGATGGGCTCGCAGGTGCTCCGTCAGCTCGTTGATCCGTGTGGTCAGAAGCGCGATCTGCACTTCGGGCGAACCCGTGTCTACCTTCGTCCGCCCATGGCGGCCGATTATCTCCAGCTTTGCTTCCTTGGTAAGGGTCACTCAACCTCTTTCCTGTGTTCACCGTGCCAGGCTGAAGCCTGGCACGGAAAGGCAAATCATCCGCACTCCAAGTCCGCCGCGGGAAGCACCGCGCACGGCCGAGACTGCGGTTTCGCCCTAGGGTAGCAACTACCCCGCTCTGACCTCGATCGGGAGCGCAGAGGTGGTCGCACTGCCCTCCTTGCTCCTGACCGTGATGTAGAACGTCCAGTGGCCCGGCATGATCACGCTGTAATCGCCTCGGTAGGTGCCGTTCGAGGCCTCTCGAAGGCTCCTCTCCCCCAGTGGCATCAGATGCGGGCAGATCATCTCGGCGCGGACCTTGACATCGGCCTCCTGCAGCGGAGTGCCGCTTTCCTTGTCCTCGACGCGGACGACCACCCTTCGGGTGAACCCCTTGCCGAGTGACCTCGCGGAGATCTCGGCGTTGCCTGCTGACTGGGTAGACCCGACGGGCCGGCACTCCGAGCTGCTGGTGCCGGTCGACTTGCTGTTCCCGTCCCCGATGAGGAGGAAAATCCCCACGGCGGCGAGGGCGACAAGTGCGACGCCGCCTCCTGCCGCGTACCACCAAAGCCCCCGCATCGACCCAAGGATAGGGACCGGGTTTACGCTCAGAGGATGAGAGCCGTCGCAGCGGGGCACCCCGCAACCGCAGACGCGGGCATGAGGATCTTGGACGAAGGCGGCAGCGCCGCCGACGCCGCGGTGGCTGCGTGCCTCGCCTCCTGCGTCGCCGAGACGGTGATGACAGGCCTTCTTGGCGGCGGGCACGCGATCCACTTCGACGCGGCGAGCGGCCAGGCCGTGAACCTCGACTGTTTCGTCGCCGTACCGGGGCTGGGGCGCGAGGCGCGCCCCGTGACTCTGCTCGAGCTCGAGGTCCCCTTCGGCTCCGAGCTGGTGCATTACGCCGTCGGGATCGGCTCGTGCGGCGTTCCCGGCGTCGCGGCGGGGCTCGACGCCCTCTGGAGCGCGCACGGGCGTCTTCCCTGGCCGAGACTTGTCGAGCCGGCGCTGAGGCTTGCGCGGGGTGCTGTGCCGATGCCCGCAGCGCATGCGTCCTGCCTTCGGATGCTCCAGGTGGTGATGACGATGAACGAAGGCGCGCGGATCTACTCCCCGGGGGGCTCGCTCCTGGAGGAAGGCGACCTGCTGCGGCAGCCGGGGATCGTCCACGCGCTCGAGGCGCTCGCCGCAGAAGGGGCGCGGAGCGCGTACGAGGGAACGATCGGGCGGGCGCTGGTCGAGCTGGTGGAGGAACGCGGCGGCCTCGTCACCGAGGACGATCTTCACGCCTACGAGGCAACGTGGAGCGAGCCGGTCACCGTCGAGTTTCGTGGCTTCACGGTGCGCACCCGGGCGGGGCTATCCGACTTTCCACCCGCGCTCGCAGCCCTGCCCGAGTTGCAGGGGCTCGCCGAGCCGGACCGGGCGCTCGCGCTCGTCACCGCCCTCGGCGGAGAGATCCCGCGGCAGAACGGCACGACGAACCTGGCGGTGCTGGACGACGACGGCAACGCCTGCGTTCTGACGACGAGCCTCGGCCTCGGCTCGGGCGACTTCGTCCCGGGCCTGGACCTCCAACTGAACAGCATGCTCGGCGAGGCCGACCTTCTGATCGGGCCGCTGGAGCCCGGCGAGCGCATGGCGAGCATGATGGCCCCCTCCCTGGCGCTTGACGAGGACGGGGTCGCGCTCGCAGCCGGAGCGGCGGGCGGCGCTCGTTTGCGCAGCGCGCTGCTCCAGGTCGTCGCCGGCGTCCTCGACGAGGGCCTCGACCTCCAGGCCGCGGTGGATCGGCCGCGCCTCCACCCGGTTGGATCGCTCGTCCACCTCGAGGCCGGCTTCGGCCCGGAGACGATCGGCGCGGTCGAGTCAGCCGGGTTCGAGGTGCGCGAGTGGCCGGGCCGCCACCACTATTTCGGCGGCGTCAGCGGCGTTACGCGGAACGGCTCCGCCGGTGATCCGCGTCGAAGCGGCGCGGCTCGAGCTTCGTAAGGCTCGAGGCCAGTACCCACCCGACGTATCCGCACTCCGGGCACCCGGGATTCGCGCGCACCGTCCCGCCGGTCGAGGGCTTGGCGTACGGCGCGCCGCAACAGACAGCGAACCGTCTCGATGGATGCCAGACGTGGCGTCTCCTTCACGGTGAAATAGATTCCGCAACTTGCCGAAACTTGCGTTTATGCAGGTTGTTCGGCTTGTCTAGCCAGTTCTACGTCGGCCTCGATCTGTCGGATTAGGTCGCGCTCGGTCTCGAACGCCTGCTCGTCCCGGAGCCGCTGCCAGAGCTCGACGACCAGGCGCTGCCCGTAGAGGTCGCCCGAGAAGTCGAGGAGATACGCCTCGATGCGGCGCTCGTGTCCCCCGTAGTGCGGATTCGTGCCGATCGAGACTGCCGCACGGTGCCCAGCGGCAGCTCCCGCGTAGATCCCGTTGCCCGGGACGAGCAGCTCCGGGCGCACGTCGAGGTTCGCTGTCGGAAAGCCCAGCGTCCCACCACGCGCCTCGCCTGCGACGACGGTTCCCTCGACCTCGACGGGCCGCCCGAGGCGCTTCGCCGCGCCGACGACGTCACCTGCGCGGACGAGCTCGCGGATCCGGCTCGACGAGACGTCCTCGACCAGCAGCACCGCGCGCACGTCGAACCCGAGGCCGCGCAGGAGCTTGAGGTCGCCTCTGCGGCCTCGACCGAAACGAAAATCGGCACCGGCGACGACGACCTCCGCTCCGATGGGGCGAAGCACCTTCTCGGCGAACTCCTCCGGCTCCAGCCGAGCGAGCTCGAGCGTGAAATCGACCACGAGCGCTGCCTCGACGCCGGCCTCGGAGAGAAGCTCCAGGCGCCGCTCCAGCGTCGTCAGCAGCTCGACGCGGTTCCCGAAGGCGGTTCTGGGATGAGGGTCGAAGGTGACAACCGTCGGCTCCGGCCCGGCTTCGAGCGCCGTCTCGATCACCCGCCGGTGGCCCAGGTGCACGCCGTCGAAGGTGCCGAGCGCCACAGCCCGAGGGCCGGCGCCTAGCTCCTGAGGCGAGCGAGCGATCTTCATTGCTCGAGTGCTGCGAGAGCCTCGTCGGGCGGAACGATGCGCTCAGGATCGGCGTCCTGGACGTCGAACGGGCCCACGTGCGTCCGATGCAGGCTCACGCAGTGGCCTCCCAGCGCCTCCGCGAGCGCGCGCACGTAGCCCCCGGAGCTGATGTGGACGGCGAGGCGCGCGACTCCGTCGTCGTAGCCGAGCAGGTCGAGCGCGTGAATCGTCGTTCTCCGCATCGGCATCTCCACCGCAACCCCGCGCCGATGCAAGCGGTACGCGCGCTCGCCGCCGATCTTCACCGCCGATGCCGTCGGAATGCGCAGGTCGACCTCTCCTCGCAGCTCGTCGATTCGTGCCTCCAGCTCGGCCTCGGACAGAGGCTCGTGCTCCTCGACCACTTCCCCCTCGGGATCGCCCGTCGAGGTGAGCGCACCGAGGTCGACTGTGGTCTCGTAGCGCTTCGTGACCCCGACGAATCGCTGCGCCTCCTTCGTGAAAGCGCCGAGCATGATGAGGAGCAGCCCGGTCGCAAAAGGGTCGAGCGTCCCCGCATGCCCCGCCCGCGCTCCGGTCCGTTCGCGAACGTCGCGAACGATCGCGAACGACGAGGGACCGGCCGGCTTGTCGAAGAGCACGAGCCCGCTCGGGGTCAGTGCCCTAGGAGGCACGTGCGGCTACGAACTCGCGGCGGATGAATTCGGTGATCTCCTCGATCGAGTCGCTGCTGGAGAAGCCGGCCGCCTGCCTGTGACCGCCTCCGTCGCCGGTGGCCCTGGCGATCTTGGACACGTCCAGCTCGTCCGCGGATGCTCGCAGGCTGACCCGGCGCGCCGGGGCATCTCCCCGCGGAGGCTCGCGGATGAGCGCGGCCATGTCTGCACCCTCGACTGCGCGCAGGTAGTCGATGATCCCCTCGGAGTAGGGCTCGGCCGCCCCCACCTCGGCGAAGTCTCCGCGTAGCAGGTAGGAGATCACGAGCCGTCCGCCCTCGTAGATCTGTGCCCGCTCGAGAGCGCGGGCCAGGAGCTTCAGCTTCGCGAACTGGACGCTCTCGTAGACGCCCTGGAAGACCTTGTGCACGTCGGCGCCCGCCTCGACGAGCTCGGCGGCGAGCCGAAGAGCCTTCGGCGTCGTGTTCGTGTACTGGAACCGGCCCGTGTCGGTGACGAGCGCGATGTAGAGCGCCTCGGCCATGTCCGGGGTCAGCTCGACATCGAGCTCGCGCAGCAGGTCGCGCACGATCTCGCCGGTCGAGGAGGCGTCAGCGACGACGAGGTTGACCCCGCCGAAGCGCGAGTTGTCGTGATGGTGATCGACGTTGACGACGAGCGGGGAGCTCGCGAGCACCTCGGGGTCCGGGCCGAGCCTGCTCTCGTTTGCGCAGTCGAGAGCGAGGAGCACGCGGTCGGCCGCGTCGTCCGGCAGGGAGCGCCGCAGGTTGTCGAGCGGCATCCACGCGTATTCCCGCGGGAGCGGCGTCTCACCGGAGAGGTACATGACGACGTCCTTACCGAGCGCCTCGAGGCCGAGCTTCGCGGAGAGGAGCGAGCCGAGGGCGTCACCGTCCGGGTTCTCGTGCGTCGTGACGAGGAAGCGATCGTGGGAGCGAATCGCGTCCGCGACAGCGTCGAGCTCAGCTGGGGTCGTCTGGGGCGTGCTCATCGAGGAGTTGCGATATCCGGACGCCGTAGTCGACGGAACGATCGTATTCGAAGGTGAGCTTGGGAGTTCGCTTCATCCTGAACTCATCGGCGATGCGTGCCTGGAGAACGCCGTGAGCCGAGGCGAGGCCCTCGAGGGTCTTTTCACGCTTGCGCTCCGACCCGAGCACGCTCACGTAGACGCGAGCCTCGCGCAGATCAGGAGTGGTGTCGACCCCTGTGACGGTCACGAAGCCGATCCGAGGGTCCTTGAGCTCGCCGACAGCCTGAGCCAGCGCCTCCCTGATCGCCTCGTTCACGCGGCGCATCCGCTCAGTCATTCGCGCTCAGTATTTCCTTCTCTGCTCGCATGAGCTCGTACTCCTGCCCGTTCAGGTAACGCACGGCCTGTTCGAGGAGATCCTCGACTTCGTTGTGCCCGCGCGCCACACAGGCGACGGTCAGGCGCGCGCGCTGCCAGAGATCGTGGTGGTCGACCTCGGCGACCGAGGCCCCGAAGCGATTCTGCAACTGCGCCTTCGCGGATTTGACGTGCTTGCGCTTGCCCTTCAGCGAACCGGCCTCGGGGAAGTGCAGCTCCACCGAGAGGATGCCCACATAGCCCGCGCCCATGGCCCGAAGCCCGGGTTAGGTGGCGGCCGGTGTCGCCGGTGTCGCCGCGGGAGGCGCGGAGAGGTCGGTGCGCTCGATCTGGCGCACCTCGTAGACCTCGATGATGTCGCCTTCCTTCACGTCGTTGAAACCGTCGAGCAGGATGCCGCACTCGAACCCCTCCTCGACCTCGCGGACGTCGTCCTTGAACCGCTTGAGCTGAGAGATCGTGCTGTCCTGGACGACAGCGCCGTCGCGAACCACACGCACCTTGGCGCCTCGGCGGACGACACCGCTCGTGACCATGGTCCCGGCGATCGTCCCCAGGCGCGAGACCTTGAACAGCGCGCGGACCTCCGCTTCGCCGAGGGTTTCCTCGGTCGAGACGGGCTTCAGCATGCCAACCAGGGCCTGCTCGATCTCCTCGGTGAGCCGGTAGATGACGTCGTAGGTGCGGATCTCCACGCCTTCGCGCTCGGCGGAGGCACGCGCCTCGGCGTTCGGCCGCACGTTGAAGCCCACGATCATGGCGGTCGACGCGGTGGCCAGCATGACGTCGTTCTCGGTGATACCGCCGACCCCGGTATGGATGACGTTCACGCGCACTTCTGGATGCTGGATCTTCTGGAGCTCCGAGACGGCTGCCTCGACTGACCCGTCGACGTCGGCCTTGATGACGAGGTTGAGATCCTGGACCGCCCCTTCTTGCATCTGCGAGAAGAGGTTCTCGAGCGAAGCCCCGGAGGTCCGGCGCTGCGCGAGCTGCTCTCGGCGGAATCGCTCTCCCCGGAGCTGCGCGAGGTCTCGGGCCTTTCTGTCGTTCTCGACGACATGGGCGTGCTCGCCCGCTGCGGGTGGCTTGTCGAAGCCGATGATCTCCACCGGGTCGCCTGGAAGAGCCTCTTTCACCTTTTCCCCGCGATACGTGTGCAGCGCTCGCACCTTCCCCCACGCGTCACCGGCGACGATTGCGTCGCCGATTCGGAGCGTGCCGCGCTGGACGAGCATCGTCGCAACCGGGCCACGGCCGACGTCGAGACGCGACTCGATGATCGGCCCGGACGCCTCGGCCTTAGGGTTTGCCGTCAGCACGAGCTCGGCGTCCGCAACGAGTAGGACTTTCTCGAGCAGGTCGTCGAGATTCTGCTTCTCCTTGGCGGAAACGTCCGAGTACTGGATCGTGCCGCCCCACTCCTCGGGCTGGAGATCCTCGTTGACGAGCTCCTGGCGAACCCGTGTCGGATCCGCGCCCTCCTTGTCGACCTTGTTCACCGCGACGACGATCGGCACCTTGGCCGCGCGCGCGTGTGCGATCGACTCCTGGGTCTGAGGCTTGACGCCGTCGTCGGCTGCGACGACGAGGACGGCGATATCCGTCACCTTCGCCCCGCGGGCGCGCATCGCCGTGAACGCTTCGTGGCCGGGCGTGTCCAGGAACGTGATCTTGCGGCCGTCATGCTGGGCCTGATACGCACCGATGTGCTGGGTGATCCCGCCCGCCTCGGTCTCGACGACCGATGCCTCGCGGATGGCGTCGAGGAGCGTTGTCTTGCCGTGGTCGACATGGCCCATGATCGTGACCACGGGAGGCCGCGCGACGAGGTCTTCCGCGGCGTCCTCGTAGACCTCGGAAACGTCGTCCTCCTCGGCGACGTGCTTGATCGTCACCTCGCGCTTGACCTCGACGGCGATGAGCTCCACGGCCTCGTCCGAGAGGGTCTGCGTGATCGTCACCATCGTGCCGAGCCCCATCAGGATCTTGATGATTTGGGCTGCCGGAATTCCGAGTGCCTGCGAGAGGTCCTTGACCGTCACCCCGGAGTTGACGGTGACCGGGCCGGTCGGCTGCGGGCCGGGCGGTGCCTTCGGACGGGCCTCTTCGCGGCCGCGAGTCTGTCGCGAGTCCTGCCGGCCGCGCTGTGAGCCGGAATCGATGACGACGCGCCGCTTGCGACCCCCTGGGGCCTGTCGCGGCCGCACCGGGCGCTTCGGACGGTTATTTCCCTTGGAATCAGCCATTTCTCTCCGTACTAGTGTAGAGACGAGCGAGCTCTTGATCGACCCGCACGGGCGTTCGCAGCACGCGCGCAAAGCCGCGGTTCGCGGCGGCGCGCTCGAAGCACTGGAGCCGCCTGCAGGTGTAGACGCCTCGTCCAGGCGCGTGTGCGCCGGGCGTGAGCGTTCCTTCCTGCCCTACGAATCGGATGAGCTCGCCTTTTGGCGCCTTCCGGCCGCAGCCGGCACACGTCCTCTCGGGCTCCGAGCTCACGCCGCGCTTGGCTCGTCTTCCTCCTCGGAAGGCGCGTTCTCGACTACCACGGGAAGCTCGGGCTCCACGGGTGCCTCGGGCGCAGCTTCGGCGGCGGCGGGCGGTTCGTCCTCCGACGGCTCTTCCGGGGCAGGCTCCTCTGGGGCAGGATCGTCTGGAGGCGGCGCCTCTTCCGTTGCTTCTTCCACCGGAGGTGCCTCTGCAACCGGTTCGTCGGTATCCGCCTCGCCAGACGCTTCCATGTCATCGGCGGGTGCTTCTTCGGCCTCGGGCTCATCGTCACTGACACCACCGACGACCTGCGAGGCCTCCAGCTCCTCGCCCCGCGCCTCGCGCTCGGCCAGCTCACGGTGCGCGGGAATGCCGCAGAAACGGGAACTGGGGACGGCTGCATTCGGGCAGCGCTTGCCGTTCGCGAGGATCGCAGAGCACCGGCCCGAGAACTCCTCCCCCTCCGCGCCTCCGGCGAACGCCGCCTCGGCCTCGGCCTGAGCGAACTCGGCGTCGGACTGGATGTCCACCTTCCAGCCGGTGAGGCGGGCGGCCAGGCGGGCGTTCAGCCCCTCTTTGCCGATCGCCAGGGCGAGCTGGTCCTCGGGAACGATGACCGTCGCTTCCTTCGTCTCGTCGTCGACGAGCACCTCGCGGACGCGCGCGGGCGAGAGAGCCTTCGCGATGAAACGGGCGGGCTCGGTGTTCCACGGAATGATGTCGATCTTCTCGCCGCGCAGCTCGGAGACGACCATGCGGACGCGCGAGCCACGCGGGCCCACGCACGCGCCGACAGGGTCGACGCCCTGGGCATGCGACTCGACGGCGATCTTCGAGCGGTAACCCGGCTCGCGAGCGACGCCGCGGATCTCGACGAGGCCGTCGGCGATCTCAGGCACCTCGAGCTCGAACAGCGTGCGGATCAGCTCGGGATCGCGGCGCGAGAGGATCACCTGAGGCCCCTTCGTGCCGGACCGAACCTCGGTGATGACAGCCTTGATGCGGCTTCCCTGCTCGTAGCGCTCGCCGTCCACCTGCTCGGAGCGAGGCAGCAGGGCCTCCACCTTCCCCAGGTCGACGAGGACGTTGTTGCGGTCGCCAGCCTGCTGCACGATCCCGGTGACGACCTCGGTCACTCGGTCGACGTACTCCTCGTACATCATCTCGCGCTCGGCCTCGCGGATGCGCTGCAGGATCACCTGCTTCGCGGTCTGGGCCGCGATGCGACCGAAGTCGTGCGGGGTGACGTCTGCGCGCTTGACCTGGTCGTCGGGCAGCTCCGACCAGTCGACGTCGAGGTCCTCGTCGTTGACGAGCGTGTGCGAGCGCTCACCGTTCTCGGCCTCGAGCGCCTCGAGCTCGGTGATCGCGCGCTCGCGCGCCTCCTCGATGAGCCGCTCCTCGATGTCGGGCGGAAGCTCGATCGAATAGACGCGGAAATCGCCCTCGTCGTCGAGCTCGACCGTCGCGTGACGGGTCGCGCCCGGTGTCTTCTTGTATGCGGCGAGCAGGGCGTCTTCGAGCGCTGAGATCAACGTCGCGCCGTCGATGCCCTTCTCCTTCTCGATCACATGGACCGCTTCAATGATCTCTCGCGTCATCCGGTTCCTTCCTCCAGCACGTTTCCGCGCACGATCGCCTCGTAGGGAATCTCGACCGGCTCGTCCTTGTCGGCGGCGACGAGCCGCAGCGAGCGCTCTCCGACGTCGACGAGCTCGCCGCGGAACTTCTTTCGCCCCGCGATCGGGTCGGCGGTTCGGAGAGAAACCGTCTGGCCCACGGCGCGCTCGAAGTGCGGGCGCCGGCGAAGCGGCGGCTCGGTGCCGGGTGACGAGACGTCGATCGCGTATTCGTCCAGGTAGCCGCGCAGGACGTCCGTTACGCGTCCACAAAGAGCGTGGTCGACGCCGTTCGGGTGATCGACGAAGACTGTGAAGCGCTCGGGGCCGGAAAGCTCGACCGCCAGGACCTCGACGCCGGGCAGGCTGCGCTCGACGCGCGAGGAAACCTCGCGGTAAAGGCTCCGCTCCTTGTCGTAGAGATTCGCCACCTGACTCCTCTCAAAAAAAACGGGCGCGGCGCGCCCATTTCAAACTGCTCGAAATGTGGTGGTACCAAGAATAGCAAGCGACGATCGGGCCTCGATGCCGTCGGGCGCGGCCGGGAGTCAGTCGCTCTGTGTGGGCCGTGTTGCCTTGACCAGGCCGGCGGAAGCCTTCTGCGTCAGGATAAAGCCGCGCTGAAACTTGCGATCCCCGGCGGCAAGCACTGTCGTATCGCGAGCGGCGAGCCCTCGGTCGTAGTCGACGAACGCGTCTGCCATGAGACGGTAGCCCCGAATCGAGGAGTCGAGAAACGCCGCAAGCCGTTCGTCATCCGGTTTGGGTACATCTTCTAGACGCCGGACAATCGCACGAAACTGCCGGCCGGCGGCTCCCGACTTCTTTCTGGCGGCCTCCCATTGACCCCGCTCCAACGCGTCGATCATGTCGGAGTTCGTCTGCAAGGCTGTGTCCGCTTGGGGTCCGAGGACGGGCTGCACAGTCGTCGTAACCTCACGCACCTCCCGCTCAAAGTCGCTAGCAGGCTTCCCTATGACGTCGTCCAGCAAGGGCCGGACCCGTGAGAATTCCAGCACGGCTTTCGACCAGTTCTCGTCGCCCGCCTCCATGCGCTCGAATTGCCCGCTCTTTAGACCGACGAGATACTTGTCGTACGCCTTCACCGCGTGCGAGAACCCACGCACGAATGTTGCATTCGCGGTGTTGATCTCGCGGCTGCCGGCCGGCAGCGCACGCGCCTGTGCCAGCAGCCGCTGGAAGCGCCGATGGACGTCGGTTGCCGGACGAAGCATGGCCTTGCGGTCGGTGTCCCACTTGCCAACCATCTGTCTCGTAAAGGCGGTATGGGCCAGAACCGCATCTGCGAGCCCGCTTTCCAAGGGGCGAGTCGCGTCGACCCAGTCTCTCGCCGCTTCCTCCACCGTGCCTCCGGCCTCGACTTGGGGAGTCTCGCCGCAGCCCGTCGTGCCCACGATGACGCATACCAGGAAGCTGAGACAGCAAACCGCGCGAACGGGAACACCGGGCCGGCTGCCGAGGTTCATATGAGTTGAATATCCGCGCGCGACCGTTCTTACTCCGGCCTTCTCCGGTCTAGACGTCGAGAATGATTGTCACCGGGCCTTCGTTGGCGAGCTCGACCCGCATTCGCGCGCCAAAGATGCCCGTCTCGACCGGGACGCCGAGACCCGCGAGAGCGGCGCAGAAGCGCTCGTACAGCCGCTCGGCGACCTCGGGCTCGGCGGCGTCGCTGAAGCTCGGGCGGTTTCCCTCCGACGTGTCCGCGATCAGCGTGAACTGGCTGACGACGAGCGCCGCGCCCCCGGTGTCGAGGAGGCTCGCGTCGAACCTGCCCTCCTCGTTCTCGAAGATGCGGAGCTGCGCAACGCGGGCGGCGAGTCGCTCAGCCCCCGGAGCCTCGTCTCCGCGCGCGATCCCGAGCAACACGCAGAGACCCGGCCCGATCTCCCCCACGACCTCGTGGGCGACGACGACCCGCGCCTGGGTCACGCGCTGGACGACCGCTCTCACTCGAGGGCGCGCAGGCGCTCGGCGTAGTGCTCGCTGCCCGGGCGAAGGGACTTGGCGAGCTTCAGGTGGCCACGGGCCTCGTCCTTACGGCCGAGCTTCTCCAAGGCACGCGCCAGCCCGTAGTGGGCGTAGTCGTCGGCCGGCGAGAGGTCGAGCATCGCCCGAAACTCCGACTCGGCTTCGTTGTAACGCTGCATGCGGAAGTACGCGATGCCAAGTGCCTCGCGGATCGAGGCCTTGTCCGGCTCCCGACGCTTCGCCTTCTCCAGCGAGACGCTCGCCTGCGCCGCCATGCCCTTCTTGAGGTGAGCTCGACCCTGCTGGAAGAGGTCGTATGTCTCCTCGCCCTCGGTGCTCATGTCCCTCCAAGATACGGGAAGTTCTCGCGGACGAGATCGGCGGGAGTAGTCAGGTGTCTCGTCCGTCCGATCTCGATTGCCGAGATCGGTTTTCCCGCGTCGATCGCACGCTGAAACGCGACCGCGAGCTCGAATGGAGGGCCGGGTAGGTCGTCGAGCGCGATCTCGTTCGTCAGGCCCCACAGTGGAGCCGGCGAGAGCTCCCCTGGCCCTGGGTCGGCCACGCGGCGCACCCGTCCGTCCTCCACGCGGATCGAGACCGGGCCGCTGCCACGCCAGTACGCAATCGCGCCAGCCGCGCCGGATGCGGTGAAGCTCTCCGCGAAGCGGGCGAGGTCTCCCTGGCGAAAGACCGAGTCCGCAGCAGTGACGACTGCCGGCAGCGCCGCGCCGCCTGCGAGCGCACGTCCCACCGCGTCCGCCGACCCGTTCGGCTCGGGCTGACGCACGAAGCGAGCGTCGAGCCCATCGAGGAGCTCCTCGACCTGCTCGGCGAGATAGCCGGTCACGACGGTCACCGGCTCGAGGCCCTCCCTGGAGAGCTGTCCAAGCAACGTTGCGATCACCGCCCTCCCGTCGATTGGCAGGATCGGCTTGGGCCAGCGCTCGGTGATCGGACGCAGCCGCGTGCCGTCGCCGGCCGCCATCACGATCGCGTTCACGTCACGACAGGAGCGAGCGGACGGAGAGCGCTCCGCGTATCCGACGGCCGAGCGGGAGCGCGCGCCGCAGGCGCCGCCGAACGGTGCGCAGCTCGTGCCGCGCCTGACGGCCAGCCCTTGGCGCGGAAGAAGCAGGCCCGAAACGCGCCAGACCGAGCGCGGTGGCGAACCCGCTCGCCTCGACGCCGGTTCGCTTGGAGAGGAGCCCGCCGAGCTCACGCGGCCCGATGCTGCGCGGCACGTCAATTCGTTGATCCTTCAAGTAGTCAACGACCTCCTGGCGGCAGGCTGCCGCGACCTGTCGGGGGTCCTGGGTCAGGAATCGGCTCCGCCGCAGTGCGACCTTCGCGAGCACGAAGAGGAAGAGTGCGGCGAGCCCGGCAACGATGACGATCGGAACGATCCCCACTCCGCCTGCGCGGTTGGCCGCCTCCGCCCCGCCCCGGTCCGGCGCACCAGCGCCAGGGTCGCCGTTGTCGGCGAGTGCCTCTCTACCGAGACTGCCGAGCTCGAAGCGAAGGAGGCTCCGGCCGGCCAGAGCACTGGCAGCCAGCACCTTCACGGCCCCGGTCGCGTCGAACGACAACGACGAGCTCGTATACGGTCCACCGAGCGTCCCGCGGCTCGGTGTCGGATCGAAGGGAAGCCAGCCGTAGCCCTTGAACCACACCTCCACCCACGTGTGCGCTTCGCGGTCGTTGACCGTCCAGGTTTTTGCCTCCTTGTCGTAGCGACCACTCGTGAAACCGGCGGCGACGCGTGCGGGGATGCCCAGGTAGCGGAGCATGAGTGCCATCGCGCCCGCGAATTGCTGGCAGTACCCGGCCTTCGTTTGCGTCACGAAGCCGACGAGGGGCGCGGTTCCTCGGGTTTGAGGCGGCTGCTCGTCATACGTGAAGCCACCGCTCGAGCGAAGCCACGCCTCGATTGCGACGGTGGCTGCGTACGGGTTTTTCGCGTTGCCCGCGATCCGCTGAGTGACGTCGTAGAGCGGTCGATACCGCATACCTTCGGAGTCGTTCGCGAAGTAGTCTCGGGCCCAGCTCGCGTGCTCGGGCGTGCCGAACGGCGGCACGATCCTTCCCTGGCCGAGGCCGAGATACCCCCCCGCGAACACGATCTCGAACGGATAGTCCGCCGGAGAGAGAGCCAACTGGCTCGGCTTGGGTTGCGGCGTATGGCCCCAGACCGTGTACTCATCCCCTCGGGTGAGCGGGTCGACGGCGAACGCCACGCCTCCCTGCGCGAACTGAACCGGACCGACCGAACTCGTTTCGTACTGGATAGGCTGAGGCGGCGCGACGAGATGCGAATCGCGGAGGGCGTCGATCTTTATGTCAGCTCGGCTCCACCGACTGGGGTCACGTGCACTCTCCGGCAAGAGCGGATCGCTCTGGGAGAGGTCGACGAGCGTCGGATCCGACGGAGAACTCGCGATCAGGTCCTCGTCCCAGACGTCGCGGATGAATGTGTCGAGCGTCGTCGCGCGCCAGTAGGTGGAGCGCTCCGATGCGCGGACTGTGAAGACCTTCGTGCGCTTGCGTGGCCACCGGATCCCCTTGTAGTTCGACTCCCACACGTACTCGACCCCGACCGGATCTCCCGCGTTCCTGGTCAGCTCCCAGTTCTGCCACTCGAGGAACTTGCTCTTGGCCACCGCGCCAGAGCTGGAGGCGATCAGGGCGACGATGACGAGGCCGGTGCCGGCGAGGATCTGGGGAGGCGCGCGGCGCGCTCCGGGGCGAAGCCAGGCGATGAGGGCGAGCGCGGCGACGAGAAGCAACGCACCTCGTGCGAGGTCGTCCTGCCCCGGGAGGATCGTGGCCGGCCAGCCCGCGCCCGCGACGAGGACGATGCTCGCGGCGAGCGGGCGCCGCGAGGCGATCGCCAGGGCACCCATTGCCGTGAAGAGAAAGACGGCGAGCAGCAAGACGTCGTGCATGAGCGGATGCGCCGTCGGGTCGAAGGGAACGAGAACCTCGTAAAAGTCGAGGAGCCCACGGCCCGCCCGGCTCGAGAGCCTCCCGAGCGCATACGGCCGCGACACCTCGAGCGCGATGGGCGCTGCGACGAAGAGAGCCGCGGCTGCTCCGGCAAGCCGCCAGCGTCTCGAGGGCAGGAGAGCCGGAGCGATCCCGAGGGCGATCATGAGCAGGAGCGGGCCGATGCCGGGGCGTGGCTGCTCGAGACGCGCCCAGTTCCAGGCGATGAGAGCTCCAAGGGCGGCCGAGAAGCAGATCGTCCTAACCATGAGCCGGAAACGCCTCCTCGAAGCCGCTGAGCTTGGCGGCGAGATCGTCTCCACTGCGCAGGATGGCGACGGGAACGCCTCCCGCCTGGAGCTTGAGCAGCGCGGGATCCTTCCGCGGGGGTGCTCCGCCCGACCTGAAGCTCGCGGCCTCGACGAGGACGAGAGCGGTTGGCTTCCGTGCGAGGGAGCGCTCGAGGAGCGCATCAGCCAGGGCTGCGTCCAGCGCCGAGGTCACAGCGACGAGCTCCGTCGCATGGACGGCGGGAGAGCCGTCTCGGCCCAGGAAGCGGGTGAGGGCGTCGCTGCCGTTGGGCTCGGCCGCTGCCAGCAACTCGAGCGCGAGCGGCCAGTCGCCGTCGAACGACGCCACGTGACAGGTCTCGGGCGGTGATGTCGTGACGGTCAGGCCCGAGCGCCGGTTCCGCATCACGTGCGCGAGCAGAATCGAGCCCGCGGCGCGGACCTGGACGTCGAAAGAGTCCCCTACGACCGATCGCCCGTCTGCGTCCAGCAGGACCGCAACCTCGTCGTGCGGCGTGTCCTCGAGCTCCTTGACCATGAGGACTCCGCGCTTCGCGGTCGACCGCCAGTGCACTTTGTGCAGGGACTCGCCTTGCTGATGCTCCCGCACGCTGTGCAGGTCGAACCCGGCCGTGCGGCGAAGCAGCATCCTCCCGCCCGCCTGGCTCAGCCCCGCAGCCTGGGAGAAGACGCGCTCGAGCTCGACGAGCCGCGGGTAGACGAGAAGCGTCGACTCGCTTCCGAGCTGCGACTCTGCCCTGGCGAGCCCGAAGGGGTCCTCGAAGATCGCCCGGACCGCCTCGAAGCGGTACCGGCCGCGGGGCACTCCGGCGAGGACGTAGCGCGCGAGCAGCGTTCTTCCGTGCCGCGCCAGCCGAACGCGCCGCTCGCCGAGACGCCCGGCCCGCTCGACGACCTCGAGCGAGCGCGGCCCCGGATATCGCAGGGCGTGCGCCTCGAGCCCGACCGTCACGTCGTTTCCCTCAACGTGCTCCTGCCGTCCCAGGGAGCGCCGAAGGGTGACGGGCTGCCGGGAAGCCATGACCCAGAGCTTGGCTCCCAGAGCCGCCAGGGCGAGCCCGATCGCGACGGGGTAGAGCGAGCGTGACCCGAAACCCCAGGCGACGAGATAAATCCCGGCGGCCAGCGCCAGAACGAGCCGGCCGCGGTCGGTTAGCACTAGGTGGGAACTGCCGTGCGCTCGACTGCTTCACGCACGAGCTGCTGCGGAGGCGTCCCGCTCGCCCGCGCCTCGGGCCCGAGGATGAGCCGGTGCGCAAGGACGGGTGCCGCCACGGCCTGGACGTCTTCCGGCAGGACGTACTCTCGCCCGTCCGCGAGCGCCCGCGCCTTTGACACGCGCAGGAGCGCGATCCCTGCCCGTGGGCTGGCACCGAGATAGAGGCGTGAGTCTTCCCGGGTCTGGCGAACGAGGGCCACGACGTAGTGATGGAGGCTCTCCTCCACGAAGACGCGAGTCGCCTCGTCGATCACCTCGACGATCCCGGTCGCATTCGTCACCGGCTCCAGATCGTCGAGTGGCGGATCGCTGGTCTGCTCGGCCAGCATCTGCGCTTCTGCCGCCGGCGTCGGGTAGCCGATGTCGAGCTTCATCGTGAAGCGGTCGAGCTGGGCCTCGGGCAGCGGGTACGTGCCCTCGTACTCGATCGGATTCTGGGTCGCCATGACCATGAACGGGCGCCCGAGCGCGTAGCTGACGCCGTCGATCGTGACCTGGTTCTCCTGCATGCACTCGAGCAGCGCGGCCTGCGTCTTCGGTGGGGCGCGGTTGATCTCGTCGACGAGAAGAAGGTTCGCGAAGATCGGGCCGGGCCGGAACTCGAACTCGTTCGAGCGCTGGTTGAAGACGTTCACGCCGGTCACGTCCGACGGCAGCAGGTCGGGCGTGAACTGCAGGCGCGAGAAGGAGCAGTCGAGGGAGCGCGCGACGGACTTCGCCAGCATCGTCTTCCCCACTCCCGGGAAGTCCTCGATGATCATGTGGCCCTCGCTGACGAGGCAGAGCACAGCTAGACGGAGCGTCTCCGCCGGTGCGTGCACGACCTTCGCCAGGTTGTCGGCGAGACGGCGGATGACCTCGGCCGACTGGGTTGCCGGGACTGCGCGCTCTTCCTGCATCAGACGAGCCGCTCGACTTCGTCGAGGATGGCGGCGGCGATCTCTTCCTTCGAGGCTTTCTCCACGCTGCGCTCGCCCTGGCTCGAGAGGATGACGACCTCGTTGTCGGTTACGTCGAACCCCACGTCTTCCCGAGATACATCGTTGTAGACGATCAGGTCCACTCGCTTCCCCGCGAGCTTCTCGCGCGCACGGTCGAGCCCGTTCGCACCGGTCTCGGCCGCGAAGCCGACGAGCACCTGGCCGTTCGTTCGCCGCTCACCGAGCTCCCGGAGCACGTCCACGGTCGGTTCGAGCGCGATCTCCCATGCCTTCTCGTCTTTCGGCCGCTTGCCAGCTTCGGTTTCCGCCGGGCGGTAATCCGAAACGGCCGCGGCCATGAGCACGATGTCCGCCTCGGCCCTGGTCGTAATGGCCCGCTCGACGTCCGCCGCTGTGGGGGCCTCGACGACCTCGACACCCTCAGGCGCGGGGACGGCGAGGTTCGAGGCGATCAGCGTGACGTCGGCGCCGCGGCGGCGCGCCTCGTCGGCGAGCGCTACACCCATGCGGCCCGAAGACCGGTTGCCGACGAAGCGGACTGCGTCGAGCGGCTCACGCGTCCCGCCGGCGCTGACGAGCACGCGCTTGCCCGAGAGCGTCCCGTTCCGCGCGCCGAGCAGCTCCTGGACGCGCTCGAAGATCGCCTCGGGCTCGGACATCCGCCCCACTCCGAGCTCGCCCTCGGCGGTCTCGCCCTCGTCCGGGCCGATCAGCTCGACGCCGCGCTCCCTCAGCGTTGCAGCGTTCGCCTGGGTCGCCGGATGAGCCCACATCCGCGGGTTCATCGCGGGCGCAACGAGCACCGGTCCGCGGTGTGCGAGCGCCGCCTCGGTCAGCACGTCATCGGCCAGCCCGTAGGCCAGCTTGGCCATCGTGTTCGCCGTCAGCGGTGCGATGACGAGAAGATCGGCGCGCGTCAGGTGCGGGTACAGGTCTTCCTTGGCCGCCGGCCGCCGTGCGAGCGCAGCGAAGGTCTCGCGGCGCACAAACCGGTCCGCGCCGCGTGTAACGATCGGAATCACGTCGTGCCCGGCCTGCACGAGTAGCCGTGTCAGCTCACACGCCTTGTAGGCGGCGATGCCACCGGTGACTCCGAGGAGCACCCGCGCCATGGCCGGCTTGCCTCAGCCCTTGTACGTGTACTTGATCTTGCCCTCGGCGATTTCCTCGAGGGCCATCGTCAGATAGTTCTTGGAGCGCGATTCCACGAGCGGCGGCGGGTTGTCGTCGAACGTGCCCTCGCCGAGCTGGTGGTGGTAGTTGTTGATCTGCCGCGCGCGCTTGGCGGCGACGATCACCAACGCGTAGCGCTCCTTGACGTTGTCGAGCAGCTGATCGATGCGTGGGTAGATCACGGTCTCGACATGCTACCTGCGCCTCGAGGCTTCGCTTGCGAAGCCGTCTCCAGAACGTACGGGCTTGGCCCGTGCGTTCGTCTGAAATGACCGGTCTAACCAAACCGGATTACGAGGAAACCGCTCCTAGGGACACGCGAACGATCTCCGTCAGCTCGCCGAGGGCGCGGTCGAGGTCGTCGTTGACGATCAGGTAGTCGAACTCCCCGGCCTGCTCGAGCTGCTCCCTCGCGAGGTCGAGCCGGTCCTCGATCTCCCCCTCGCTCTCGGTCGCCCTCTCGCGCAGGCGGCGCTCGTTCTCCTCGAAGCTCGGCGCCTCGACGAAGATCGTCACGGCGCCCGGCACGGTCTGCTTCACCTCGAGCGCCCCCTTCGGCTCGAGGTCGAGAAGCGGGATCTTCCCCTCCTCGCGAATCCGTTCGATCTCGGAGCGAAGCGTCCCCGATCGCTGGCCCCACGGGAACTCGACGTGCTCGAGGAACTCGCCGTTCCGGAGCTTGTCGTCGAACTCCTCGTCCGAGATGAACCAATACTCGCGGCCGTCCTCCTCGCCCTCCCGTCGCTCCCGAGTCGTCGCCGAAACGGCCAGCTCGAGCTCCGGCATCTGGCTCAACAGCGCCCTTTCCAGGGTTCCCTTGCCCGCACCGGAGGTGCCGGTCACGACAAAGACGGGAGTGCCGCTATTGCCGGTTGAAGAGCCCAATGAGCTCAGTCCGCTGACGGTCGGAGAGACCTCCCACCGTCTTCGACTGGCTGATGCGGGCTTGGTTCAGGAAGCGCGCCGCCTTCACCCGACCGAACTTGGGCACGGCCATCAGCATGTCGAAGACCTTCGCGGTCGCGACGTATTCGGGTGGGTTGTTGAGGATCTTGTCGATCCGCGCGCGGCCCACTTTCAGGTCCTTCTTGAGCTGCGCGCGCTTCACCCTGATGTCGTTCGCGCGCTTGAGAGCCTCCATGCGCTGGTCGCGCGACCTGGCCGGCGCCTTCGCCTGAGTCTTCGTTGCCGCCACGGCGCGTGATACTAGTCGGCCTTGGTCGGCCGTGCAAACGGTGCGTTTTGCGCGCTAAATCCGTGTATTTTCTACCTGGGCAACACGACCGGCTCTTCGCGATGTGCGAGGCCAAGCGCGTCCTCCGGCCCGGCAAGGCCACGCGCGGCGAGCTCTTCGGCCAGCTCGCCGCGGACCCGGCCCGGAGCATCCGGGTCCGAGAAGAGCGTCGTCCCGAGCGCAATTGCGGTCGATCCGGCGGCGAGAAACTCGAGCGCGTCGCGGCCCGTCGCGATCCCGCCCATGCCCACGATCGGCAAGCCGGTTGCGCGGTAGCACTGGTAGACCGCGGCGAGCGCGATCGGCTTCAACGCAGGGCCGGAATACCCGCCGAGCTCATGTCCGAGGCGCGGCCTGAGCGTTCGGTAGTCGAGGGAAAGGCCCCGAATCGTGTTCACAAGCGAGAGGCCGTCCGCACCGGCGGCCTGCACTGCTCTGGCTACCTCAGGGAGCTCCGTTGCGGCGGGCGAGAGCTTGGCGTAGAGCGTTTTCGTCGTCTCCGCGCGAGCCGCGGCCACGAGCTCCGCTGCGCTCTCGGGCGCTTCCTCGACGTTCGGGCAAGACAGGTTGAGCTCGATCGCCGTCACCTCCGTGCGCGCGTCGAGAGCGCCGCACAGCTCCGCGTAGTCGTCCGCCGCGAAGCCGCCGACGGAGACCCAGAGCGGCACCCCGAGCTCGACGAGGCGCGGCAGCTTGTCGCGAAGCAGGCCTTCGATGCCCGGGTTCTCGAGCCCGATCGAGTTCAGCATCCCGGCCTCGGTCTCTGCGATGCGGACCGGACGGTTGCCCTCGCGCGGCTGCGGCGTCACGGTCTTGGTGACGAAGGCGTCGAGAGAGCGCGCGACGTCCGGCGCTTCGAGCGCATCGAGGCACCCCGAGGCATTGAGGATCACGCGGCCTCCAGGACCGGCCCGACGACGCAAAGCCGCTGGAGGACTCCGTCGATCTCGACGGAGCAGCCGTAGCAGGCTCCGTAACCACAGGCCATCGGCGCCTCCCACGCGAGCTGAGCGTCGGGCACGAGCTCCCGCACGGCTTCCAACATCGGCTCAGGGCCGCACGCCAGGACTTTGCAACAGTCTGTTGCTAAGTCTCTTAGGGGCTCGGTGACGAGGGTTGGCTCGACGACGACTTCCGCGTTGGGGACGAGGGCGGCGGCCTCTGCGTGCCAGTCGCTCCGGAACCCTAGGATCGCGGGGGGCGAGCCGAGCTTCTCTGACAGGTAGGGGAAGGGCGCGACGCCGATCCCGCCGCCCACCAAGAGCGGCTGCTCCACGTCGAGTCGGTATCCGTTTCCGAGCGGCCCGAAGACATGGATCTCCTCGCCGGGCTGCACTGCTGCAAGAGCCCGGGTCCCCGGCCCGACGGCCTCGAGGAGAAAGGTGAGCTCTCCCGGTTGCGCCTGGCAGAGGCTCATCGGCCTCGGCAGCGGCCGGCCGGGCGCCTCGAGCATGAAGAACTGGCCGGGTATGCCCGGCTCGAGCCCTCCCCGCTCCACCCGGATGAGCGCGTACGGGCCTACGGGCTCGTTCGCGATGACTCTAAGCGGTTCTCTTCTGCGCACTGATCTGCTCCTGCAGCGACACGGTCAGGTCGCCCTGAGCGTCGGCGATCGCACGGACCGCTGCCCGTGCGCCGGCGATCGTTGTGATGCACGGGATACGGGCGGCCAAGGCGGCTTCACGGATCAGGTAGCCGTCCGAGCGCGCCCCCGAGTCGCCGAACGGAGTGTTGACGACGAGGTCGCAGTGCCCGCGGCGAACGAGGTCGACGACCGTCGAGCCCTCACCGGCCTCGGCCACCTTGCGCACTCGCTCGACCGCGATCCCGGCAGCTGCGAGAGCATGGGCCGTTCCGGCGGTGGCAACGAGGCGGAAGCCGAGCTTCGAGAGCGACCCTGCGATCTCGACGGCGGCGGGCTTGTCCGCGTCGCGCACCGAGAGGAAAGCGGTCCCGCCGGCGGGGAGCGGTCGCCCCGCCGCGCGCTCGGCCTTCGCGAAGGCGGTCGGGAAATCGGCCGCGCTCGCCATGACCTCGCCGGTCGAGCGCATCTCCGGGCCGAGCACCGGATCGGCGCCGGGGAAGCGCGCGAACGGGAGCACTGCTGCCTTGACCGAGACCTGCTTCGGCGTCGGATCTGCGGGTAGATCGAGGTCGGCCAGCCGGCTTCCCGCGGCGAGGCGGCACGCCGCTTCGACGAGCTTGATGCCCGTCGCCTTGCTCGCGAAGGGGACAGTCCGCGAGGCACGCGGATTCGCCTCGAGCACAAAGACCTCGCCCTCCGAGATCGCCAGCTGCACGTTGACGAGGCCCACGACGCCGAGGGCGGGCGCAAGGCGCCGGACGGTCTTCTCGACCTCGGCCGCGGTCGCCGTGTCGAGCGAGGGCGCCGGCAGGACGCAGGACGAGTCGCCGGAGTGGATCCCGGCCTCCTCGACATGCTCCATGACCGCGGCGACATACGTGTCGTGCCCGTCGCAGAGGGCGTCGACGTCGACCTCGATCGCGCCTTCGAGGAAGCTGTCGACGAGGATGCGCTCGCCGGAGGAAGCCGCCGCCGCAACGGCTTCGGCGTCGTAGCAGACCTGCATGTTCCGGCCGCCGAGAACATACGAGGGCCGCACGAGCACCGGGTAGCCGATCGCCTCGGCGACGTACGCGGCCTGCTCCTCGCCTTGGGCCATCGCCCAGGAGGGGACGGCGATGTCGAGCTCGTCGCAGAGTGCAGCGAAGCGCTCACGATCCTCGGCGAGGTCGACCGCGTCGAAGGGCGTCCCGAGGATCCGCCAGCCTTCTCCCTCGATCTCGCGCGCGAGCTTCAGCGGGGTCTGACCCCCGAACTGAATGACGACGCCGTCGGGGAGCTCACGGGCGCAGATCTCGAGCACCTCCTCGGCGCCGAGCGGCTCGAAATAGAGGCGGTCCGAGGTGTCGTAGTCGGTCGACACCGTCTCCGGGTTGCAGTTGACCATGACGGCCTCGTAGCCGAGCGCGCGGTACGCCTTCGCGGCGTGGACGCAGCAGTAGTCGAACTCGATCCCCTGGCCGATTCGGTTCGGGCCCGAGCCGAGGATGACGACGCGGGGCTTCTCGCCATTCGGCCTGGCCTCGTCGGCCTCACCCCACGTGGAGTAGAAGTAGTTCGAGTTGGCCTCTACCTCGGCGGCGCACGAGTCCACGCGCCGATACGCCGGCCGGACCCCCCACCCCCGCCGCTTGGCCCGCACGATGTCCTCGCTCGTGTTGCAGCGCAGAGCAATTTCGGCATCCGAGATTCCCGCGCGCTTGATGCGAATCCAGTCGTCGGAGACGAGGTCGTCGGCGTGGGTGATGCCGCCCAGAGTCTCCTCGAGCCGCTCGATCTCGGCCAGGAACCAGGGATGGACGCCCTCGGGCAGGTCGAGCGAGGACCAGGGCGTCTGGACACCCACACCCGCGTCGAGCTCACGGGAGCGGCTCGCCTTCAGGAACGCCTCGCTGAACGTGCGGCCGATGCCCATCGCCTCGCCGACGGACTTCATCTGCGTGCCCAGCGTCGAGTCGGCGCCCGGGAACTTCTCGAAGGCGAAGCGCGGGAACTTGACGACGACGTAGTCGAGGGTCGGCTCGAAGCTGGCAGGCGTCGTTCCCGTCAGGTCATTCGGGATCTCGACGAGCGTGTAGCCGACCGCGAGCTTGGCGGCGACCTTCGCAATCGGGTAGCCCGTCGCCTTCGAGGCCAGCGCGGACGACCTGGACACGCGCGGGTTCATCTCGATCACTCGCAGCTCGCCCGTGGAGCGCTCGCGGGCGAACTGGATGTTCGACCCGCCGCAGTCGACCCCGACCGCGCGGATGACCGCGATCGACGCGTCGCGCAGCTCCTGGTAGGCCTCGTCGGAAAGGGTCATCTGCGGAGCCACGGTCACCGAATCGCCGGTGTGGATCCCCATCGGGTCGAGGTTCTCGATCGAGCAGACGACGACGGCGTTGTCCGCCTGGTCGCGCATCAGCTCGAGCTCGAACTCGTCCCAGCCGAGGAGCGACTCCTCGACGAGCACCTGGCCAACCGGGCTCTCCGCGAGCGCTCTCTCGAGCATCCGCTCGAGCTCCTCGGGCGTGCGGGCGGTTCCGCCTCCGTGGCCGCCGAGGGTGAAGGCAGGTCGCAGGATCACCGGCAGGGAAAGGTCGTCCGGGACTTCGTCGGTGGCGGTCACGATGATCGACTCGGGCACCCGCAGTCCGGTGGCGCGCACGGTCTCGCGGAAGCGCTCGCGGTCCTCGGCCCGCTGGATGACGTCGATCGGCGCACCGATCAGCTCGACGCCGAGGTCGTCGAGGATCCCTTCCTCCGCGAGAGCGACCGCGAGATTGAGCGCCGTCTGGCCGCCCATCGTCGGCAGCAGGGCGTCCGGCCGCTCGCGCTCGAGCACGCCGGCCACGCCCTCGAGGTCGAGCGGCTCGAGATAGGTGCGATCGGCGAAGCCCGGGTCGGTCATGATCGTGGCCGGGTTCGAGTTGACGACGATCGTGCGGAACCCGTCCTCGCGCAGCACCTTCAGCGCCTGGCAGCCCGCATAGTCGAACTCACATGCCTGGCCGATGACGATCGGCCCGGAGCCGATCAGGCAAATCGACTCGATGTCAAGCCGCCTTGGCAAGCCCGCTCACCTCCTCGATCCACCCGTCGATGAGCCCCCAGGCGTCGTGTGGCCCCGGGCCTGCCTCGGGGTGGAACTGGACCGAGCGCACTCGCAGCTCGGGGTATTCGAGCCCCTCGACGGTCTCGTCGTAGAGCGAGACGTGCGTTGCCTCGCGCGCCTCGCTCGGTGCGACCGCGAATCCATGGTTCTGCGAGGTCACGAGCACCCCGCCAGTGGCGCGCTCCACGACCGGGTGGTTCGCGCCCCGGTGCCCGAAGGGGAGCTTGAACGTCTCGTGCCCCGTGGCGAGAGCGAGCAGCTGGTGCCCGAGACAGATCCCGAGGATCGGGACACGTCCAACCAAGCAACAGACTGTTGCTATCTCTTCCTCGAGGGCGCCCGGGTCGCCGGGGCCGTTCGAGAGCAGGACGCCGTCGTAGCGGGCGAGCTCGTCGGCGTCCGCGTGGTGGGGAAAGACCGTCACGGCGGCTCCCGACCACGCAAGGCGGTTCAGGATCGAGCGCTTGCAGCCGTAGTCGACGACGGCGATCCGCGAGCGGCCCGCATCCGAGAACACGTATGGCTCTCGCGTGGAGACCTTCGCGGCCAGAGCCCGTCCGGCCATCTCCGGCTGGGCCCGGACGCTCGCAAGCGCCTCGGCGAGCGAGGCCTCGCCGGCCATGGCAATCGCGCGCATGCTCCCGGCCTGGCGGAGGTGGAGGACGAGCGAGCGCGTGTCGATCCCGCTCAGCGCGACGAGACCGTGGTCGTGCAGCCAGTCGGTCCAGGCTGGCCCGCGCGCCTCACGCATGACGACGGCCCGGGCATGCGCATGCCTTGACTCCGAGTGCTTCGTTGCGACGCCGTAGTTCCCGACCATCGCTGCGGTGAAGCAGACGATCTGGTCCGCGTAGCTCGGGTCGGTCACGACCTCCTGGTAACCGGTCATCGCCGTCGTGAAGACCGCCTCGCCGAACGCGTAGCCCTCCGCCCCGACGGACTGGCCCCGAAAGACCGTGCCGTCCTCGAGGGCGAGAAATCCCGTCACGCCTCGTGCACCAGCCTTCCGGCGGCGACCGTGGCTCGCACCCGACCGCGCAACTTTTCGCCGATCAGCCACGAGTTC
This sequence comes from uncultured Gaiellales bacterium, assembly GCA_964591295.1. Classification (GTDB taxonomy): domain Bacteria; phylum Actinomycetota; class Thermoleophilia; order Gaiellales; family Gaiellaceae; genus VAXT01. The sequence continues at coordinate 1,783 of CAZQAG010000027.1, read as the reverse complement.
TTCGACCGGGAGCGGAAACCGTCCTCGGCCACCTGCCAGCTTGCCTGCGTGTCAAGCAGAACGAGGTTCGCGGGCGAGCCGACCGCGATCTTCGGGAGCTCGAGCCCGTACGCGCGGGCCGGCCCCGCGGACATCCGCTCGAGCAGCGTCTCCAGCGAGATCAACCCGGGCTCGACGAGGTGCGTGTAGAGCGCTGCGAACGACGTCTCGAGCCCGGTGACGCCGAAGGGCGCGGCCTCGAACGGCACCTCCTTCTCGTGTCGCGCGTGCGGCGCGTGGTCGGTGGCGACGCACGAGATCGTCCCTTCGCGGATAGCCTCGATTAGCGCCTTGCGATCCTCGTCGGTGCCGAGCGGCGGGTTCATCTTCACGTTCGGGTCGAGCGAACGGACCGCCTCGTCGGTGAGGACGAGATGATGCGGAGTCACCTCAGCCGTCGCCCGGACTCCATCGCCGTGCGCTCGACGGAGCGCGTCCACCGATCCCTTCGCCGAGAGATGCATCAGGTGGAGCGTCCGGCCTTCGTAAGTGGCCAACGAGAGATCTCGCTCGACCATCACGCTCTCCGCGATCGACGGCCAGCCGCCGATCCCCAGCTCAGCGGAGACCATTCCCTCGTGCATGTGCCCGCCGCGCGAGAGGGTCGGGTCCTCGCAGTGCACCGCGAGCGGCCGGTCGGTGATCGAGGCGTACTGGAGCGCGCGCCACATGAGCGACGTCGCAACCACGGGATGCCCGTCGTCGGTGAACCCGACAGCGCCCTCGTCCGCCAGCTCGCCCATCTCGGTCAACTCGGCGCCCTTCTGCCCCTTCGAGATCGCGGCCAGGAAGCCGACCTGCACTTCGGCCTGCGCATGGGCCTGCTCGATCAGCGCGCCCAGCACCGCGGCCGAGTCGACGACGGGCTCGGTGTTCGGCATGGCCAGGATCGCGCAGTACCCACCCGCCCCTGCCGCCGCGGTTCCCGAGGCGATCGTCTCCTCGTCCTCGCGGCCCGGAGTGCGCAGGTGGACGTGCGGGTCGACGAAGGCCGGCGCGAGCACGAGGCCTGAGCCGTCGAGCACCTTGTGGCCGTTGACCGGCAGGTTCGAGCCGAGCTCGGAGATGACGCCGTCGTCGATTCTCACGTCGACCTGGCCGTCGACACCCTCGACCGGGTCGAGCGCGCGAGCGCCGCGGACGACGAGGTTCTCCTTCGGCGCTTCCTTGACGAACAACATCACGCCACCTCCATGGGGACCTCGGCCTTGACCGGCTTGGGCCCTGTCGTCAGCAGGTCGTAGAGGACGGCCATCCGGACGACGAGGCCCGCGCGCACCTGCGTCTCGATCAGCGCGTCGGCCGCGTCGGCGACGAGCGGGTCGATCTCGACCCCGCGGTTCATCGGGCCCGGGTGCATGACCTTCTGCCCCGGCCTCAGGCGCTCCGGCGTCACCCCCCAGCGCGCTGTGTACTCGCGCAAGCTCGGCACGTAGTTCGCGCCCTCCTGCATCCGCTCTTGCTGCATGCGCAGGACGTAGACGATGTCCGCGGCGCCGATCGCGTCGATGTCGACCGTCGTCTCGCAGCCCATCTCCTCGATCCCGCGGGGAATCAGCGCCGGCGGCCCGACGAGCGTGACGCGCGCCCCGAGCAGGACGAGTGCCTGGATGTTCGAGCGCGCGACGCGAGAGTGAAGAACGTCGCCGACGATCGCGACGTGCAGCCCTTCGATGCGACCGAACTGCTCCTGGATCGTGTAGAGGTCGAGCAGCGCCTGTGTCGGGTGCTGGTGCTTCCCGTC
>CAZQAG010000026.1:0-27702 GCA_964591295.1 uncultured Gaiellales bacterium | reverse complement strand
GTGATCGCGGACAACGTCGGCGACAACGTCGGCGACTGCGCGGGCATGGCGGCCGACCTCTTCGAGACCTACGCGGTCACCGCGGTTGCGGTGATGCTCCTCGCCAGGGCCTTCCCCACGAGCGAGCTCTGGCTCTATCCGCTGGCGATTGGCGGCATCGCGATCCTCGCCTCCGTGATCGGAACGCTGTTTGCCCGTATCGGGCGCAGCGGCTCGATCATGAACGCGCTCTACAAAGCCGTGCTGGCGGCGACGATTCTCTCCGCGATCGGGTTCATCCCGGTCACACAGGCGTTCGACGGCGGTCCCTTCACCTTCTGGAACCTCTACGGATCGGCGCTGATCGGGCTCGGCGTCACCTTCCTGCTCGTCGGGATCACCGAGTTCTATACCGGGACGCGCTGGGGCCCTGTGAAGTCGATCTCGAGCGCCTCGCGCACCGGCCACGCGACGAACATCATCGAGGGCCTTGCCGTGGGCATGCAGGCGACCGCGGCGCCCGTAATCGTGATCGTCGTCGGCATCGTCGGGTCGTACTACGCGGCCGGGCAGGACATCTTCGGGATCGGCGTGGCCGTCATGGCACAGCTCTCCATGACCGGCCTCATCGTCGCGCTGGACGCTTACGGGCCGGTCACCGACAACGCGGGCGGTATCGCGGAGATGGCGAATCTCGACGAGTCCGTCCGCGCGATCACCGATCCACTCGACGCAGTCGGTAACACGACGAAGGCGGTCACAAAGGGCTACGCGATCGGCTCGGCCGGCCTCGCAGCGCTGATCCTCTTCGACGAGTACACGCGCGGGCTGACTGACGAGGGGCTGGACGCAGTCAACTTCACGCTCTCCGACCCGTGGGTGATCGCGGGCCTCTTCGTCGGCGGCCTGATGCCGTTTCTCTTCGCCTCGCTCGCCATGCAGGCCGTCGGCCGCGTCGGCGGCCAGGTCGTACAGGAGGTTAGGCGACAGTTCCGTGAGATCCCGGGGATCATGGAGGGAACCGGCCGCCCCGAGTACGGCAAGGCGATCGACATCGTCACCGGCTCGGCGCTCAAGGCCATGCTGCTGCCCGCGCTGATCCCGATCGCGTTTCCGGTGATCGCCGGCATCATCCAGCCGGAGCTGCTCGGCGGTCTGCTCATCGGCACGATCGTGACGGGGATCTTCCTCGCGATCGCGATGACCTCGGGCGGAGGCGCCTGGGACAACGCGAAGAAGCTGATCGAGGACGGGCTCTACGGGGGCAAGGGCTCAGAGGCGCACAACGCCGCAATCACCGGCGACACGGTGGGCGACCCCTACAAGGACACGGCGGGCCCAGCGATCAATCCCATGATCAAGATCGCGAATATCGTCGCGATCCTGATCATCCCGCTGATCGTCTCGATCCACGGCTAACGCCCACCGAGGACTTTGCAACAGTCTGTTGCAAAGTCGATTTGGCCAGGCGTTCGGTCATTGAGACGGAGGGTCGTGCCTCGGGTCGCTCCACCCTCTAGCCTGCGCGCGTGAGCAGCGCCGAGACGGACTCCGGAGCTCAGCCAAGGCCAAGGGGGCGGAGGCGTGAGCAGCGGCTGGAGCGGGTTCTCGGAACGCCTGCGCTCTTCGCGACGGCGTACGGGAACGTCGGCTCGTCGATCTACTACGCGCTCGGCGTCACGGCTGTCTTCGCCCTCGGGCTGACGCCGCTCGTCTTCGTCGTGGCCGGAGTCATCTTCGCGCTGACGGCGCTCACCTACACGGAGGGGACGGTTCGCTTCCCGGAAGCAGGCGGTTCGGCGAGCTTCGCGCGACACGCCTTCAACGAGGTCGTCAGCTTCGGGGCCGCCTGGGCCCAGATGCTCAACTACATCATCACGATCGCCATCTCGGCGTTCTTCGTCCCGCACTACCTCTCGATCTTCTGGGGGCCGTTGCGGGAGAACCCATGGGACGTCGTCGGAGGCGCGATCGTGATCGTCCTGCTCGTGAGCCTGAACGTGGTCGGGATCCAGGAAGCTGCCGGGCTCAACATCTTCCTGGCGATCCTCGACTTCGCGACGCAGCTCCTGCTCGTGGTACTCGGCTTCGTCCTCATCTTCAGCCCGAGCATCCTCCTGGACAACGTGCATTTCGGGACGGCCCCGACCTGGGGGAACTTCTTCCTTGCGATCCCGGTCGGGATGATCGCGTATACAGGGATCGAGACGATCTCGAACCTTGCCGAAGAAGCACGTGATCCTCCGCGCGACATCCCGCGGTCGATCCGACTCGTCGCCGTCGCCGTCTTCGCCATCTACTTCACCCTGCCGCTGATCGCGCTCTCGGCGCTGCCCGTGAACCTGGTAGACGGCGAGTATCAGACGCAGTTAGGGCAGCCGCCGGAGGAGGGCGGCTTCGCCAACGACCCCGTGCTCGGGCTCGTCAAGAATCTCGACCTCCATGGGCCCCTGCTCACCTCACTGGAGGTGTACGTCGGCCTGCTGGCGGCGACGATCCTGCTCGTTGCGACGAACGCCGGGGTGATCGGGGCGTCGCGGATCACGTACTCGATGGCGACCTACCGGCAGCTCCCCGAGGTGTTTCGCCGGCTCCATCCCCGCTTCAAGACGCCGTGGCTCGCGCTTGTCGTCTTCGCCGGCTTCGCCTCGATCGCCGTCATCCTGCCTGGACAAACGACCTTCCTCGGGACGATGTACTCGTTCGGAGCGATGCTCTCGTTCACGATCGCGCACGCGTCCGTCGTCGCGCTCCGGATCAGGTACCCGGACGAGGAGCTCGTCTACCGGGCTCGGCCGAACCTCCGCCTGAGGGGAGTCGATTGGCCGCTGTTCGCGCTCCTCGGCGGCCTCGGGACGGGGATCGCATGGGTCGTCGTCCTCGTCCAGGAGCCGAAGACGCGCTGGGTCGGCCTCGGCTGGCTCGTGCTCGGTTTCACCGCTTACGCGGTCTACCGGCGGCGTGTGATCCAAGCTCCTCTCAGTGAGACGCTGCGGGCGCCGCCGGTTGTGCTGGGGCTCGAGGTCGAGTATCGGACGATCCTCGTCCCCGTCCTGCGCACGGCAGAGTCCGAGGAGGCTCTCGTGGCCGCGGCGCGCCTGGCGTCGGAGCGGAGGGCCACGATCGTGATCCTGCACGTCCTCGAGGTGCCGCTCGACCAGCCTCTCGACGCGGACCTCCGGGAGCGGGAGGAGGGGGCGTACGAGATCCTCGATGAGGGCCAGGTCCTGCTCGAGGGCTATGAAGGCGTGCGGACCATCAGCCGCGTCGAGCGCGCACGGGCCGCTGGGCCGGCGATCGTCGAGGAGGCCGCGCGGCGCGACGCCGAGGTGATCATCCTCGGGGCTCCACGCGGGAAGATGAGGGGCGGCGACAAGCCGATCTTCGGGCGCACCGTCGACTACGTGCTGCGAAACGCGCCGACCAGGGTGGCCGTCATCGCCGGCAAGAGGGCGACGTAGACCGGTGCTAGCGCGCGTCCTCGCGGTGGTCATGATCGTGCTCGGAGTCGTGATCGTCGTCCGGACGATCGCACTCGGCGTCGGCGGCGGCCTCGGGTTCCTGTTCGGCGGGCTGCTCATTTTCGCGGGCGTCCTCCGGCTGTACCTTTGGCGGACGGCGCGGTAGATGGCTCGCAAGCTCCCAGGTCTCCAGCGCGTGCTCGAGACTCCGTCTCTGGCGGCGGTCGCGTACGGGGAGATCGCGTCCTCGCTCTTCTTCGCTCTCGGGGTCGTCTCGCTGTCGGCGCTCGGCTTCACGCCCTGGGTGCTCTTGCTTGCGGGCGCGCTCTTCCTGATCGTCGCGCTCTCATATGCGGAGGGCACCGCCGCCCTGCCGGAGACGGGCGGCGCCGCCACGTTCGTCCGGCGCGCGTTCAACGACCAGCTGGGCTTCCTCACCGGCTGGGCGCTCTTCCTGGACTACGTGATCGTGATCGCCCTCGCGGGCCTTTTCGTGCCGCACTACCTAGGGCATGCGGTCGGATGGGAAGCACTGACGGACAGCCCCGTCGACGCCTTCGTCGGAATCGGCGTGATCCTGGTCGTGGCGGCGGTGCGGTTCGTGCGCCGCCCGAGTCTCTACCGGCTCGCGATCGCCATCGCCGGGATCACGCTTCTCGTGCAGTTGCTGCTCGTTGGCCTCGGGCTGCCCTTGCTCCTCTCGCTCGACAACCTCGGCAAGGGTCTCGATCTCGGCACGGCGCCGACGTGGTCGGCGATTGCGTTTGCGATCCCAGTGGCCATGCTCGCCTACACCGGCCTCGAGACTGTCGCCAACCTGGCCGCCGAGACTCGCGAGCCCGGGAGGACCCTGCCCAGGAGCCTCTTCGTCGGAATCGGCGCTGCGGTCGCGATCTCGTTCCTGATCGCCCTCGTTGCGCTCTCGGCGTATGCAGCACACCCCGACCCGGACGGACCGGGCGGCTGGGCGAGCGACCTCGGCACGGTTTGGCTGGAGGCCCCGCTCGTCGGTCTCGCTGCCGCGTTCGGCGGCGAGCTTCCGTCCGTCGTCGTCGACGGGCTCAGGGTCATGGTCGGTCTCACCGGCGCGATCATCCTCGTCGCGGTCCTGACGACCTCGGTCTCGGGCGCAGGCCGCCTTGCGTACTCCTTGGGCCGGCGCGACATGTTGCCGCGCCCCTTCGGCCGGCTGAACAGGACGACTCTCATCTCACCCGCGGCGATCGTGACGACGGCGGTGATCTCGGCCGGAATCCTCCTGATCGCGAGGATGGCCGGCGAACCGGTTCGGTTCCTCGCCAGCCTGTACAGCTTCGGCGTCCTCATCGCCTTCACGGCCGCTCAGGTAGCCGTCGTACGACTCCGCTTCACCGAACCGGAGCTCGAGCGTCCGTTCCGTGTTCCCGGAAACGTCCGCATCCGAGGCACGGAGGTGCCCGTCGCCGCACTCGTCGGGGCGCCACTGACCCTTGCGATCTGGATTGCGGCGATCGCGACGCACGGCGCGTCACGCATCGCTGGCCCCATCTGGCTCGCCCTGGGCGCCGTCGTCTTCGTCTATTCGCGGATCGCGGCGCGGGAGCGGGTGCTCGGGCGCGTCACACCCGCCGTCGGAGATCTCGTCCCCGAGGCGGAGGGCGCCTACGAGCGGATCCTCGTCCCGATGAAGATCGGGATCATCGGCGAGGAGGTGCTCGGCACGGCGCTGCGCCTGGCGGAGGAGAAGCGGTGCGCCCTGTGGGTCATCTACGTGATCAGGGTTCCCCTCGACCAGGAGCTGGACGCCGAGCTCGTGGAGGCGGACGAGCAGGCCGAGGCCTCGCTCTCCGAGGCGAAGCTGCTCGCCGCCGAGCAGGGAATCGAGATTCGGGTCGCGATCCTCCGCGCCCGCGCGATCGGCGAGGCGATCGTGTCCGAAGCCCGAGCGCACGACGTCGATCTGATCGTCATGGGGTCGGCACCGCGCTGGCGGCGGCAGTCCCGCTTCTTCAGCCCCACGGTCGACTTCGTGCTCCGCAAGGCTCCGTGTGAAGTAATGGTGATCGCCTATCCACAGGGCGTCCTGGAGGAGGAGGACGCGGCTTCCTGACACCGAGGCGCGGGTGTAATCTGCGTTTCGAATATGAAGGCTATCGTCGTAGGCTGCGGTCGCGTGGGGTCCGCCGTGGCGAAGAAGCTCAGGAAAGTCGGTTGGGACGTTGTCGCGATCGACGAGAACGAGGAGGCTCTCGCGCGTCTCGGTGAGAACTGGACGGGTGGGTTCATTGTCGGCCACGGTATGGACGTGAACGTGCTCCGCGAGGCGGGCATCGAAGAGGCGGACGCGGTGGTCGTCGCGACGAACGGCGACAACACGAACATCGTCGTCGGTCAGGTTGCCCAGAAGCGCTTCGGCATCGAGTGCACAGTCGTGCGCATCCTCGACCCGGCCCGCGCCGAGCTGTACGCGACGCTCGGCCTTCGCACCGTCTGCCCGACCTCGAACGCGATCGAGGTGCTGTCGGAAGCGGTCAAGTCCTGCGCGGTCAGGCCCGTGCGGACACCTGCCGCGGCTTCCTGATGTTCGTCCTCGTCGCCGGCGGCGGCAAGGTTGGCTCGAATCTCGCGCGGGCCCTCCGCCGCATGGGCCATGAAGTGACGATCATCGAGCAGGAGCGCGAGCGCTTCGTTCACCTCGACCACGATTTCGAGCATGCCGCGATCATGGGCGATGCGACCGAGCTCTTTGTGCTCGAGCGCGCGGGCGTCGGTCGGCCGCCTGATCTCGTGGTCGCGGTCACCGGTGACGACGAGGACAACATGGTCATCTGCCAGATGGCGCGCGAGCGCTACGGCGCGGAGAAGACGATCGCCCGAGTCAACGACCCGCGGAACCAGGCGCATTTCGACCTGCTCGGAATCTCACCGACCGTCAGCGCCACACAGACGATCATGGCTCTGATCGAGCACGAGGTGCCCGAGCACGAGCTCATCCACCTGCTCGAGCTGCGCAAGGAGAACCTCGAGATCGTCGAGGTGCAGATCGACAAGAGCTCGCCTTCGGCGGGCAAGCGCGTCTCCCAGCTGAAGCTGCCGGCCGGCTCGAGGCTGATCTCCGTCATGCGCGGAGGCCAGGCGGAGATTCCGGACTCGGACTCCCAGCTTCAGCCCGGCGACCAGGTGCTGGCGATCCTCGAGCCGGGCAAGGAAGACGAGCTTCGGCGCATTCTGCTAAAGAAGTAGCGAACAATGCGCCGCTTCGGCCTTGCCGCCCTTCTCCTCGTCGCTCTGGCGACTGTCGTCGCAATCGGCGCGCGCGGTGGCTCGGAAGCCATTCCGTTGCGGATCGTTCCCGTCGCCAGCGGGCTGAGCGAGCCGGTCCATGTGGCCGCGCCCCGGAACCAGAAGAACAATGTCTACGTGGTGGAGAAGCCCGGGCGCATTCGCGTGATCGTGCGCGGGCGGCTTCGTGCGCGGCCGTTCCTCAACATCACGAGGCTCGTCACAAACGGCGGCGAGCAGGGCCTGCTGTCGGTCGCCTTTAGCCCGAACTTCGCGACGAATAAGCGGTTCTACGTCTACTACACGGACAAGGCCGAGGACACGCGGATCGTGGAGTACCGGTCACGCGGCCTCTCGCGCTCGCCGGTCAAGGTTCGCCAGCTGTTCTTCCAGCAGGATCCGTACTCGAACCACAATGGAGGCCAGCTCGCCTTCGGCCCGGACGGCTATCTCTATGCGGGGACCGGGGACGGCGGCGCCGGCGGCGACCCGGAGAACCGCGCGCAGAACCTGAAGTCGAAGTTCGGCAAGCTCTTGCGCTTCAACCTGAAGAAGCGACGGCCGGTAGCCCAGATCGTCGGCTACGGCCTGCGCAACCCCTGGCGCTTCTCGTTCGACCGCCTGACGGGCGACCTCTACATCGGCGATGTCGGCCAGGACGCATGGGAGGAGCTCAACTTCACGCCTCGCTCGAGTCCTGGTCTCGAGAACTACGGGTGGCGCGTGTTCGAGGGCAAGGCGCGCTACACGAACGAGACGCCGAACAGCGCCGGTCGCCTCGTCATGCCGTACGTCGTCCTGCCCAACCCCCCGAACTGCTCGGTGATCGGCGGCTTCGTCTATCGCGGCAAGGCCGTGCCGTCCGCGGTCGGGCGCTATTTCTTCGGCGACAACTGCGCGAGCCGCGTACGCAGCGTTATGTCGGGAGGCGGCACGCAGGTGCGCGACGAGCCGTTCACGGTCACCGGCGTGTCGTCGTTCGGCGAGGACGCCCGCGGGGAGCTCTACCTGACCTCCGTGCAGGGCGGCAGGGTCTACAGGCTGGCGAATTGAACTAGCCGGCTCTGCGGCGGCGGACGTTTGGGCCTTGCTGGCCGAGCGCCGCGTAGGCGAGAGCCTGGAGCGAGTCGTTCAGCGCACCGAGTTCGTGCACGATCGGGGCAAGGTGCTCCCCGGAGTCGAGCCTGCGGTTGAGCGAGCGCAGTTCCCCGTTCAGCTTGTCGAGTCGCTCGAGCAGCGCGTCTAGCTGGCGATCACCGAGCTCCTTCTGCTTCATTACCTGGATTGTAGGTCGAGCCCGGCCCGGTCGCGGACGACCATCGTCGCTGGCCCGAACCGCGCTCTCAGGCGCTCCAGTGCGTCCGCGCCGGCCTCGAGCGCCTCGACTCGCCGCTCGGCTCCCAGTTGGGCGAGCGCAACGCGGGCTAGAGGCTCGGGCGCGTCGGTGAAGACTCCGAGCCGATAGCCCGCGGCAGCGAGCCCTCGTAGCGCTGCGCTTACCTCGGCGCTCGGCCGCAGGTAGACAGGAGCGCGGTCCTCGGCAAACCGTTCCAGCGCCGCCCGCCAGTCGCCGACCCCCGCCTCGGCCCACCGGTCGAGCTCGCGCGCCGCTTCTCCCCGGTCCTCCGGCAGTGCGCCCGGGTCGAGAGGCGCGATCGCCCGAAACCGGCGAGCCGCATCCTCGAGCCAGTCGCGCCAGAGCGGCCGGGTGTCGCCGAGCACGCCGTCCAACTCAATAGCCACCGCCTTCATCAGCCATGTCCGGTGTCAGACACCGGACAGGTGCGGTACGGACGGCAGGAAGCAGCCTCAAGCGCGCTGTCAGACTCGAGCCGGTGCACTCTCATGGGCCATGTCCGGTGTCTGACACCGGACGCGTCTGTTGGAGACGGTGGAGGAGATAGACGCCGAGGGCGACGCCGACCGCGTCGAGGGCGACGTCGAACGGGGATCCGTGCCGGCCCGGGACGAAGTGCTGGTGCAGCTCATCACTGGCCGCATAGGCCACGCCTGCGGCCACTGCGACCCACTCGCGGCCGAGGGCTCGCAGCAGGAGCGCCCCGAGGATCGCGTACTCGGCGAAGTGCGCACCCTTGCGCAAGAGCGTGTCCCAGAATCCGAGCCCGGTGCTGAGGCTCGGGATGGACGAGAGCGCGAAGATCACAGCCGCCCACGCGATCACGGGCAGCCAAACCGAAAGCGCCCCTGAGGCATCGCTTGCGATGCCGACCAAGAGGCCGGGCCGGCTTTGCCGGCGCGGACGTTTTACCGGAACCGGCATCAGGCCATGATAGGGTCGCCACCAACGGCACGCGGTAAGGGAACCCGGTGCGAATCCGGGACGGTCCCGCCGCTGTAAGGGGAGTTGCTCCTCCGCCAAGAACCACTGGCCTTCGGGCTGGGAAGGTGGCGAAGGGGGGAGCCCCGAGTCAGAAGACCTTCCGCGCCGCCGCAATTCGAACCCCTCGCGGAAGGAGGATTCGTGTTTCGACGACTCACCATCCTGGCAGTCGCGGCTGCTCTCTTCGCCGTGCTAGCCCCCTCGGCGCTGGCCGTGCGAGTGAAGATCCGCGTCGAAGGCAAGACGACGACGATCTTCGGAGCCGCCCAGCCCACGCTCGAAGCCGGCTCGAACGCGCTGACGGCGCTCGATGCCGCCAGCTTCGCGGGCGAGTTCTACTACCACGTGAACCCGGGGCCGTTCGTGAACCAGATCGGCCGCTACCCCGGAGAGGGCTTCAACGGCTGGAGCTACAAGGTGAACGGCGTCTCTCCGCCGCTCGCGGCCGACCAGGCCACGATCAGAGCCGGCGACACGGTGCTCTGGTACTGGACGACTTTCACCGCACAGGGAGGCTCGCCGACGCTCCTGCTCAAGCGCCGCGCAGCGCGTAACTGCTACTCGGTGCTCTCGCAGAACGACCTTGGCCAGTCGACCCCGGCCGCAGGAGCGACGCTGCATGTCGACGGTCGCCGGGTCGCTGCTCGTGCCGGGCGAGGGTGCGTCGGGAAGCATCGCGGTCTCGTGCGCGCGACAGCGCAGGGCGCGGTCCGCTCGAACGCCCTGCGGTGAGACGTGCCTCCCTTGCGGCCCTCGCGCTCGGCCTGCTGCTCTCGGGCTGCGGGCAGGAGCGCGCGGGCTCGGGGAGCGCCTCGCTCTGGGTCACACGCGACCGCGGAGCGACGGTGCTCCTCGTCGAGACGGTGCCGGCCGGGCTGACCGCGATGGAGGCCCTCGACCGGAAAGCGGACGTCTCGAAGCGCTACGGCGGGCGCTACGTCCAGTCGATCGAGGGCGTCGAGGGCGACATCTCGAAGCGCCGGGACTGGTTCTGGTTCCTGAACGGCGTCGAGGCCGACCGCAGCGCAGCCGACTACCGGCTTCGCCCCGGCGACGTCGAGTGGTGGGACTTCCGCTCCTGGAGCGGGGAGATGCGCCAACCCGTCGTAGTCGGCGCCTTCCCCGAGCCGTTCCTGCACGGCTGGGACGGGAAGGTCCGCGAGGTCGCCGTTCGCTACGCGGCCGGCAAGGAGAAGGGAGCACGGGCGATCGGACAACTCCTCCACGCGAGTTCGGTCGAGCCGCTTTCGGAGCCGGCACCTGACGGAGCGAATGTCTTCTCGGTCGAAAGCGGGCCACCGCGCTTCACCGCTGCTCTCAGAGACGCCGACGGGGCCGCGGACTCGCCCGTCGAGTTCGTCTTTGCGGGTGATGCGGCCGAGCTCGCCCGAGACCCGGCGAAGTTCCGCTTCAGGTACAGCGTCCCATGAGCCCCGTCCCGGCAGCCGCCCTGCTCGCCTCCCTGGCCGTCATGGCACTAGCGACGGAACGCGCCTGGGTGGTCGGGGCGATCGCAGCCGGTCTGCTTGCGATGTGCCTTCGCGCACCCAGAGCCCGACGCTTCGTCTACCTCGCGGGAACCCTCATCTCCTCGCTCTCGCTCTTCGTGCTCAGCCCGTTCGTCTCACACGAGGGGTCGTACGTGCTCTGGGAAGGGCCGAGCCTGCCCGTGCTCGGCATCGTGGATGTGACGAGAGAAGAGCTCGCGACCGGGGGGACGCAGGCGCTGAGGCTCGCGGCAGTCGGGCTCGCGTTCGCTGCGTACGTCCTGCTGCTCGACCTCGACCGGCTGCTGCATTCAGCCGGGTTCGCGCGCCGCTCGGTGCTCGCGGTCGGCCTGGCCACCCGCTTGGTACCGACCCTCGAGCGCGATGCGGCCGGGCTCGTGGAGGCGCTCCGCGGGCGTGGGGTGGAGGTGAACGGCGTCCAGGGCCGAGCGCGCCTGCTCTCGCCGCTCGTCGCCGGTTCGCTCGAACGCTCGCTCAACCTCGCAGAGGCGATGGAAGCGCGCGGTTTCGGGCGGCCCGGCCGAACGCGCGCACCCTCGCCTTCCTGGTCGAAGCTCGACCGGCTGACGATGGCGACGGCCCTCCTGCTCGTCCTGGCGGCGACATGGGCCTAGCGCGCGTCGACGACCTGACGTTCTCGTACCCGGACGCGACGGCCCCGTCGCTTTCGAACATCTCGCTTCGCATCGAGCCCGGAGAGGTGATCGCGGTGCTCGGCCCGTCGGGCTCGGGGAAGTCCACCCTGCTGCGAGCGCTCGCCGGCCTCGTCCCGCATTTCCACGGCGGCCGCTTCGAGGGCAGGGTCGAGATCGACGGCCGAGATACGCGCCGCGCCAGCCCGGCCGAGCTCGCCGGGCGGGTCGCCTCGCTCTTCCAGGACCCGGAGGACCAGGTCGTCTTCGGGCGAGTCGCGAACGAGGTCGCCTTCGGCCTCGAGAACGTCGGGACGCGGCCGGATCGCATCTGGCCCCGTGTGCACGCGGCGCTCGCCGAGGCGGGCATCGACCACCTCGCCGAGCGGCGCACGGAAACGCTCTCGGCCGGAGAGCTGCAGCGCGTCTGCCTCGCGTCCGTCCTCGCGCTCGAACCAGCGCTCCTGCTACTCGACGAGCCGACGTCACAGCTCGACCCTGAGGGAGCCGAGGCGCTCCTCGATCTCGCCGTCGAGCTCGACAGCGCCGTTGTCGTCTCCGAGCAGCGACCGGCCATGCCGCTCGAACGCTGCGACCGCGTGCTGTTCCTCGAAGCAGGCCGCGTCCTCCTCGACGCTCCACGCGCCGAGGCGCTCGAGTGGCTGGGCGCAAACCGTCCGGGTTACATCCCGGGAGAGTCGGCGCCGCTTGGCGAGCTGGAGTCCGACGGTGACGACCTGTGCCGGCTGGAGGACGTGACCTACAGTTACCGTGAAGACCCGGTGCTGAGCGGAATCTCGCTCACGCTTCGCCGCGGCGAGGTCGTCGTGCTCACCGGGCGAAACGGCATCGGCAAGACGACGCTGGCGAAGATCGCCGCGGGCCTCCTGGAGGCCGAGCACGGGACCGTGGTGCGCCGTGGGCGGGTGGGCTATCTCTCGCAAGATCCAGGGCGGTACCTGGTCACTGATCGCGTCGAGAACGAGGTTGCGCTCGCGGTCGGTGGCGACCTCGGCCGCGCTCGCCGCGCACTCGCCCAGCTCGGCCTGGCAGGGTTCGAAACGCGGCATCCTCGCGACCTCTCGAGTGGCGAGCGTGAGCGACTTGCTCTTGCTTGCGTGCTCGTCGCCGACCCCGACATCTTGATTCTCGACGAGCCGACTCGGGGAGTCGACCCTCCCCGCAAGGCCGAGCTCGCGGACCTGATCCGCCGGGAGGCGTCGCACCGCGCGACGCTCGTCGTAACGCACGATCTCGTCTTCGCGGGCGAGGTCGCCGACCGAGGCGTGGAGCTTGGCGCGAAGGAGCTTGCCCATGCCTAGGCTGGCCGCGCTGGCAGCCGTCGGTGCCGCAGTCGCCTCGGCCGCGTGGGTCGCCGTCGCCCCAGAGCATTCGGGCCTGCCGTTACTCCTTGCAGCGATGGGGCTGGTCGTCGCCGGTGCGGCGTGGCTCGAGACAGGCTCCGGCGCCTCCAAGGAGATCGTGCTCGTCGCGACCCTCGCGGCGGTCGCCGCAGCCGGCCGTGTGCTCTTCGTCGCCATACCGGGCGTGCAGCCCGTGACGGTGATCGTCGTCGCAGCGGGCGCGGCGCTCGGGGCGAGGGCCGGCTTCGCCACCGGCGCGCTCGCTGCGCTTGCGTCGAACTTCTTCCTCGGCCAGGGGCCGTGGACTCCCTGGCAGATGCTCGGCTGGGGGGCGTGCGGGCTAGCGGGGGCGGCCCTTGCACGTCTCGTCCGGCACCGCATTGCATTTGCCGCGGTTTGCTTCGTGCTTGGGTTCGCGTTCAGCGCGATGATGGACCTCTGGTTCTGGGTTGCGTTCTGGCCGCACACATGGCAGGCGCTCACGGTCGTCATGGGCCAGGGCATCTGGTACGAGGCGGCGCACGCCGTCGGAAATGTCGTGATCGCGCTTGCGATCGGACCTGAGCTGAGACGCCTGCTCGAGCGCTATGCCCGCAGGCTCCGGACGGAGGTCGTGTGGGCATCAAGCTCGCCCTTGCCGCTGCGTCAGTAGCGCTTGCCGCCTCTCCGGGCGGCTACGTCGCGTCCCACCAGCAGCCTGACGGCGGCTTCGCCGAGCCTGGCGGCCGGTCCGACCCCGCCCTCACCGCCTGGGCGACCCTCGGTCTCGTTGCCTCGGGCCAGAAGCCTTCCGGCCCTGCCGCGGAGTACCTCGCGGACAAGCCTGCCTCCGGGGCGGCAGATCTCGCCCTGCGAATTCTCGCGTTCGACGCCCTCGGGCGCGACACGAGCGCGGAGGTCGCGCGACTCGAGGCGCTTCGCCGGCCCGACGGGAGGATCGGCTCGCTCGTCAACTCCACGATCTGGGGCGTCCTCGCCCTCCGAGCGACGGACCGGCCCGCGAAGTCGAGCGTCACGTATCTCCTTCGCTCCCAGCACCGCAGCGGCGGCTGGGCCTGGTACCCGCGCGGCGCCCCGGACTCGAACGACACGGCAGCGGCCGTCCAGGCATTGCGCGCGGGCGGCGTCGGAGCTCGGGCATGGTCGATCCGCCGGGCGATCACGTACCTCCGCGGTCTGCAACGCAAGGACGGCGGTTTCCCGCTCGTCCGGGGCCGCGCCTCGGACGCCCAGTCGACGGCCTGGGCGATTCAGGCAATCGTGGCGGCGCGCCGCGACCCGGGCCGTGCGCCGTTTCGGTACCTCGCGAGCCTCCGGCGCTCCGACGGCAGCTACCGGTACTCGAAGAGCTACGCGACGACTCCGGTGTGGGTCACCTCGCAGGTGCTTGCCGCCCTGGCTCGGAAGCCTTTCCCACTCGGCTAGTCTCGTTCCATGGCCGGGCGAGTCACGGCGTCCATCATCACGATCGGCAACGAGCTGCTCGCCGGCGACACGGTCAACACGAATGCGGCCTGGCTCGCGCAGCAGCTCGAGGAGCTTGGCGTTACGGTGACGCTCATGGCCTCGCTGCCCGACGAGGTGGGGCGCATCGCCGAATTCGTGCGCACGGAAGCGCAGCGCGCCGATCTCGTCATCGTCACGGGCGGGCTCGGCGGCACTCCGGACGACGTGACCCGCGAAGCGATGGCCGCCGCGTTCGAGGCGCCGCAGGACGAGGTCGTCGAGTTGGCCGAGCGCCTTCGCGCCCGGTTTCCGGCCGACCCGGAATACGCGGCGCGCTGGGCAAACCTGCCCGGGGGAGCACGGCCGCTCGAGAACCCGCTCGGCGGGGCGCCCGGGTTCGTCGTCGCCAACGTCTACGTGCTCCCCGGGTTGCCCGCCGAGATGAAGGCGATGTTCGGGACGGTGACGGCCGAACTCAAGACAGAGACGTCGATCACGTCGTGGCGGCGCGTCTACGAGACGACCGAGGCGCGCATCGTCGGCGTGCTCGAGGCGATGGGGGGCCGCTACCCGGGCGTGCTCGTCGGCTCGTACCCGAAGTTCCACGTCGACGGCGCGACCGTGGAGGTCGTCGTCAAGTCGTCCGATCCGGCCGCGCTGGAAGCGGCCGTGGCCTGGATCGGGCAGGCGCTCGACGAAGCGACACGCTGAACGGGCACTGCGGCCTACCCCAAATGGGGGTGTCTACGGTGGCTGAATGGCGTGATTGTGAGTGAGGTGCTGCGGCAAAGCGCTACGACCATGGACCTACGCGCCGGCTCTGACGGCTGGCGGAAGCTCCTCGCCCTCGCGGGGCTGGTCTTCCTGCCCGTGCCGACCCTGACAGCAAGCGGGCTTGCCGTACCGATCCCGTCGCTCGTCTATCGGGTCGCGGCCGGGCTGGCTGCTAACACGCAGCAGATCGTCGTTGACCTGCCGGGTCTCCCGGCCGCCGAGATCGACTCTCGCGAAGAGGCGTCTGTAGGAGTGATCAGGCTGTCGGCGGCAGAGCTCGCCACCGCCCCCAGCTCGATGTCGGCCGATGCGCCGGGCTCACCCGGCCAAGCGGGCCGAACCGGGACGGATGACGGCTCCGGAGAAGGGTCGCGCAGGGGCTCGCCGCCTGAAAGCAAGGAGTCGCCAGTCGGGGTGAGCGAAGGCTCACTCGCGGACGACGGCGGATCGGCTGGAAACGCTCCATCGCCCGCAGCGCCTGCAGAGGACACCTCCGCAGTGACTCCTCAGCCGGTTCCGCCTGCCCCTCCGCCGCCTCCGCTTCCGCCGCCCCCTCCGGCACAGCTTCCGATTCCGGACCCGGTCCCGCCGCCTCAAGTCCCTGACCTTCCTCCGCAAGCGCGCCCGCCAACGCTGCCCGTCCAAGTCCCGGTCCACGCGCCGCCGGGTAGACCGCCGCGGCCGCGCTGAATCGCGCCCTCCACATGAATCCGTTCCTGAAAAGCCTCCGCCCGGCGAATGGGCCCATGCAGCTCTCGGAGCGCCCGCCGCGACTCGTCCTTCGCTTTGCGGTCGTGACGGCGCTCTGCCTCGGGCTGGGCGGTGCCGCGATCATCATGTTCACGAGGCATCTCAACACCCTGGAGGCAGAGCGGACGGCGGCGAAGCACGCCCAGTTTCTGGGCGAGGAGATCCTCCCTGAGAGGCTCCGGGCATCGGATCTGGCGCGGCCCGTCAGCCCGAGTCGCCGGCAGCACCTCGACCGGGTCTTCCGGCGGAAGGTGCTTCTTCCGGGAACCGTTCTCGTGACGCTGACCAGGCCCGATCGGGTCGTCACCTACTCCACCGATCACAACCTCATCGGACGCCGCGTCGGAAGCGTGGAGAGGACGAAGGAGGCACTCGGGGGAACGGTGACGAGTGAGGTCGCGTCGATCCCGCACGCGGATGAGCGTCACGGGCGTCTCAAGGTGCTGCGCTCGTACATGCCCGTCACGGTTGGGCGCGGCAAGGGAGTCGTCTCGATTCATCAGGACTACGGGCCGATCGCGAGAGCCGCGCGCGCGACGCTTCTGCCGATCGCGGGCATCCTCGAGGTCGTCCTCCTCCTGCTCTTCGCTCTGCTCCTACCGCTGCTCGTACGGGTCACCAGGCGTCTTCGTCGGCACACGGAACGAATCCAGTACCAGGCGTTCCATGACGAGCTGACAGGGCTCCCGAACCGGCTGCACTTTCGCACCCGGATCGCCCGAGAGCTCGAAGCCCTACGCCGTGACGACGCCCACCTGTCGGTTCTGCTGCTCGACCTCGACCGCTTCAAGGAGATCAACGAGACGCTCGGCCATGCGAGCGGAGACGAGCTCATCGAGGCCTGCGCCGCGCGGCTGCGCGAGGTCACGCCGGACGGAGACATGCTCGCTCGGCTCGGCGGTGACGAGTTCGGCGTGATCGGATCGGGGCTCACCGGGATCGAGGCCGGGGCTCTCGCCGAGAAGATCCACGCGTCACTCGAGGCGCCGTTCCTCGTTCGCGACATCCCGCTCTTCGTCGAGGTCAGCATCGGAATCTCGACCTACCCCGACAACGGCGTCGACGTCGACGCGCTGGTGCAGACAGCCGACGCGGCCATGTACGTCGCAAAGGATCGGCGAGTCGGTTTCGTTCTTTACGACGGCACGCTGGAAGGGAGCACGGCCACTGCGCTCAAGCTCGTAAGTGAGCTCCGGCCTGCGCTGGAGCGGAAGGAGCTAGTCCTGCACTTCCAGCCGCAGATCGCCGTGAGAAGCGGGGTCGTCTCCGGGGCTGAGGCGCTCGTGCGCTGGCAGCATCCTGAGCGAGGTCTCCTCCAGCCCGGAGCATTCGTGCCCTTCGTCGAGCGAACCGGCGCCAGTCGACAGCTCAGCGACTACGTGCTGGCCGAAGCGGCTGCCCAGCTTCGAAGCTGGCACGAGCGCGGTTTCGATCTGGGCATGGCCGTGAATCTGACCATGTTCGACCTGCTCGACGCGAGCCTGCCCGATCAGATCGCCGATCTCCTCGATAAGACCAAGCTCGACCCCGACCGGCTCGAGCTCGAGATCACCGAGAGCCTGATCATGGGCGACCCGCAGCGCGTGCGCGAGGTCGTCGAGCGGTTGAAGGTGGTCGGCGTGCGGCTTGCGATCGACGACTTCGGCACCGGCTATTCGTCCCTGAGCTATCTGAAGAGCCTGCCGATGGACGTCATCAAGATCGACAGGTCGTTCGTGATGGGAATGGCGACAAACGAGAGCGACGCCACGATCGTCCGGTCGACCATCGAGCTCGCTCACAACCTCGACCTCGAGGTTGTCGCCGAGGGAGTCGAAGACGAACAGGCACTCGAGATGCTCGCCGGCTACGGCTGCGACTTCGCTCAGGGCTTCTTCATCGGCCGCCCCTGTCCGGAGGCGGACTTCTGGGCCTCGGTAGTCGACTTCGCCGACGAGCGACAGGCTGCCGCCGGCTAGAAGCTGTCCGGATCGGCGAGGTGGCCGTCGCGCTCCACGTAGCCGCCCTTCGCGCCGACAACGAGCATCACGAGGTCCTCGTCCCCGACGCTCGTCACCCGGCGCGGCGTCGTCGACTCGACGTGACAGACACCTCCGGGCCCTAGCTCTCGCGTCTCGCCGCCGACCTCGACGCGCGCAGTGCCGCGGTGGACGAAGTAGAGCTCGTCCTGCTCGTCGTGGTAGTGAGGCCTGCCGACCACGCCGGGAGCGAGCACGAGCGCGTTGACGCCGAACGCCGTCACGCCGAGCTCTCGGCGCACCTTGCGGAAGACGCCGTCTCCCATGTCGTCGATCGATCCGAAGGAGTAGCTCATCGTCGCTTCATCTTCCCACCTTGCGAGGCGGCGCCGCTAGCATCGGCGGACAGTGCCAGTGGCCTCGCCCGAGACCTATCTCGCCGACCTGAACCCTGCGCAACAGGAGGCTGTCCTCACCACGGAGGGGCCTCTGCTCGTCGTTGCAGGCGCGGGCTCGGGCAAGACGCGCGTCCTCACCCATCGCGTCGCGCACCTGATCAACGCCTGCGGTGTAAAGCCGCAGGAGATCCTGGCGATCACCTTCACGAACAAGGCCGCGGGCGAGATGCGCGAGCGACTGGAGGACATGCTCGGCGGCGTCGCCCGCGCGATCTGGATCCTGACCTTCCACGCCGCCTGCGGACGCATCCTTCGCCGTGAGGCCGGCCGCCTCGGCTACCGGTCGAACTTCACGATCTACGACCAGGCCGACCAGATCCGGCTGACGAAGGCCGTCCTCGAGGAGCTCGACCGCGATCCGAAGCGCTTCGTACCGCGCGGGATCCACGCGCAGATCTCGACCGCGAAGAACAACCTCGTCTCGCCGGAGGAGTACGCCAAGCGCGTCTCGTCCTTCTACGACCAGACCGTCGCCGACGCGTACGAGCTCTACCAGCGGCGCCTCTTCGCCTCGAACGCGGTCGACTTCGACGACATGCTCTTCCTCACGGTTCGGCTGCTCGAGAACTTCCCCGAGGCGAGGGAGAAGTGGAGCAACGCCTTCCGCTACATCCTCGTCGACGAGTATCAGGACACGAATCACGCGCAGTACCGGCTGCTCCAGCTCCTGGCCGAAAAGCACAAGAACCTTTTCGCCGTGGGAGATCCGGACCAGTGCGTTGTCGCCGGGACACTCATCACAATGGGAGACGGCTCGCAGAAGCCGATCGAGGCTATCCGCGCCGGCGACGACGTCATGTCGTGCTACGGGAGCGGCGTCTTCCGACCGGCCACTGTCACAAGAGTGCACCGATCGTCGAGAAAGATCGGCACCGCGGTCTCAACCGCGACTGGGAAGTGTCTCGTCAGTACACCCGAGCACACTCACTTTGCAGGCTTCAAGGCAGGGAAGACACCCCAGCTCTACATGACTTACCTGATGTGGAAGCGCGGCTCAGGCTTCCGTATCGGCGTGTCGCAGACGTACACGCGGGGACAGCGACGCTCGCTCCCAGGGCCGGCCATGCGAATGAACGGCGAGCATGCGGACGCCACGTGGGTCATCGCAGTGCACGCGAGCGAGCCGGAAGCGCGCGTTGCAGAGATCATGCTCTCTCTGCGCTACCAGTTGCCGACGCTCCCGTTCGTCGCGAGACCGACGAAAGGCTTGACCGGACGGAGCGTTGTGGAGGACCAATCGTTGCTCGATCGAGTCTTCGGCGAGCTCGACACCGAGTCCGCGGGCCAAGAGCTCCTTCGAGACCATGGGCTGAGCTTTCACCATCCGCACTTCAGCGCCGCGACGACCACGCGGGGAGCTCGAGTCCGTAGGCGACTCACCGTCTCACTGTGCGGCGATTTTCGAGGCCACCGCACATTGCACCGTCTGGCGTTGTTCGGCTATGACGAAGAGGGCCGTAACGCGCTCGAAGAGGCTGGAATCTCCACGCGCCCTGCGTACCGAGGGTCGAGCGGTTGGCGCGTCGAGAAGGCCCACTCCGACTTCGCATCGCTTGTCGAGAGCGTCGAAGAAATTGAGGACGTTCTTGACGTCTCGGTCCGCTTCACGGCGAGGCTCGCCGCTCAGGCTGGGCCGGCGAAGGACTGGAACTCTTTGCCGTTCATGCCGGCGTCGGCGGTGCGGCCCGGGATGCTGATGGTGAACGAGGACGGCGAATTCGAAGTGGTCACGGCCGTCGAAGCAGTCGTGCTCGACAGGCCCGTCTACGACCTCGACGTCGAAGGCACGCATAACTTCGTAGCGGGTGGTCTGGTGACCCACAACTCGATCTACGCCTTCCGCGGCGCGGACATCCGCAACATCATGGAGTTCGAGCACGACTTCCCCGGCACGCGCGTGATCCCGCTCGAGCAGAACTACCGCTCGACGAACACGATCCTGCGCGGCTCGAACGCCGTGATCGCGAACAACCGCGAGCGCAAGCCGAAAGAGCTCTGGTCGGAGCTGGGGGAGGGCGAGCCGATCCACGTGCTCGAGGTCGAGGACGAGCATGCCGAGGCCCGCTTGGTCGCCGTCGAGATCGCCCGCCTCGTCGAGGAGGGCTTGAACGGCGCCGAGATCGCGGTCTTCTATCGCATGAACGCGCAGTCGCGAGTCCTGGAGGACGTGCTCGTGCGGCAGGCGATCGACTACCAGGTGGTCGGCGGGCCACGGTTCTACGAGCGGGCCGAGATCAAGGACGTGATCGCCTACCTGCAGGTGATCGACAACCCCTACGACGCGGTCTCGCTGATGCGGGTTGCGAACCGCCCGCGCCGGGGGATCGGCGACACCTCGATCGCGAAGCTCCAGACCTACGCCGACTCGCGAGGGATCTCGCTCTGGGAGGCGACCGAGTTCCCCGAGGAGGCCGGAGTGGGGGCGGCGCCACTCCGCGCGGTCCAGGGGCTGCGCACGCTGCTCCAGTCGCTGATGGCCGGTGCGATGGAGCTGACCGTGCCCGAGCTCGTCCAGCGCGTGCTCGAGCGCAGCGGCTACCTCGACTCGCTCGAGGCCGAGCGTACGATCGAGGCGCAGGGCCGCATGGAGAACCTCCAGGAGCTCGTCGGCGCGGCGCAGGAGTACCAGGCGGCCGCCGACGAGTCGAGCCTCTCCCATTTCCTGCAGGAGATCTCGCTCTTCTCCGACCAGGACGCGATTCGGGGCGAGCAGAGCCTCGTCACGCTGATGACGCTCCACAACGCGAAGGGGCTCGAGTTTCGGGCCGTCTTCATGATCGGAATGGAGGAGGGGATCTTCCCGCACTCCCGGTCGCTTGAGGAGGCGATGCTCGAGGAGGAGCGGCGGCTGGCATACGTCGGCATGACGCGGGCTCAGGAGCGGCTCACCCTTACGCACGCGTCCCAGCGCTCGCTCTGGGGGAACCGGAACCACAATCTGCCCTCGCGGTTCCTGGACGAGCTGCCGGATGAGGGCGTGGAGCGCGAGCGGCTGCGGCCGACCTCGTGGACGGGCTACGGCTCCCGGACCGTCGCGCCGAGGACGGACATCCCCGATCTCTCCACCGGCGACAGCGTCCGGCACTCGACGCTCGGCGAAGGGGTCGTCACGGGCATCGACGCGGGCGGTGTCGTGACGGTTCAGTTCGCCGATGGCGTGGAGCGCCGGCTGATGCTCGAGTACGCGCCGCTCGAGCGGGTTTGACGCTGTGAGGTCTTTCGTGCTCGGCGGCGTATAAATCGTGAGGTGAAACGCCTTTGGACGACAATCGTCGGAGCGGGAGCGGTGCTCGCCCTGGTGCTGCCCGCCACGTCGTCTGCGTCTTGCATCGGGCCTCTCACCACCAAGCAGTTCGAGCAGCGCGCTGATGTGATCTTCATCGGCGTGGCACTCGAAGGGGCGACTTCGACGGGCATCCAGCGGTTTCGGGTCGAGCGGTACCTCAAGGGAACCGGGCCGGAGACGGCGGCTGTCTCGACGGGCGTCGAGGCGCGATCCGATGGCCCCGGCATGACGACCTCGGTGAGCGTGGACGTCAGCGCGGGAGAGCGCTGGCAGATCTATGCGCGGACCCGCTCGAGGAGCGACGTGCTGGAGACCAACCTCTGCGACGGGTCTGCGAAGCTTGCTTCCACGGGCGGGGGCGCAGGAACGCCAACTCCGGACCAGCCGGCTGCGACCGCCGGCTCGGGTGACGATCGTACGAAGGCGGTCCTCTTGGCGAGCCTCGCGGCGCTCGTTCTGTTCTCGGTGGCTTTCGTTGTTCGTCGCCGGTTCAGGCGGCCGGTCTCGACCCCCGGCTGAGTAACCACCTGCGACCTGCCGAAGCTACAATCAAGTTTCCAGGGCGGTTAGCTCAGTTGGGAGAGCACCAGCTCGACAAGCTGGGGGTCACTGGTTCGAGCCCAGTACCGCCCACTCGCTTTCCTGACCGGCGTTCCCTCCCGCCCGGCGGAGCCGGGCTCCGGGAACGCCTCGCGTCGCTGAGCGCCCTCCAGCCGGCGGGCCGTGTGTCTGAACACTTGTCCCACAGGCCTACGGGCACTCAGCGACGCGTCAAGAAACCGAGAGTGAGGAAACGGGTTCTTTGCTTGCTACGCCTCGACCATCGGCGAAGCCACGACGTTGTTACAGAGTTGGCACAAACAGCCCTTGACAGAACTCGGTGTCCCGACACCGACGCCCTCACAGTACCGCCCACCCTAGACTTGCAGAATGGCCGAGCGTGCTATGCGCGGCCGACTCGCCGCAGGAGCTGTGTGCGTGGCGGCGGTCGCCGCGGCAGTTGGCGGTGGCGCTTCGGACTCGGCGCGCCCTATGTCGGAGGCCATGCGTTTTGTTACGGGGCCACCTCCCTTGTCGCGTGCCTCCGGCGCCGGACCCTCCAACCTCGCGTTCGTGTCCCGGCGTGTCGGCTTCGCCGCGACGACGGGCGGTTTGCGATTTGTCGGCAGGATTGGCTGGGCTCGTCCGGTCGACCGCGGCCGCATCGAGCGGACAGACGACGGAGGCGCCAGTTGGCGGACACTCTGGAGCGCGAATCAGGTCAGCTTCGAGGCAATTAGCGTCGCCGGCCGCACGATCGTCGCTACCGGCTTCATCCCGCGGCGCAACCTCCGCAGGGTCGGCTACGACCCGCATGCTTCGCGACTTCTCGTTGCAAGCGACGACGGGGGCCGGACGTGGCGGCGCTTACAGTCTCCTGGCGGCGGGAGAGTGCAAATTCTTACGCGACGGACCTGGATTCTTGCGGCGCCGCAGCCGTGGGAGCAGTATCCGGAGCGACCGGCAATCTTCTATCGCACGAATGACGCCGGTGGCCACTGGCGTCGCTTCCACCTGCCTGCCCGACCCAGCGCAGTCCGCTTCATTACCTCGAGAGATGGATTTGTCGGCGGTCGTCAAAGGACATGTCCCAGCGGTCATCAACTCTGGCGGACGCGGGACGGCGGACTAACGTGGCGCCCGATCGGCGGAACGTGCGGACCGCCACTCGTGGCCCTCGACACCGTGTCGGCGCGCGTGCTGATCGCGGCCCAAGGGTCAAGCGGATTTTTGAACGGGGACTGGAGCAGCATTGTCCGTCTGAGCACTGACGGGGGCACGTCTTGGCGGACCCTCTGGCGCCAGCGGAACCGGCGAGTGATTGCCCTTGCCTTTACCGACGGTCGGCGCGGGTTCGTGGTGGACGAGCGGTGGCGCTCCGGCGCGAGCGGCGGATGTTCGTTCTACAGGCTCCGGACGACCGACGACGGCGGACGAACCTGGAGCCCGCGCTCGCTGCCGCTCTCCACCTCCGTCTGCGCGAGCGGCGGAACAGGCGGCGGGCCGGCAATCCCCACGGCGTTCCACGGAACGCGCCACGCGTGGGCGGGTGACGAAGGAGCCGGAGTCGTCTGGCGAACCTCGGACGGTGGGCGTACATGGCGTGTCAGCGGGGAACCCCGGACGCTCGGCTACACGATCCTCACAGGCTTTTCGATGGCACTGACAGATAGCGGCCTCGTGGTCGGAACCGCAGCCGGCCCGGCCGTTACCAGGGATGACGGCCGGACATGGAGGCTCATACGCTCGCCCTCCCGAAGGAAAATGGAGATTGCCGACCGGCGCCGCCGGTTCCGCGGACCCGCGTATGTCCGGCTGGCCAGTGGTCGGTGGTACGGAACCGATACGTGCACACGCACGTGGCGGCCGACCAATCGCGACATCTGGCTGGAATGCGCGACCGGGAAGTGGAACCTCCTCGGTCTCGTGCTCTTGACGAGCCATGACGGCGGGCAGTCCTGGCGGCTTTTGCGGACGCGCACGAAGTACATCACGGAGTTCGCGGCTGTCGGGGCGCGAGAGGCATGGGCGTACTCTCAGCCATACTCGTACGAGGACTACTCGAGTCGTGGCGTTCCAAGAAAGCTCTGGCACACGACCGACGGCGGCGCCACATGGCAGCGCGTCTCGGTCGCCTTGCCTCCGACGACGCAAGCCGCATGGGTCACGACCGGATAGAGGAGAGGCGCTGGGAACAGTGCCTTTTCGAATCATAGGGCTGCGCGTACACTCGGGTGATGCCACGCGGATACGAGGAAGGACCCGTCGCCGAGGCGGCCCAGGCTCGCCTCGATGCGCTCGAGCGCTCGCGCCGCTTCGCCGTTCATGCGCTCGGCCAGGACGAGCGCCTCCGCGCTTCGAACGGCCGTGGCCGTTACTCGCTCTGGACGGGCGACCTCGGCACCGCCCTCTTCGCCGCGGCCTGCCTCGACCTCGACGCGCGCTACCCGATCCTCGACGTCGTCTAGGGCCAGCGTCCGACGACGACTCCTTCAGGTTGGGGCTAGCGGAGGTCTCGTTCGCGCGCGTCGCGCCGGTCCGCATAATCAGCGCGATGTTCACAACCACTGAACGCGAACGCGTTCAGCGAAGGCTTGTCGAGATCGCCGAGTCGGATCCTCGCATCGTCGCGGCGGCTCTCGTCGGCTCGCTCGCTGCGGGCCAGGGAGACGAATGGTCCGACATCGACATCACGCTCGGGGTCGACGAGAGCTTCGCTATCGAGGACGTGATCGACGGCTGGTCGCGCACGATGTCGGACGAGTTCAACGCCGTGACGCTGTTCGACCTCGCGGTGCGCGGAACGACGTACCGTGTATTCCTGCTCGGCGACTGGCTCCAGGTTGACTTGTCGTTCGCGCCTGCATCCGGATTTCGGCAAGGAAGCCCGAGGTTCAAGCTCCTCTTCGGCGCGCATACCACGGACTACGCTCCACCTCCGTCGCCTGACGACGTCTTTGGGTGGGGCGTCATCTATGCGCGCACCGCGCGTGCCAGCATCGATCGGGGGAAGTGGTGGCAAGCGGAGTACTCCATCAGCGCGCTGCGCGATAGCGCGCTCACGCTTGCGTGCTTACACCGGGAGATACAGACAGGCTACGGCAAGGGATTCGACGATCTTCCCTCCTCCGTTGTCGCCGAGCTCGACGACGCTCTCGTGCGGTCGTTGGAGCGCGACGAACTTCTTCGCGCACTCGACCGTGCGATCGACGGCCTGCTCCGTGAGTCTCACGATGTTCGAGATGTTGCCGAAAGGGTGGAACCTCAGCTGCGCGAGTTACCGAGCATCAGATGAAGCGAGGATCGGAGACGGCTTGAATCCCTTGACGGTGAGGTAGATGCCAAGCGACAGCTCCCATAGGAACTCCGGGATTGTCGCGATGCTTTGCCCCGTGCCGCCGTACTGGAATACGTCGAACAGCACGGCGATCCCCGAAAGGCAGATCAGAGGACCTCCGATGAGCCCTAGCACGGCCATGCCCCCGTGGCACCAGGCCGGACCGGTACATCAGGTAGCCCAGCAATAGCCCGTTCCCGACGCCGACAACGAAGCCGGGTCCGAGCAGGAACGTCCAATCCTTGACCGCGGCGAGGGCCACGCCGAGCGAGCCGGCATCCGCGCCCGCAGCGTCCTGCCGCAAACTCACGACCGCAAGGACGCTGACGAGGCCGATGGCGATGAGGGTGCATTCCACGAGACGAGCCGTGACATAGCCGAGAGCGAGGGTTTCGCTCTGCCGCTTGAGGATCGGGTACAGCACGACGGCGGTACCGATGTTCGCGATGATGAGGAGCAGCTCCAGGAACGCTCCCAGGAGGATGCGGTTGTCGGCGCCGGCACCGGCGATGTAGCCGGCGGGGTCGTCGAGAACAGGTTGAAATAGATAGAGCGCTGGGATCGCGGTGGCGAAGGTGATAAGGAACAGCACCCCCGTAACGAGCGCAGTCTTTCTAGTTGAGCTCACGTGGACTCCTCTGGTCGCGTCACCGACGACGTCGATTTTGATCGGTTTCGCTAGTCGATTCAACTGACTATGCCCGGGCGTACACTCGGGTCATGCCGCGCGGATACGAGGAAGGACCTGTCGCCGAGGCGGCGCAGGCTCGCCTCGACGCTCTCGAGCGGGGCGAGGCGATCGGCGTCCAGAGTCGGCCGACTCAGCGCGTCGCTGTCTACGGCTCGACAGAGGACGAAGCCGAGTCGGCGCGCCGTCAAGGATTGACGGAGCGAGCACTCGTGACCCCGTGCCCCTATCCGGAGAGGCGCTGGAAAGAGCGCCTTATCTGATCTCCGCGCGGTAAACTGCCGCAGTCCAGATTGGGGGACGATGAGAGGTCGGTTGGCCTTGCTCGCGGGAATTACGGCTGCAATCGCAGTCCTCGCCACAGATGCCTTTTTCGTGCCCGGGGCCGACGCCAAACGCGCCAAGGTAATTCCAGCCTGGCAGCCCTCCGCCGTGAACTCATTGCGCTCCGAGACCGCGACTGGCCAGAGCGCTTCCGGAGGCTATGTGCTTCCACGTCCACCCGACCCGGATCTCGAGCCCGGGTTCCCGGTGAGGACCTATGAGCGAGGAGGCGGCTACCACTCCGGGGAGGCCATCCACGCCCTCGTCGGCAACATCGACGACGATCCGACTCTGGAGATCGTGGTGACCGCGCTGGCCGCGGGTCCGCTTTACGCATGGAACTCCGACGGTTCACCGCAGCCGGGCTGGCCGGCCGGCGCCGGCGTCGGCTACCCGGCAATGGGTCAGCTCTCGACCTCGTTTGCGGGCTTCGAGGTGTTCGCTGGGCATTGGGGCTACCCTTCGGACCCACTGGTGGCCTACAACGGGGCCGGTGCGACCCTTCCCGGCTGGCCGCGCGACAGCTCCAACTACGTAGCCACGCCTGGGAGCCTGGCTGACGTGGACGGCGATGGCCTCGACGAGATCTTCATCGAGGAAGAGGACTGGGCGTTGCACGCATACAGGGCGAACGGCTCGGTTCTCCCCGGCTGGCCTGCCACGGACTACGTTGGAGGGCAGGAACGGCATACGCCTGCCATCGCCGACCTCGACGGCAACGGCGACCTGGAAATCGTGACGGCTTCGGGCTCGGGTAGTGAGGGTGTTTACCTCTTTGCGTACCACCACGATGGCACTGATGTCGCCGGTTTCCCCGTCCTGATAAGCGTGGACACGGGCTACCCCGACACGTTCCCCGCGATCGGAGACGTAGACGGCGACGGCGCTCAAGAGATCGTGGTGGTCGCATACGACTTGGCGGACCACACCACCAGGGCCAAGGTGTTCGCCGCCAACGGCGTCCTGGAGCGCACCATGACCGTGGCGAGCGATCCTTCCTACGGGGCGGCCCCCGCGCTCGGCGACCTCGACGGAGACGGAGTGCCGGAGATCGTCGTGCAGAGCCACGGCGCTCTCGACGTCTGGAAGGGAGACGGCTCCACGTTCCCAGGCTGGCCTCGGTTCGGCGCATCGGACGGCAACTCGGCCCCGGTGATCGGCGACGTGGACGGCGACAACCTGCCGGACATCGCGATCACGACGCACGTGGGAGGCTCGTGCTGCGACGGGGAAGTGCGGCTCTACGACCGTAATGGCGTAATGCACCCTCGCTTCCCAAAGGAGCTCATGGTCGGCTCGGGTGGCGTGCCTGCCATCGCGGATATCGACCGGGATGGCCGGAACGAGCTCGTGGTGTTGGGGAGCGCTTGGCGCGGCCAGCAGGGGCTGTACGACAAGGTCTGGGTGTTCGACCTGCACGGTGCGACGTACGGGGGCATTGAGTGGGGGCAGTTCGGTGGCGATGCGCAGCACCGCAACTGGTACGGAGCGCCTCCACCTCCACCTCCACCTCCACCTCCACCCCCACCTCCACCTCCACCCCCACCCCCACCCCCACCGCCACCGCCACCGCCACCGCCACCGCCACCGCCACC
>CAZQAG010000025.1:0-28044 GCA_964591295.1 uncultured Gaiellales bacterium | reverse complement strand
ACCTGCTGAGAATCGCCGAGGCGGAGCTTGCGGATATCGCCGGCGATTCAGGCGATGAATTCGAGCACGAAAGGGAGAGGGATCCGATGCACACGATGAGCTACCGGAAGGCTGGGCTTGGCCTCGTCGCCCTCGTCGTCTTCGCGGCGCTCCTGGTCGCAGCCTGCGGCGGGAGCTCGACGAAGAGCGGCAAGGGTGGCGGGAACGCGATCACCGTCAACTGGGGAACAGAGCCACCCTCGCTCGACCCGGGGCTCGCGAGCGACACGACCTCGGCCAACATCCTGCTGAACATCATGGACCCGCTCGTCAAGCTCGACGAGAACCTGAACCCGGTCCCCAACCTCGCCGAGAGCTGGCAGAAGAGCGACGGCGGGAAGACGATCACCTTCAAGCTCCGCTCGGACGGCCGCTGGACGAACGGCGATCTCGTCACCGCGAACGACTTCGAGTACTCGTGGAAGCGGACGATGTCGCCCGAGCTCGCGGCCGACTACGCGTACCAGTTCTCGGGCATCGTCGGTGCCGAGGCGTACAGCTCGTGCAAGGCGGACTGCGACGCGCTGGGCGACAAGGTCGGGGTCAAGGCGCTCGACGCGGACACGCTCCAGGTCAAGCTGACCTCGCCGCAGCCCTGGTTCCTGCAGCAGCTGGCGCACCACTCGTTCCTCGCGGTCAATCGCAAGGCGGTGGAGCGCTACGGCGACAAGTGGACCGAGGCGAAGAACATCGTCACCAACGGCCCGTTCAAGCTCGCGAGCTGGCAGC
This sequence comes from uncultured Gaiellales bacterium, assembly GCA_964591295.1. GTDB lineage: Bacteria > Actinomycetota > Thermoleophilia > Gaiellales > Gaiellaceae > VAXT01. The sequence continues at coordinate 27,276 of CAZQAG010000025.1, read as the reverse complement.
ACGACTCGCGGATCGACCTCGTCAAGTGGCAGGACTGGCGCAACGCCGACGAGGTCAGCCTCAACCGCGTCAACGGCCGGATGATCTCGGACGGCACGACCGCCGTCCAGTCGTTCGAGGCCGGCGAGGTCGACGTCACGGGCACGATCCCGCCTGACGAGATCCCGCGCCTCAAGGACACGCCCGAGTACGAGAAGTACCCCGCGCTCGGGACCTACTACTACGGCTTCAACGTCAAGAACATCCCGGACGTGCGCCAGCGCCGCGCGATGGCGCTCGCGATCGACCACCGGTCGATCATCGACAACATCGCCCAGGCCGACCAGGAGTCGGCCACCGGCTACACGCCGGCCGGCATGCCCGGCTTCGACTCGATCAACCGGCACTCGCCGTGGCTGCCCGAGTCGGGCGACCTCGCAAAGGCCAAGGAGCTGATGGCGCAGGTCCCGAACCCGAAGAAGCAGATCACGCTCTGGTACAACGAGGACCCGTCGCACAAGGCGATCGCCGTCACCGTCCAGGCGCAGTGGAAGGAGCTGGGCATCGACGTCACCCTGAAGGCGCAGGAGTTCGCCCAGTACCTGGAGTTCCTCGGGCCGCCGCCGAACAAGGCAGTCGACGCGTTCCGGCTCGGCTGGATCGGCGACTACGTGGACGCGATGAACTTCCTCGAGCAGTGGACCTGCGGCTCGGGCAACAACAACACGAACTACTGCGACAAGAAGTACGACGCCCTCGTGGCGAAGGCGCGGGGGATCGCCGACAACGCTCAGCGCTACAAGGTCTACGGACAGCTCGAGCAGATGCTGCTCGGTGAGAACGGCGCCGTCCCGATCGCGCCCATCTACTGGTACACGTACACGCAGCTCGAGCGGCAGTCGGTCAAGGACACGTACAACCTGAACCTGCTCGATCAGGTCGACCTGACGAAGGTCAAGGTCGAAGGGTAGGCGCCGTGCGCGGCGCTTCCAGAGAGCCAGGCGGGGCAGGGGTCGCCCCGCCTGGGTCGTTCTTGAGCTCGCCGACCCGGGTATAAGGATCTCGTGGCTGCCTTCGTCGTCAGGCGGATGCTGTGGACGATTCCCGTGATCCTGCTCGTCATCCTGATGACGTTCCTGATGATGCGGCAGATCCAGGGCAATCCGTTCCGGCGCACCGAGCGGAACGTCCCGCCGGCCGTGCAGGCGAACCTCGAGCGGAAGTTCCACCTCGACCAGCCGTGGTACGTGCAGTACGCGCTCTACGCCAAGGGCGTCTTCACGTTCGACCTCGGCCCGTCGCTCGTCCTGCGGAACCGTGACGTGAACGACATCGTCAAGGAGCACTTCCCGCGGTCGCTCGAGCTGGGGCTGCTGGCGATGGTCTTTGCGATCGCGCTCGGCATTCCGCTGGGGGTGTTGTCGGCCTTACGCGCGAACTCATTCTTCGACTACGCGGCGATGTTCGTCTCGAACGTCGGCTTCGCGGTGCCGAGCTTCCTCGTCGCCACGCTGCTCATCTACTTCTTCGCCCTGAAGTGGGGCTACATCTTCCACCTGCCGACGAGCGGCTGGGCGAGCTGGCGGGCCAAGATCCTGCCGTCGATCGCGCTCGGCCTGGGACCGATGGCCTACTTCGCGCGGCTCGTGCGCGGGACGATGCTCGAGACCCTGCAGCAGGACTACGTGCGCACGGCGAAGGCGAAAGGGTTGCGCTGGCGCCGCGTCGTGCTCGTCCACGTCCTGCGGAACTCCCTGATCCCGGTGGTCACGGCCGCGGGGCCGCTGCTCGGCTTCCTCATCACGGGCTCGTTCATCATCGAGTACATCTTCGCGATCCCGGGGATCGGCCGGTACTACATCACGGCGGTCTCGGCCCGGGACTACTCCGTCGTGATGGGGCTGACGGTGCTGCTCTCGATGGTCGTCGTCCTCGCCAACCTCGCGGTGGACATCCTCTACGGCTTCCTCGATCCGAGGACGAGGGAGGCCCGCACCTGATGGTCGTCCCCCCTCGCGAGCAGGAGCTCCGGGCAGGCGATCTGGCCGGCATCGACCCCGCGGCCGGGGCGCCCATTCGCCAGTCGAGCCTCTGGCGCGACGCGCAGCGCCGCTACATGCGCAACCGCGCCGCCGTCGCCGCCGCGGTCGTCTTCCTGCTGGTCGTCGCGTACTGCGTCTTTGTGCCGATCTTCTCGCCCTACGACCCGGACAAGATCGACTTCCCGAGCGCCTACCAGTCTCCCGGCTGGAGCCATCCGCTCGGCACCGACCAGTTCGGCCGCGATCTCTTCACCCGCACCGCACTCGGCGGGCGCATCTCGATCGGCATCGGCTTCGGCGCGACGATCGCCATCCTCTTCATCGGGCTCACGTACGGCGCTCTCTCGGGCTTCGTCGGAGGCAAGCTCGACAACGCGATGATGCGCTTCCTCGACGCGCTGTACGGGCTGCCGTACCTGCCCTTCGCCATCATCACGCTCGCCATCGTCGGCACCGTCAACGTCTGGACGATGGTGATCGCGCTCTCCGTCGCCAGCTGGTTCACGGCTGCGCGGATCGTGCGCGGCCAGATCATCAGCCTGAAGGAGAACGACTACGTGCGCGCCGCGAAGGCGGTGGGGGCCCGCTGGTACCGGATCCTCGCGCGCCACCTGATACCGAACACGCTCGGCGTGCTGATCATCGCCATCTTCCTTGAGCTGCCGGGCGTGATCCTCGGGGAGGCGTTCCTCTCCTTCATCGGCCTCGGCATCAACCCGCCTGATGCCTCGTGGGGGTCGATGGCCCAGGAGGGGCGAGAGGTGTACCGGAGCCACACGCACGTCATCGTCATCCCGAGCGTCGCCATCGCCACGCTCGTCCTGTGCGCGAACTTCGTCGCCGACGGGCTGCGTGACGCGCTCGATCCGCGAACGAGGGAGACATAGTGGCGCTGCTCGAGGTCGATGATCTGCGCACCCACTTCTTCACCCGTGATGGCGTCGTGCGCGCCGTCGACGGCGTCAGCTTCACGGTCGAGAAGGGGAAGACGCTCGCCATCGTCGGCGAGTCGGGGTGCGGCAAGTCGGTGACGGCGCTCTCGATCATGGGGCTTCTGCCGCAGCCGCCTGCGCGGATCGTCGGCGGGTCGGCGCGTTTCGACGGGCGCGATCTGACGCAGCTCTCCGAGCACGAGCTCGAGGATGTTCGCGGGCGTGAGGTGGCGATGATCTTCCAGGACCCGATGACGTCGCTGAACCCGACGCTGACGATCGGCACCCAGATCACCGAGACGATGCGCCGCCACCTCGACCTCGGCAAGGAAGAGGCCCGCCGCCGGGCAATCGAGCTGCTCGAGGAGGTCCACATCCCGAAGGCCGCCGCGCGGCTCAACGACTACCCGCACCGTTTCTCCGGCGGCATGCGCCAGCGCGTGATGATCGCGATCGCGATCTCGTGCAACCCGAAGCTCCTGATCGCGGACGAGCCGACGACGGCGCTCGACGTGACCGTCCAGGCAGAAGTCCTCGACCTGCTCGAAGAGCTTCAGGAGCAGCACGAGATGGCGATGATCGTGATCACGCACGACATGGGCGTCGTCGCCGCGACGGCCGACGACATCGCGGTCATGTACGCGGGCCAGATCGTCGAGCAGGCCTCGTCGCTCGATCTCTTCGACCGGCCGGAGCATCCGTACACCGAGGCGCTCCTCGGCGCGCTGCCGCAGCTCGAAGGTGAGGGGATCAGGGAAGGACGCCTGACCGCGATCCCCGGCCGGCCACCGGACCTCGGCGATCCGCCGCCGGCCTGCCGCTTCGCTCCCCGCTGCCCCTACTCGGGGCTCGGAGATTCCTGTGCGACCGAGCCGCCGGAGCTGCGCGAGCTCAGGCCCGGCCACTGGGTGCGCTCGGCCCACCCCGCGTCGGAGCGCACACGCGAGCCGGAGAAGGTCGGGGCGAAGTGACGCGCGAGGCGCTGCTCGTCGTCACCGACCTGACGAAGCACTTTCCCGTGCGGAAAGGCCTCGTCATCGAGCGCTCGGTCGACGTGGTTAAGGCCGTCGACGGCGTCAGCTTCGAGATCGCCGAAGGCGAGACCCTCGGGCTCGTGGGCGAGTCGGGATCGGGCAAGTCGACGACTGGCTACTGCGTGCTTCTGCTCGAGAAGCCGACGAGCGGCTCGGTCCGCTTCATGGGGAAGGAGCTGTCCGAGCTCTCCCGCGAGCAGGTCCGCCGGCTGCGACGCGAGATGCAGATCGTCTTCCAGGATCCGTACTCGTCGCTCGATCCGCGGATGACCGTCGGCGACATCGTTGCGGAGCCGTTGACCGTGCACGGCGTCGGCACGCGCCGCTCTCGTCGCGACCGGGTGCGGCACCTGCTCGACGTCGTCGGCTTCGACCCGGGCTTCACGAACCGCTACCCGCACGAGTTCTCCGGCGGCCAGCGCCAGCGCATCGGTATCGCGCGTGCGATCGCGCTCGGACCGAAGCTGATCGTGTGCGACGAGCCCGTTTCCGCTCTCGACGTCTCGATCCGGGCGCAGATCATGAACCTGCTCAAGGACCTCCAGGAGGAGTTCGGGCTGACCTACCTCTTCATCGCCCACGATCTCGCGGTCGTGCGCTCGATGAGCGACCGAATTGCCGTCATGCAGGCGGGGAAGATCGTCGAGGCGGGGCCGGCCGAGGAGGTCTACCTGCGGCCCACGCACGACTACACGAAGGCGCTGCTCGCGTCGGTGCCCGTCCCCGACCCGCGGCGGATGAAGGCTCGCAAGGCGGAACGGCGCCGGATCGCTGCTGCGCTCGCCGAGGGCTGAGCGCGTCCTGGTTTCGGTTGAGCCATGGCCGACGTTCTCAACTTCCTCCTTGCGTCGCTCGAGGCCGGGCTCGCGCTCGTCGTCCTCAGGCACCTGGCTCGCTTCGGCCGCGCGTTCCCGTGGCTCGCCGCGCTGATGGCGTTCTTCTTCCTGCGAGCGGCCGACCGCTTCTACGTCGCCCTCGCCGTCGACGAGCCGCTCGCGTTCTCGCTGCTCGTCGACGGGCTCGCGGTCGTGCTGCTGGCGCTGCTCCTGTTCGGGATCGAGCGGATGATCCACGGCCTTCAGTCGGTCGAAGACGAAGCGGCCGTCAGGCAGGCCCGAGTACGAGCGTGCGCTCGTGGACTACCGGCGGCTGATGCGCCATCGCATCGCCAATCCGCTCGCTGCCGTCCGTGTGGGGTGCAAAATTCGGTGCGCGTTCCCGAAAAATGCGGATTTGCAGGTGGGACCCGATTTTTGGCACCCCACACCGCGCCAACCCGAGAAGGACGCCGAGCGGACGAGCTAAAGGAACGCGCCGGCAGCGACGAAGCCCGCCGAGGAGGCGCGCGGCAAGGTGATGACGTTCGAGGAGGCGCGCTCGGCTTCGCGATCGCTTGCGAGCTCGGACATCACCCGGTTCCCCAGCTGGAGGAAGCTTGTCGGCTACACCGGCCTGTGTGCCAAAGTTGACCAGTCCGGCGAGCGCGACTGGCGCCCTGGGCGCCCGCGCAGGTATCCGGGTCAGGATGCTCAATCAGGACGCGCGGCCTTTCCGGATACGGCCATGGTTGGAGCTCGATCGTGGCCGGCCGCTTCCTCATCATCAGCGCACGGTGACAGCCGATTCCCATGCGCACATCCGCGTGCCACCGAATGTTCGTACGGAAGAAGTACGGATCGCGTCCCAACTCGACCTGGCCAGGAAACCTCGGCGATGCGCGGTCATCCGGTCGATGCCTATGTCGGCAGCGGCGCTGAGCTGAGCAGGTCAGCGTCTTGTCAGTCCAGACGCGGGCTTTCCCCGCGCCGCTTCCCAGTCCGGGGATCGCGGAACTGATCAACGTGATGAGCGAACGGGCTCACCTCAAAGAGCGCGTACGCGACGACGGCGTCGTTTCACACCAAGCTGTCGCCGCGCGCGGACGAGATGGGAGCCGTACCCGACGAGAACGTTGAGCTGATCCGGCTCGCCGCGCTCACGTACCTCGTCGACCGAACAGCCCCGCGGCCCGGACGCGGCTGGGCGCGCGAGCTCGAACTCGTCGTGCCGGTCTTCGATCCTGACAGGTGGGTTCCGGTCGTCGATCGCGTCGGCGCGACCCCCGCGTTCCTCATCGGCGACGACTGGGTCATCTCGTTCATCGCGAAACGCTCGGCGGCCCGGCGCAAGCTGGAGCGCGACGTCGAGCCGGCCGAACGAGTCTCGCTCTTCTCCGGAGGCGCCGACTCGCTGTGCGGGCTCCTCGCGTCGCTGGACGCGGATGTCATGCCCCACCTGGTTTCGCACTGGGACTGGACGATCGTCGGCGGCGCGCAGGACCGCGTCCTCGGTGTCGTCGACGGGATCGTTGAAGCCGACTTGACGCGGGACGTCATTCAGATCGGCCGGCAGCAGAAGCAGATCGGGTCGGGCCGCAGCTTCCCGAAGGAGAGGACCAGCCGCAGTCGTTCGCTCCTCTTTATCGCGTTGGGCCTCGCGGCCGCATCCGTCCGCGGTGCAGAGCTCTGGGTGCCAGAGAACGGATTTGCGTCGCTCAACCTGCCGTTGACCCGCGAGCGCCGCGGAGCGCTTTCAACGCGGACAACGCATCCGCGGCTGTTCGACGAGGTCCAGGCAATCGCGTCTGTGGTCGGGATCAACGCGAGGATCCGGAACCCATTCGAGCAGATGACGAAGGGCGAGATGTTCCGCCAGATCGCCTCCGACTACGGCACCGAAGGCGCTGCGGCTGTCCTCTCGAGCACGTACTCGTGCGCGCGCAGCGGCGCCAACTACGAGGGCTTCAATCCCGGCATGCACTGCGGCGTCTGCTTCGGCTGCCTCGTCCGGCGCGCCGCGTTCGCCGCCTCCGGCGTCGAGGACCGGACGATCTACATCGAGGCCAGCCTGCAGGCGACGCCGCGCAAGCGGGCGACATGGCTCAAGAACAAACGCGAGGACATCGCTGCCGTCGAGTACCGTACGAAGCGTCCGTATGACGCCGCAGACGTGCTCGCCGCGTCGCTTCCCGCGCGGCTCGATCCTGACGAGGCGCTCGGGCTCGCGAACCGCGGCGCCGCCGAACTGGCGCTCGTCACGATCCCCTCCTGATGCTTCCGCCGATCGACGCGCACGCACACGTCGACGTGCGCATATCACCGCACGAACTCCACCGGCTGGGGGCAGCCGTGCTTGCGGTCACACGATCGATCGCCGAATGGGACGAGGCCTCACGGCGGCGGGACGACGAGATGGCGCTATGGGGGATCGGCTGCCACCCCGCTGTTCCCTCCGCCATCCGTGCATTCGATGTTGACGACTTCGCGAAGGCTCTCGTCTCCGCGACGTTCGTCGGTGAGGTCGGGCTCGATCGGCGCTCAGGTGTTCCGATGGACCGGCAGGTTGAGGTGTTAACAAGCGTGCTAAAGAGCGTTCAACAGACCCCGCGGGCGGTTTCGATTCACAGCACGGGCACCACCACGGCGGTCGTCGAACTTCTCGAGATCCACCCGATCCAGACGCCGATCCTGCACTGGTGGCGCGGAACACCGCGCGCCACCGCGAGAGCACTGGAGCTCGGTTGCCTCTTCTCGTTGAACGGACATGAGGCCGCGAGCCCGAAAGCCATCAGCCTGCTTCCACTCGACCGAGTGCTGACCGAAACGGACTTTCCGCACAGCCGACGATACGACGAAGCGGCGACGCGGCCTGGCGCGACGCAGACGATCGAGCGAGCACTAATGAACCAGCACAGGCTCGATGCCCTCGACCTGCGCAGCCACCTCTGGCAGAACCTCGCCAAAGCCTTTGAACGGGCCGGCGATGTTGCTCGACCTCTTGCAAGGATCCACCAACTACTTCGACCATCGGGACCGCGGACCTAAAACGGGCGGACATGCGCGGCAGACGGGTCGCCGATGTTCGGGCCACGAACGGGCCACGACTTCTCGCGACGGCGCGTGACCCTGAGAAGCGAAAGCCTGTGCTTGCAGGAACTTCGAGAGACGGGAGCGACGGGACTCGAACCCGCGACCTCCGGCGTGACAGTTGGGCGGCGCGGGTTGCCGTTGATCGCCGTTAGTCGCTACTGACCGCCTTGGCGGGCACTTCTGCGCTGTTCAGGCCGCCGCCAGTTGCCGTTGGTCGCCATCGCTGCGTTCCATAACCGTTCCACGCGAGTTGACCGCGTCGCGAGAGTTGGGGAGACTGTCGCGGTCAGGCAGTCCTACGAGACGTACGCTTTTCGAACGAGCTCTGCTGTCCAGGACTCCGCATCGGGCGGCATGTGCACGAGCTTTTTCTTGTTCAGAGCCTCGGCGATCTTGTCGAAGGAGAGTGTGGGATCCTTCTCGAGCATTCGGCGGATGCGTGTGCGCCAGCCGAAGTCCGCGTTGTTGCAGGCGACGTGCGCCAGCCGCACGTTCCACGGCCGCAGCTGTCCACCGTCCCTCTTCAAGGTCGGGTAGTGGTCGGCGCTCGGGGACCATTCGCGTTCGGGCGCCCATCGTGGGTCGGGCCAAGGATCGAAGTGCTGCCGACCGTCCGGGCAGTAGCACGTCGGCATCTCGCACCTCAACTCGAGGATCTGCCCGTTCTTGGCCATCTGGATGAGCACTCCCTTGACGCCGAGCGCCTTCAGGCGCTCGGCGACGGTCCCTTGGACGTCTTGTTTGGCCATCGCCTCATTCTTGGGCATCCGCGGATCCAGTCCCGTTGTCGGTCTGGTTCCCCCCTGTCCGCAGGTAGGCGCTGATAAGACAACACACTATGCCGATTTACAGGCACTTCGGAAAGCGGGAGCGACGGGACTCTGTCCCACCTTTCCCTTCCGTTGTGAAGGTGAGGCTCGGCCGTTGTAAGGCGCTCGGCTGTCCGGGACCACCTTAGAGATACCCCGTCGTGTCGTCGCCGCATTCGTCTTCGATCTCCTTCGCGTTCGGCAGCACTCGATACGTCGCCGGTGAGTTCAGCTTGCTTCGCTCCGGGCGCAGGAAGTAGTCGATCCGATTCGATGTGATCGGGTCGAGTTCGAGAAACGCCCATAGAGCTTCAATCGCGCGGTTCTGCTCTGCGGGCTCAGCGAAGAACAGCTCCTCATAGACGAGCTTGTGGGTGCGTCCGTCCGTTCGTTCGTTGGTCAATCACGGTCTCCAGGCGCTGAAGGTGTTGAGCTAGCTCATGTACCCGAGTCCGGATTTCCGCGATGTCGAGCGGCCTAAGCTCGGCGTAGTAGGTTCCGAGCGGACGATCCATGTACCAGCGGTGCCACAGCCCCGTCTGGTCCGGCTACGATTCCAAGCAGATGAATCCAGTGAAGAAAGTCATCGGCTGGCTTCGAAGGCCCGCAGTTGACTCTGAGGCTGCAGCCGAGGCCCATCGCCTGCACGAGGATCGGGAGACGATCAAGGGCTCGCAAACCATGGTGGGGTTCGTGGGGCCAGGCCCCGGCAATGTGTCTCCAACGCCGGACGTGCTCCATCCGAAGCAAGAGCGCTAGCGTCTCGGCCTGGCGCGGCGCGAAAGAGGACCGCCTACGGGCGGCGCTTGACGCGCGTTCTGGCGTTTTTTTGGCGGCGGGCGGCGAGGGCGACTGAGCCGACCGCCGAAAAACCCGCCGACTACCAGCGGGTTCTTAGACGGGAGCGACGGGACTCGAACCCGCGACCTCCGGCGTGACAGGCCGGCGTTCTAACCAACTGAACTACGCCCCCAGGCCGGCCTAGTGTAGCTAGGCGATTTCGGTCAAGCCGAGTTGCCTCAGGAGCGTGACGCCGTCCGAGTAGACGTCCTTGCGGGCGACGAGGCCGTCCCGGATCGGGATCACGTCCATGCCCCGGTACTCGACCTTCTTGCCGGTCGGCTCGACCTTGATCCCCGAGCGCGTCATCGGCCCCTCGTGCGTTCCCCGGGCCGTCCACTCCTGGACGACGAGGTCGTCGCGGATGTACTGGCTGCGCGCCTCGAAGTTCAGGTCGGGGAAGACCGCGAAGATTCCCGTGATCGCCTGGCCGATTGCGTCCTTGCCGATGTTCACGTCGCCGGTCGTATGGTTCTCGAAGACCGAGTCGTCGGTGTGCATGGCGACGATCGCCTCGACGTCGTGGTCGTTCCACGCCGCGTTGTAGCGGTCGATGAACTCCTGGAGGTCAGACCCGTTCACGGCGTCAGCCTACGACAGGAGATCGAGGATCCCAAGCGGCCGCCGGAACGGGGCGACGACGTAGGCGCCCTGCGCACGCTCCCTCGACCCTTCGAGCAGCTCCCGCCCGATCTCCATCCCGACCTCGGCCGCGCCCGGGCCCGCGTCGCGCAGTGCGCCGAGCACCCGATCCGGGACGACGATGCCCGGCACCTCGTTGTGGAGGCGCAGGGCGAGCTGGTGGCTCCAGACCGGAAAGATCCCGACGAGCACCGGGATCGGCCACTCGCCGCCGATCCGCTCGAGGAAGCGGTCCATGTACTCGAGGTCGAAGAGGATCTGCGTCATCGCAAAATGGGCGCCAGCCTCGACCTTCTGCTGGAAGCGGTCGAGCTCCGTGTCGAGGTCGTCGGCCGCGGGGTTGACCGCGACCCCGATGTAGAACGAGGTCGCGGCGTCGATTGCGCGCCCGTTGTAGTCCTCGCCGCTGTTGAGTCGCGCCATGAGCTTCGTGAGGCCGATCGAGTCGATCTCGTAGACGCCGCGCGAGCCGGGGTAGTCGCCCACCTCCGGTGGGTCGCCGGTGACCCCAAGCACGTTGCGAATGCCGCACGCGTGTGAGCCGAGGAGCTGCGACTCGAGGCCCATGATCGTCGCGTCGCGGGTCGTGAGGTGAGGAATCGTCTCGATCCCGACGACGCGTTCGATCTCGATCGAGAGCATGAGCGCGCTCGCCGCGGCGCGCGCAGTCGCGTTGTCGTTGATGTCGACGAACCCGGCGTTCCCCGATTCCTTGAGCGCGCGGGCGACATCCAGCATTCCGTCGTAGCTCCCTCCCAGCGGTGGGTCGATTTGCACGGAAAGCACCCACTCCTCCTTGCGGAAGGCTCGCGCGAGCTCGGTTTCCTCCCGGTGCTCGGGCACAGCGACGACTACTTCCCGCTCCGCGAAGACGAGCGGGGCGCTCGGCTCGCGCTCCTCCTTGACCGCCGAGGCGATGGCGGCGATCTCGGTCGGGGTCGTGCCGCAGCAGCCACCGATGACGCGTGCTCCGAGGCTGCGGGCGTGCGCGGCGAACTCCGCGAAGTACTCGGGCGAGGCGTGGGGGTAGATGATGCGATTCCCCGCCATGCTCGCGAGCCCGATGTTCGGCATCGCGGCGAGCGGGAGACTGTTGCCGCCCATCTCGCTCAGCGCGGCTAACGCGGCCTGGATGCCTGCGCCGTGGTTTGCGCCGGCGGCAGCGACGCCGAGCTCGGCCAGGCGATCGATTGCTTCTCGGGCGGTCAGGCCGGAAAGCGTTTCGGCGCCCGCGTCGAAGGTCAGCATGGCGAGGATTGGCAGGGAGGAGACGCTGCGTACCGCCTCGATCGCCGCCTCGAGCTCCTCGAGCTCGAAGAACGTCTCTACGGAGAAGAAGTCCACTCCCCGGCCCTCGAGCACCGCCGCCTGTTCGGCGAAGATCTCGACCCGCTCGGGATGTTTCACGCCGAGCTCGCCAAGCGGCCCGATCGAGCCCGCGATGAAGACGTCGCGGCCGGTCATCTCGCGGGCGTCGCGGGCGAGCTTGACCGCGGCACTGTTGATCTCTTGCAGCTCGTCCTCGAGGTAATGCGCGGCGAGCTTGCGGCGATTCGCTCCGAACGTGTTCGTCTCGATCACGTCCGCTCCGGCCTGGATGAAGCCGACGTGGAGCTTGACGACGGTCTCCGGAGCGCGGAGGTTCGCCTCCTCGGGGATGCGCACGCGCGGGGCGGCGCTCGAGACGAGGACGCCCATGCCGCCGTCGGCGACGAGTGGGGTGCCGGTTGCGAGTCGTTCGAGGAAGCGGTTGGCCATCGGCGGAGCCTACTTTCGGCGTCCGACCGGGAAACGGGGCTTGCGGTGTTGGAGCATCGAGCTCACCTCCATCGGTCTCGGCGGTAGCACCACACCCGCGCGGGGGTCGGTTGCTGCGGCGTCTCAGGGCCGAGTCCCTCAGCCGCTCTTGATGGGCGAAGCGAGCCTAGCAAGCGGCGCGGCCGATCATCCCCCACATCCCCACCCTGGGTGGGGTAGGGCTCCACCCGCCACCCACGGCGAGCGTAACTGCTGAAACCGCGCTGTTTTGGGTCAGAAGTGGGCCAAATGCAGGGACAAATGTCCACAGGGCCGCCGGGGCACTTCTTGAGTGAAGTACCGCAGTCAACTGCGTAAAGGGGGATAGATCAAGCGGGGCGGTCCGGCGCACACTGCGGGAGACCGAGCGGGCCCCGATGCGGCGGGGGCCACTCGGAAAACGAGGCAGGCCCCAATGCGGCAGGGGCCACTCGAATCTACTGCGGCTCTCTTCGGAGACGTCAGAGCGGGCCGGGCGGCGGCCCGCTCTGACGTTCCCGGACTCAAGCGGCGCGAAACAGTTGCCGAAGATCCGTCTGACTCCTTACGTTGCCCGGGACTGACGGCAAGCTTTCCTGCGGCACAGGAGCTATGCCGCAGGAAGAAGACGGCCACGCCGGCCAAGCCGGCATGGCCTCCAGGCGGCATCGCAAGCGATGCCTGGGCGGCACAGGAGTGGCGAAGTGGCGAGGCAACTCGCCACTTCGTTGTGCCGCTGGAAGACGCGCGGGGCCTCTACCCCGAGTCTCTGTGAAGAACGCGGCCTTCCATGCCCCCTGCGACGACCACGACCTGGCCGGTCACGTGACCGGAGAGCTCGTCCGAGGCGAGCACGACGACCTGGCGTGCGACGTCCTCGGGTTGACCCATCTTCCGCAGCGGCATCGTCCGGGTTGCGCGTCGAACGAACTCAGGGTCGGTCAGCGTCGTGCGTGTCATCGGCGACTCCGTCCAGCCCGGACAGACAGCATTTACGCGTCCTAGCGGGGCAATTCGGGCGATCTCGTTCTTCAGGCTGAGTAGGAGGCCGTGAACCAGAGCCGACTTCGCGGCCGCGTAATCGGCGTGCCCGGCCTCGCCGAAGAGGCCGGCCGTCGAGCCGATCATGACGAGACTTCCGTGGCCTGATCGCTCGACCTCGCGCAAGAACGCGCGGGCGGTCAGGTAGGTAACCGTCAGGTTCCCGCGAATCGTCTCCTCCCAGCGCTCGAGCGGCAGCTGCCACACCGGGACGTCCTCCTCGGGCCACTTGCCCGCGACCGCAGCGCAGACGTCCAGCCCTCCCAGCTCTTCGACACAGAGCCTGAAGAGCTCGGCGACCTCGTCCTCGCTCCTCAGGTCGGCGCCGAAGATCGGTGCGCCGTCGAGTTCCTGGCTCAGAGCCTCAGCCCGTTCGCGGCCGTGGTGGTAATGGAGAGCGACCCGGCTGCCCTCGGCGGCGAACGCGCGGGCGCAGGCCGAGCCGATTCCGCCCGATGCGCCCGTGATGAGCACCCGCTTCCCGTCGAGGCCGGTTTCCACGGGCGGGAGGCTACAGCGGTCGCGACAGCCTCTGTTCGTGCGGTCCTGCGCGGGGATCACGTAGGTCCCATCAAGTCCGCGGGCGATCCGACCGAAGCAGGGAGCGTCATGACGCCACGCGAGGACCTCACCTACCTCCAAGTCGGGCTTGCCATTCTCGACACGCTCGATCCGAACGAGGAGCTCACCCGTGAGGAGCTCGACCTGCTCGCATGGCGCTTCGAGCAGCTCATCGGCCACGGATACGAGGTCGAGGACGCGATGAGCCTCGCTCGCGCCAAGCACGTCGATCTCGAGCTCGCGCGCACGCTGACCGCGACGCACGGGTGCCCTCCCGCCGTAGCGGCACAGATCCTGCTCTAGACCCCGCGCTTCCCTCTGGCGGCCGAGTGCGCTTTGATTCGAGCGTGCAGGTAGTCGAGACTGACGCGCAACTCGTCGCCCGCTGCCGCGAAGGGGACGACGACGCGTGGCGGGAGCTCGTCGAGCGCTTCTCCCGCTACGTCTACGCGATCTCGGTCCAGGCGTTCCGGCTGCCGCAGGCCGACGCCGAGGACGTCTTCCAGGAGGTCTTCGCCCGCGCGTACGAGAACCTGCCCAAGCTTCGCGACGACAACGCGATCCGGCCGTGGCTCGCGCAGCTCACGCGGCGACTCTGCCTCGACACGCTGCGCTCGGGCGCACGAGAGCAGGTGGGCGACCTGCCGGAGCCGTCGGGCGCGGACGACACGATCGCGCAACTCGACGAATCGCTCTTCGTGCACGAAGCGCTCGCCATCCTTCCGGACAACTGCCGCGAGATCCTCGACCGCTTCTTCGCCCGCGACGAGAGCTACCGCCGTATCGCCGAGGCGCTCAACTTGCCTGCGGGAACGATCGCAAGCCGAATCTCCCGCTGTCTCGTGAAACTCCGTACCGAGCTCGAGGGAAGAAACGCAGCGCCTGCGGAGTCTGGTGGTTGACGGCTTATGCGTGACTACAACGAGGAAACCCTGGCCAATCTCCTTCGCACCCTGCCCACTCCGCCCGAGGCGTGGGTGAAGGCTGCGCAAGAGATCCCGCTTGCGCGGCGAGGGCTCGACGACATCGTCGAGCGGGCCCGCGCGGATCAGGCCTTTCGTGACGCCCTGATCGCCGACCTCGAGGTGGCGCTCGAGGCGGCCGGGTTCGAGTCGGATCCTGCGCTTGCAGACGCGGTGCGCGCACGCCTCTCCCTCTAGCGCCCTGAGAGAGAGAGAATCGGCCTCGATGGTTGCCGGTGATCTCCTCGAAGTGCCGCTCGGCGAGTTCCTCGACACGCTCTCCGGGAAAGGGCCCGCTCCAGGAGCGGGCACGGCGGCCGCGATCGTGGTTGCGATGGCAGCCGGCCTCGTGACCATGGTCGCGCGGGCATCGAAGGAGCACTGGCCGGAGGCGGGCGGCGCCATTGGCCAGGCAGAGACGTTCCGGGCGCGGGTAGAGCCGCTCGCCCAGGCAGACGCGGAGGCCTATGCCGAAGCGCTGACCGCGCTTCGCGGCCGCGACCAGCTGGAGGAGCGCTACCGCGACCAGAAGCTCCAAGCGGCGCTCGAGCGTGCAGCCGAGATCCCGCTCAAGATCGTCGAGGCGGGGTCTGACCTCGCCTGCCTCGCCGCGCTGCTCGTCGAGCACGGCAACCCCGAGGTGCGAGCCGACGCAGCTGCCGCGTCCGTGCTCGCCGAGGGTGGAGCCCGCGCGGCGGCGAAGCTCGTCGAGATCAATCTGGGCGCGACGGACGACGACCCGCGCGTGCGCCATGTCCGGTCACTCGTAAAGGTCGCAGCGGAGGCGTCCGAACGCGCTCTCGCGGCTGCGCAGTAGCATCGAGCGATGCCGCATCAAGAGCCCACAACCGACCAGCAGGAGGCCGTGCAAGAGCTGCGTCCCGCCTGGAGCATGCCCGCGGGCGGCGCGGAGAGCATCGAGCTCCCGTTCGCGTGGCCGGGCGAGGTGACGCGCGAGTGGGCCTGGGGGGGCTCGACCGGAAAGGGCGTACGGGTCTGCATCCTCGACAGCGGCGTCGACTCCGGGCACCCGCTCGTCGGCGAGGTGCAGCGCTCCGTCGCCGTCTCGGTCGGTCCGAACGACGAGGTCGTGGTCACCGACGACGCCGAGGGAGATCTCTGCGGCCACGGGACGGCCTGCGCCGGGATCGTCCGATCGCTTGCACCAGACTGCGAGCTCATCAGCGTTCGCGTCCTGGGAGCGGGCTTCACCGGCAGCGGCGGCGTGCTCCTTGCGGGCCTTCGCTGGGCCGTGGAGCAAGGCTTCGACGTGATCAACATGAGCCTCTCGACGACGAAACGCCAGTTCGCAGGCATGCTCCATGAGCTCACGGACACCGCGTACTTCCACCGGAACGTGCTCGTCGCCTCGGCACACAACATGCCCGTGGAGAGCTATCCCTGGCGGTTCTCGTCGGTGATCTCGGTTGGAAGCCACGAGGAGGCCGATCCGATGACCTTCTTCTACAACCCCGATCCGCCGGTGGAATTCTTCGCCCGTGGCGTCGACGTCGAGGTCGCCTGGTCCGGAGGCGCGCACATCCGCTGCACCGGCAACAGCTTCGCGACCCCGCACATGTCCGGCCTGTGTGCGCTCGTCCTCGGCAAGTATCCGGAGCTGACCCCGTTCCAGCTGAAGAGCGTGCTCTATCTGATCTCGTCGAACGTGGGAGGTGGACGATGAGCGACGACCTGAAGGCGGCCGTCGCGGCAGGAGTCCTCGGATCGGAGGAGTCGTTCCAGAAGCTGCTGCAGTCGGTCGTCGAAGTCGCGCGCGCCATCTTCGGAGCGAAGGCATCCTCGATCTTCCTGCTCGACGAGGAGGCGGACGAGCTCGTGTTCGAGGCGGTGGCAGGGGAAGGCGCGGAGACGCTCATCGGCAAGCGCTTCCCGTCCAGTACCGGGGTCGCGGGCTGGGTCCTCGTCACGCGCCAGTCGCTCGTGATCGAGGACGTGACCGAGGACCCGCGCTTCTCGCAAGATGTGGCCGAGAGCACGGGCTACGTGCCCAAGGGCCTGATGGCGGTGCCGTTGCTCCACGACGAGCAGGTGCTGGGCGTGCTGGAGGTGCTCGACCGGCCCCAGCGGAGCCAGTTCTCGCTCGTCGAGATGGATCTGCTCGCGCTCTTCGCGAATCAGGCTTCGATTGCCCTCGACCTCCTGCGGCGCGCCAGGCGAGCCGGGACCGTCCTCGCCGAGAGCGGTGAGGGGGCGGACGTCGTCGCCCGTCTTGCGACGACGGTCGACGGGCTCGAGGACGAGCGGCGGGAGGCCGGCTTGAAGCTGCTTGCCGCCCTGGACGAAGTCCTCAGACGC
This sequence comes from uncultured Gaiellales bacterium, assembly GCA_964591295.1. Classification (GTDB taxonomy): domain Bacteria; phylum Actinomycetota; class Thermoleophilia; order Gaiellales; family Gaiellaceae; genus VAXT01. Next base: position 10,434 of record CAZQAG010000025.1, on the reverse strand, counting down.
AACGAGGGCGGCTAGCGCCGCCCTCGCAAATCGACTCTTTACTCGTCGTCTTACTCGACGTGGTCTTCCTCGCTGGACCGCTCGACGTGCTCTGCGTTCTGCTCGACGTCGCCCTCGTTGGCCCCGGGGAGCTTGTGGCCCTCGACGTCGCCTTCTGTCGCCTCGACGTGCTCGACGTGCTCGACGTGCTCGACGTGCTCTGCGTTCTGCTCGCGATCCTCTGACATCTCCGTGCTCCTTTCGGTCGAATCTCGTAGAACCAGACGCGTGGCTGAGAGGAAATCTTCCCGCATTCCTGCAGAAACACAAGGGCGGGTGTCATTCTTCGGCCGTGCTGGACTCCTTTCGCGAGCGCCTTCGAGAGTCATCCGACGCGTTCAAGGCCGTCTTCACCAACCCGGGCCTCGTGCGCGTGGAGCTCGCGTGGGGCTTCGCGATCACCGCGTACTGGGCGTTCATCATCGCGCTCTCGGTCTATGCATACGATGCGGGAGGGGCTGCGGCGGTCGGCCTGGTCGGGCTCGTTCGCGTGCTGCCGGCCTTCGTGGCGGCCCCGTTTGCCGGAATGCTGGGCGACCGCTACCCGCGCGAACGCGTCATGTTCCTGATCTCGGTCGCCCGCGCTGTCTTCATGGCCTCGACGGCTGCGGTCCTCTTCGCCGGGAGCCCGATCTGGCTCGTCTATACGCTCGCCGGTGGGGTGGCGCTGACCGCCAGCATGGTGCGCCCGATGCAGTCCGCGCTGCTCCCGCAGCTTGCGAGGTCTCCGGAGGAGCTGACCGCGGCGAATCTCGTGGTGACAACGATCGAGAGCTCGGGCATCTTCCTCGGGCCTGCGATCGGCGGCCTTTTGCTCGCGGCGACGAACACCCAGACAGTGTTCGCGGCCGCTGCGGGCGCGTTCCTGTTTTCGGGCCTGCTTGTCGCCGGGATCAAGGTCCAGGCTGCAGCGAAGCGCACGAAAGGGGAGGAAGGCTTCTTCCGAGAGTTCTTTGCGGGCTTCGGCGCGATCGGCGCAGACCGCAACCTCCGCCTGATCATCGGCCTCTATGGGGCCCAGACGCTGATCGCCGGGGCGCTCAATGTCCTGATCGTCGTCGCGGCGCTCGAGTTGCTCGACCTCGGCGAGTCGGGAGTCGGGTTCCTGAACTCGGCGGTCGGGGTCGGCGGGCTCTTCGGCGCCCTCGCGGCGTTCGCGCTCGTCGGACGGCAGCGGCTGGCCTCCGACTTCGGGCTCGGGCTCGTCCTGTGGGGGTTCCCGATCGCGTTGATCGGCATCTTCCCGCAACCGCCGATCGCGCTCATTCTGCTCGCGCTGGTCGGTGTCGGGAACACGGTCGTCGACGTCGCCGCCTTGACGCTGCTCCAGCGCACCGTTCCCGACGAGATCCTCACGCGTGTCTTCGGCGTGGTGCAGAGCGTCTTCGTCGCGACGCTTGGGCTCGGAGCCATTGCAGCGCCGCTGATGATCTCGGTGATCGGGATCCGCGGCGCGATGATCGCCACGGGAGCGCTCCTACCCGTGCTGGCAGCCCTGCTCTGGACCCGGATCAGTGCTCTCGACGCCCAGGCGCTCGCGCCCACGCGTGAGCTGACGCTTCTGCGTGCGATCCCGCTCTTCAAGCCGCTGCCGGCGCCTGCGATCGACCAGCTCGCGTCGAGCCTCATCCCCGTGCAGGCAAAAGCGGGTGACGAGATCGTCCGGCAGGGCGACCCCGGGGATCGCTTCTACGTCCTCGCTTCGGGTGAGGTCGATGTCCTGATCGACGGCCGTCACCAATCGACGCTCGGGCCGGCCGACTACTTCGGCGAGATCGCCCTCCTCCGCGACGTGCCCCGGACGGCGACCGTAAAGGCCAAGACGGACACCGAGTTGTACGCGCTCGAACGCGACGAGTTCCTGAGCGCGGTCACGGGTCACGCGGCGAGCGCCGAGGCGGCGGATGCGATCGTCTCGAGCCGCCTCGCAGGCCTTCGACCGGGCATCGCGTCCGTCTAGTGGAGGCGACTGGCGTGTTGCTCCTCGGTGGCCTCAGCCGTCGCTTCGGCTCCGTGAAGGCCCTTGCGCAGCTCGGCCCGGAGACGCTCGCCGAGCGAGGCTGGCGTATCCTCGGGGATGCCTTTTCGCACCGGTTCGCGATAGGCAAGGACGCCGACCAGCTGGGATTCCCGTTTCCGCTGCTCGACGACGGGATCAGCGTCCGTGCGCCGATCGCCGGAGTGATCGCGGGCCTGCGGGTCTCCCCGACCGAGGTTGCCGTCTTCCTCCCGGTCGATTGCCCGCTCATGACACCCGAGGCTCTCCATGCGCTCGCGGCCAACTGTGCGGAAGCAGCCGTGCCCGGGACCGGCCCGCTTCCCGGCGCCTACGCCCGCAGCGCGCTTCCCGTCCTCGAGCAGCGCCTGGCGGCCGGTCACCTTGCTCTCGACGAAGCCCTGCGCGAACTGGACGCGCGCACGATCGAGATCGACCCCGCGCTGCTTGCGACCGTGAACACCGAGCGGGACCTGGACCGGCTACGGGCTTTCGCCAGGTAGCGATCTTCAGCGCTCGACGCGCTCCTGGACGCTCTGTCCGGCCAGCGAGTAGAAGACCAGGTACGTCGCCGCCAGAAAAGCAGTGAAGAGACCGGTTACGGCGATCGTCTTCGGATACTCGAGCGGGTGCACCAGACGGGGCCACACGTCGGCGGCCAGCACGCCGGGCCGCGTGAAGACGTCCCAGGAGTTCCAACGCAGGAACCGGCCGAGATAGATGCCGAACGAGCTCAGCGCGAGCACGGCGAGAACGAAGAACCACGCGTTGACGGTTCCCACTGCCCGTCGGACGACGGCCTGCATCAGGTACAGCGACATGAAACCGAGGAGAAGACCGCACCAGGCGGCTGCCGAGACGAGCACGACGTCGAACCAGATAGGTGCACCCGTCCACGTGTTGAGCCACTTGAAGTCGGTGACGATGTAGGGGGCGTTCGGGAAGAACACGAGCCACACGATGCCCCCGACCCAGAGCGGCAGGCGTGAGGCGCCGTGCCGGTACGCGTCGTAGACGCGGAGCGCGACTACGAAGGGGATCCACGCGAGGAAAAGGTTCCACACCAGCGCCTGGTAATACGAGTTGCCGCTGTAGGCGACCCGCACGGCGACCATCGCCACGACCAGGGCGGTAAGCCCGCCGAGGGACGCAACCGTGGCCAGGCGCCGGTGGCTCATCGGTGCAGGTTAGCGAGAGGCCTGCGGCGGACGGCGTTCCGGATACCGCGGAAGCCCGTCGTCCGGAATCGGCTCCCACTCCGCCGCATAGGCGACGTATTGCCGGAGGCTGGGCTTCACCCCCGGATCGCTGTCGAAGGCGCTCATCCGCACTCCGGTGGGTTCGTTCGTCTCGGGATCGTTGCTCCAGAGAGCTCCGCCGCATGCGGAGCAGAAGACCTTCGGGGCGCCGTCCGGCGGCTCGAAGGCCCGCAGGAGCTCCTCGCCTTCGATCACGCGCAGCGACCCGGGCGCGATCCGAACCTGCGCAGAAGCCGCGGTGCCAGTGCGTCGCTGACAACGGGTGCAGTGGCAATAACTCGCGAAAAGCGGCGGCTCGCTCACCTCGAAGCGAACCGCGCCGCAGAGACAACGTCCAGTAAGCGGCATCTCGGCCACGCGCAGAGTCTAGACCGGGCCGGGTGACCCTTCTCCTCGGTTTCCTGACGTGTCGCTGAGTGCCCGTAGGCCGGTGGGACAGTGTTAGACCACACGGCCCGCCGGCTGGAGGGCGCTCAGCGGCGCGAGGCGGGCCCGGAGCCGCAGAAGCAGGAGCGGGCGCGCGAGATGAACTCGCGCTCCCTTGGCCCGGCGGGAGGGCCGGCCGGTCAGGGAAGCGTGGTGTGGTGGGCCGGGCAGGGATCGAACCTGCGACCTTGGGATTAAAAGTCCGACCGGAACCGCTGCTGCGCACTGCGCAGTGCTAGCTCGAGTTCCTGAGCTGATCCAGACGACCGCTCACACCCCGCCGATGCACTGACCACCTTCCCCCCGAGAAGGAGCATCAGGAGGCGCTGAGATCCGGAGTGACCGATGGGTGCCAAGTGACCGTGAGGTCCGCACCCTGCTCCTGTGGAGTCTTCACTTCAACCTTTTCAAGGAGGAGCCGGAACACCCACGTGTCGTTCACCCCGGGGAGAAGCACGCCGGTGAGTCTGGAGACGTTCTGCGAGGTGAAGAGTGTGTCGAGGACTGGTTTGGCGAAGTTGTCGAGGTCGAAGGCCGGTCTAGCCAGATCCTCTGGAGTCATTCGGAAAATCACCTCGACGGTGAACTTCGTTCCCAACGGCGTCGAAGTGAACGGGGCCTGCGGATAGGTGTCCGTCACGGCGTCGCGTATGGCCTCCCTCCAGCTGATGGAGTCGCGGCGCGCTGGGTGTCCACGCACCTGAATCCGCCACGGGTTCGGGTAATCATCGCGACGTTGGTGAACCGTCATCCCTCACTCCCGGGCATCCCAAGCTCCTGCAGCAGCTTGGTCGACCCCTCGATGTCAGTGAAGAGAAAAGTGACAGTTCCGGACGGGAGATCGCGCATTCGCCCGAATGATGCATCGGGGCGCGCAACACTGCTAGGGCGCTGGCGCATTCACTGGCGCGCAGCCCGGTGAGAGGCGCACTTTCCCCTGCAAATGGGGTTTCGGCAAGTTAGTTCCTAAACCGCGTGCGCATGTTCGATTCATGCCGGGGGCACTCGGCAATCGCACGCGCCTTGTGACGGCTCAGGGGCGGCCGACGACGAGGTTGACTCTGGTCCCGCGCGGACGGGTTGATCCTGCTCGCGGACTCTGGGCGATGACCCGGCCCAGACGTCTCGAGCGCGCTCGTCGGACGCGGCCGACAGAGCAGTTTGCCCGGCGGATGCGGGCCCGGGCGGCCGGCAGCCTCAGACCGATCACTCGCGGGACGCGGCAGCGAGCGGGAGGAGGAGGTGGAGGTGGTGGAGGCGGTGGTGGTGGAGGCGGAGGTGGCGGGGGTGGCGGAGGTGGCGGGGGTGGCGGCGGTGGCGGCGCAGGAACAAGCTCATCGGCGCCCATGTCCACGATCGCTTCCCCGTCTCCGTCACCGTCGAGCGGCCTCGGGTCCTCGTCGATGTCAACGGGAGGGCCGAGCGCATTCGATCCCGTGTCGACGGCGGGCGAGCCGAGCAGTAGGTGGTAGTCGCCCAGAGCGGGGTCGACAAACATCGGATCGGCCGAGATGTTTCCGTTCTGACCCGTGCGGTCGGTGCAGTCGCCACCGTAGCGTCCTCCGGAGCCCCCATTGAAGACGTCGTTGAACTCGATCACGGGTGTCTGCTGACTGAACGTGGCGCAGTAGAGCACCGCCTGCGAGCCCGTGCCGGACAGGATGTTGTTCTCGATCCGCGTCGTCGTGTCGTAGCCGTCCGCATAGATGGCGAGCCCGTAGAGCGCGTCGTTGTCCGCAATCGTGTTGTTGACGACCCTCGGACCCTGGTATCCGTACGGAACGAGCCAGGCGATGCCTCCTCCCCTATCGGCCTCGTTGCCGACGATGATGTTGTTGACGATCAGGGCGTCCGACCTGTTCCCCATCGAGATCGCGCCGCCCTCGGAGCCGGCCGTGTTGTTGCTGATGATGTTCCCGGCGATCGTCGGGTTCCCCGCGGCATTCATGCCGATCCCGCCGCCGCTGTAGCTATGCCAGTTCCCGGTGATGACGTTGCCAAGCACAGCGACCGTGCCGGCGCCGCGGATCGCGATCCCGCCACCGTTCCCTCCGCTACAAGCGTCCGTGTTCCCGGAGATGACGTTCCCCTTGATTGTGGCGTGCGAGAAGGCCGCCTCGATCGGCGGATCGCAGGCGTAGAACCCCGAGACGACGTTGTTCTCGATCAGCGCCGGGCCCCCGCCCACGCTGATGCCGCCACTGAAGCCTCCGTCCTCAACGGTGAAGCCGCGGAAGACCGGCGACTCGCCGGCGTCCGCGTAGATCTGGACGACCGGGCCGGTACCCTCGCCGTCGACGATCGTGCTCGCCGGCCCCTCCACGCTCTCGACCGTGATCTCCTTGTGCTGGAAATCGACGACCCCGACGTGCGTCCCGGGAGAAACGAGCACTGTGTCCCCGTCGCTCGCCGCGACGATGGCGGTCTGAATCGTCGGATAGTCCTGCGGCACGCGCAGGATGTCACCTGCCGCGGCTTCCTGAGGTACGCACAGGCCGAGAGCTACGACCGCCGCGAGTGCAGAGGTCTGGGCGATTCGTGAGACCCCGGCGCTTGGCATCTCGTCGCCAGTGTTACATGCTCGACGTCGCGCGGCTAGCCAATTCGAGTAGGCGGCAGGGCGCAAACCTATTAGAATCCCCGCTCGCCCAAGGGGAGGTTCGAGGTGGGGCTAGGCAAGCGCCTGATCGGCCCCGTCACTGCGGCCATCGTCTTGACCGCAATCAGCGGCGGGGGGGCCGCCGGAGTGGCCGGCGAGGCTTCAGGCTGGTCCTCGTCGCGGCCCCTCCCGGAACACGCCGATCTCGATCTGGGCAACGTTGTCGAGACGGTCCGCCATCACGTGACCTCGACAGGTCGAGGCAGCCTCATCGTCCGAGACCCGCTCTACCGCGCGGAGCTCGACGCGCGGGGGCTCGAGGTGCGTCTCCGGAGCTCCAGCCTGCGTGTCGAGACGAGGCGCGTCACTCGTGGGGAATGGTCCCGCACTGTCGCCCCGAGTCGCTGGCGAGGCGTCGTGAACCGCGGCGAGCGGCGGCTGCTCCCAGGGCTCACCGAGCGAGTGACTGCGCGCGAGGGGAATCTCGAATGGGACTTCGTGCTCGCACGGCCGCCGCCGGGAGCGGGAAAGCTGACAATCGACGCCCGCGTACACGCTCCGACACCAGCCGTCACCTCAGGGAGGCAACTGAGCTGGCCTGTCGGCAAGGGCCGTTCGGTACAGATGGGCGAGCTCGTCGTGAGAGACGCCCATGATCGGGAGCTCTTCCGCACCATTCCCAAGACGTCCGGCTCGCGCCTTCGCCTGAGCGTTCCGGGACACGCCCTTACGCACGCCCGTTACCCGGTCACGCTCGATCCGGTGATCAGCCCCGAGTACCCGGTCTCGGACCCCGCCCACGTTTCCGCCATCGAGTGGCAAGGCGAAGCTGCGGTCGCCTCGAACGGGAGCGACTTCCTGGTTGTCTGGTCGGACGATCGCGACCACGGCCAGGCGTTCGCCGCGAGAGTCGCCGCAGACGGAACCATCCTCGATCCGGAGGGCATCCCGCTCGTGGAGGACCGCACGGTCGGGCAGTCCGTTCCCGCCGTCGCATGGGACGGCACGAACTACATGGTCGTCTGGTCGGCGGGCTCGGGCATCGAAGGCGCACGTGTATCACCCGCCGGCGAAGTCCTCGACGAGCGCTCGCTCGAGATCGTGACCTCTGGAAACACGTGGGAGCCCGAGATCGCATGGAACGGCGCCAACTTCCTCGTCGTGTGGAGCGACTCCCGAGCGCAGAGCTCCGACGTGTACGGGACTCGGCTCAGCCCTGAGGGGATTGCGCTCGACGGCGAGGGCATTCCGATCGCCACGAGCACTCGGCCGGACGCAAGCCCGACCGTCGCCTCGAGCGGGGACGAGTGGCTGGTCACGTGGAGCAGGTCTGTGAACGGCGGCGACTGGGACATCCTCGGTGCTCGTGTCAGCGACAGCGGAGTCGTGCTCGACGAGAACGGCAGCACCATCTCGGGCGCGAGTCACGCGCAACGGGAGCCCACCGTCACGTGGAACGGTGCGAGCTACGTCGTGGCCTGGAGCGATCACCGCGCCGGCCCGGGCACCCCGTCGGACATCTACGGGGCGCGGGTCAGCCCGGCGGGCGTGGTGCTCGACCCAACCGGCTTCGTCATCTCGGGCACCCCGCAGGAGCAGTCGCAGCCCGGGATCACTCAAGCCGGTTCCACGTCCTTCGTCGTCTGGGCGGACGAGCGCGGCAGCGGCGGGTGGTACGCCGCCTACGGGGCTCGCGTCGAGGCCGACGGCACCGTCTTGGACCCGAACGGAATCTCGATTACTCCCGGCCAGGACATCTATCGCCCGGCCGTCGCGTCAAACGGCGACGAGTTCTTCGCGTTCTGGGAGGACTACCGGAACGACTGGGGCAACGAGGAAGAGGACATCTACGGCGCTCGCATCGGTCTCGATGGAACCGTGCTCGACCCACAAGGGATCCTCACGTCGAGCTTCCCCGCCGCGCAGTCGGAGGTCGCGGCCGCGTGGGACGGCACGAACTACCTCGTCGTCTGGACCGACGATCGCCCGGTCGACGAATACGACGTCTACGGCGCGCGCGTGAGCCCGTCGGGCGAGATCCTCGACGGTGCCGGCTTCCCGATCTCGACCGCCAATCGTGACCAGAGTGACCCGGTGGTTGCCTGGAACGGCACCGAATTCCTCGTCGCCTGGCGGGACGAGCGGAACTACTCGACCCGCTACGACATCTATGGGACCCGGGTGACGGCAGGCGGAAACGTGTTGGATCCTGCTGGCATCGCGATTTCAAGCGGCTCGGGGAGCGACTCGGGGCGCCTCTCGATCGCGTCCAACGAAGAGCGCTTCCTCGTCGTCTGGTCGAACGCCGTGCACGACGTCAGAGGAGCACGCGTCGCCGCGGACGGAACCGTCCTCGATCCGAACGGGCTGCTCATCTCGTCGGACCCGACCCATTGGTCAGACGACCCGACTGTCGCCTGGGGAGACAGCGCGTATCTGGTCGCTTGGGAGGAGTCGCAGGGCGTCGCCGTCGTCGCCGCCCGCGTGACTGACAGCGGGACGGTCCTCGACCCGACCGGCATCCTGGTCTCGCTCGAACCGAACCTCCGCTTCAACCCGGCGGTCGCCTGGAGCGGGTCGAGCTTCCTCGTCTCATGGTCGGACTTCCGCGACAGCAGGTTCGACAGCAACCTCTACGCGGCGCGCGTGAGCGCTGAGGGCTCCGTGCTCGACCCCAGCGGGATCGCCGTGTCGCAGCGGCGGGGCGATCAGGCTCCGGCCCTCGCGTGGGACGGGGACAACTACCTCTTGGCCTGGGCCGATGCACGAGACTGGACGCGGCCGCACGACGTCTACGGAGCACGCGCGACTGCGTCCGGCGAAGTCCTCGACCCGGCAGGCTTCCAGATCTCCGCGACCAGCCGCGACGAACGCCGGCCCGTGATCGCGCCGGGTCCACAGGGTCGCTCCGCCGTCGTCTACCAACGGGGAGCGCTCGACCCGGATGCCGAGCCGCCGCTCGAGCAAGCCGCCCTCCGCTTCGTCGAATCGGCAGGGCCTCCGCCGCCTCCGCCGCCTCCGCCTCCCCCGCCTCCGCCCGGTCGTATTCAGTTCGGCGACTACGAGCTCTATCCCGTCGGATCTGAGCCGATCTCCGTGGCCGTTGCCGACGTGACCGGAGACGGCCGCGGTGACGTCCTGCTCACGACGTTGACGGGAGACCCCGAGAACGACCGCAAGCTGTTCGTCTTCGAACAGCTCCCCGACGGCTCGCTCGCTCCGCCCGTGAAGCTGCCGATCCATCCAGGCGTGGGCATCGCGACCGGTGACATCAACGGAGACGGCCTGACCGACGCCGTCGTCGCGACAGGTGACGGAGTCCAGGTCTTCTATCAGCAGAACGGTGGCCTGACGGACGGCATCCTGATTCCGAACACCAGCAACGTCTCGCAGGCCGAGATCGCGGACATGAACGGCGACGGCCGCAACGACATCGTCGCGGGCGGGCAATACCGAATCGCCTTCATCCGGAATGACGGCGGCGGCAGCTTCACCACCTCGACGGTGACGACGGATCCTCGCCAGGAGCTCGAGCTGGGCGAAATGACAGGCGACGGCAGGCCGGACGTCGTCACGCTGTACGACGGCGCTTCGGTCCGGGTTTATCCCCAGCTGACGGACGGGACCTTCGGCCCGGGGGTCTCCTACGGTCTTTTTGGCTTTCTCGGGTACTACAGCGGCATCGACGTCGGGGACGTCACAGGGGACGGCCGCAAGGACGTGGCGGCCTCGTCTCACGTCCTCGGACAGCTGCTGAACGGGACTCTCGACTGGCCGGTGTACTACCCCTCTCGCGGAGACGGCGGGCCAGTCGAGGTGGCCGACATGGACGGCGACGGCCGCCAGGACGTGGTCAAGGTCGAACACGCCTATGAACTTGCCTCCGTGTACCTCCAGGGACCGGACGGCGTTCTCGATCCGGAGCGGACCTTCTCGATGGGGCGTCAACACATCGTGTTCAACGCGAAGGCGCTCGCGGTCGGCGACTTCAGCGGGGATGGAGCGCCGGACATCGCGACGGCGAACTCGGGCCAGAACGCGCTGGCCGTCCTGCGCCAGACAGGGCCGCCTCCGCCGCCGCCTCCGCCGCCTCCGCCGCCGCCCGGCTGCGGGCC
>CAZQAG010000024.1:0-30176 GCA_964591295.1 uncultured Gaiellales bacterium | reverse complement strand
AGAGCACCTGCCTTACAAGCAGGGGGTCGCAAGTTCGAGCCTTGCACCGCCCATCTCGCTTCCCTGACCGGCAGGCCCTCCCGCCGGGCGGAGCCCGGCTCCGGGCCTGCCTCGCGCCGCTGAGCCCCCTCCAGCCGGCGGGCCGTGTGGCCTAACACTGTCCCACCGGCATACGGGAACTCAGCGACGCGTCAGGAAACCGAGGGGCACTTCCTCGAGGGACCGCTCCGCCCCACTTCCATGACCGGCTGCGGGCTCCCGCCGGACAGAGCCCGGCTCCGCCGCCGCCTCGCGCCGCGTCAGGAAACCGAGAGGCATTTCGTGAGGAGTCCTGCCTCTCTAGGGTGTTCGCCGCTCGTAGAGAGCGTTCACGACTTCCATCCGGTAGGTGCTGACGACCTTGCCGCCGCCGGTTTCTTCAGCCTGGTGCCGCTGCTGCTCCGCGCGCCCCTCGCTCTCTTCCATTGCTTCGCGGGTGTCCCAAATCGACAGCGAAGCACCCTGACCGGTCGAGGGATCGATCAGGCAGTACAGAGCACGTAGGCCCGGCATCTCGTCGGGAGCAATCACTTGTTCCTGAGGCTCGGGAAGCAAATCCAAGCGGTCAGGGCTACCGTCGATGATGGTTAGCCGTCCATACATCGCGCTACCTCCCCTCTAGCTCCCAGGTGCGGCGGTGGCCGGAGCGGCATCGGCTGCCTCGACTTCCTTGTGAAACCGCCGATGCACGTAGTACTTCGTCCCGCCGAGCTCAATTTTCCCGAAGATGCCTGAGACCGGGCCGAAGCGGGTTTCGCGCGGGAAGGTGCCCAGCAGCTCCTTCGGCTTGGTCGTCGCGAGTGGGCTCGCCTTGAAGACGAGAATGCGCCGGTCCGTCACCGCGACGATCACGTACTTCGCCAGCCACATGAAGATCAGGTAGCCGGTGAAGACGATCAACCACGGATTGAGCCCGCCCTGCGCCGGAAAGGCGGCTTGCAGGGTCTCCCCCGGCTCCACGTGCGGCTGAACGTTCTTCTCGAGTTTGTTTCGGATTCCCATTGCACGACCCTAACCTGCATCGCCGCGCATTTGCCGGGAAGCCGCGCTGCGGCCGACAAGCCCCGTCCCCAATGACACGTAGAATCCGACTATGACCCCGGTGGTCTTCCGTGGCCGTCCGGCGCCCCGCAAGGGAAGCGCCCGGTCGGCACTTCCTTCGTAGCAGCCGACTCGCAGCCGACTTCGTCCGCGAGGCAGCCGTGGCGCCGGGCGATCTCGCGATCGACATCGGAGCCGGCACGGGGGCGCTCACACGTGCGCTCATCGACGCCGGCGCCGAAGTCGTCGCGCTCGAGCTTTCTCCGTCGCTCGCCGCCGAGCTGCGGCGGCGCTTCACCGGAGAGAGCCGCGTCGACGTGCTCGAAACAGATGTTCTGGATTGGAATTGGCCCGCGCGCCCGTTCTCAGTCGTCGCGAACCTTCCGTTTGCGGGCTCCGGAGCGATCCTGAGCCGACTGTTACGCGATCCACGGGGTGCGTTGCGACGAGTGGACGCGATCGTGCAATGGGAATTCGCCGAGAAGCACGCCGCGGTTTGGCCGGCGACGCTCAAGAGCACGTACTGGCGAGCCTGGTACGACGTCGCGGTCGCTGGGCGGCTTGCCCGCTCGGCCTTCTCGCCTCCACCGAGCGTTGATGCCGGGATCATGCGCTTCCAGCGGCGGGCTCAACCGCTCGTCGCGGAAGACCAAGCCGACGAGTACTGGGCGTTCCTCTCGAGAGCATTCGGCGCACGGGTACCGCTGCGCGCAGCTCTCGGCTCGCGTCTCAATTCTCTGGAGCTGAAGCGGCTTGCGCCCAGACTCGGGTTCGCCCCTGATGCTCGCGCCCGTGATCTCGACGCACGGCAATGGGCCGCGCTCTTCGGACGCGTTAGGCGACCCTGAACTAGAGGTCGTGGCAGCCAGGCTTCGGGGGTACCATGGCGAAAGGAGAAATGACGGTCGACGACCCCATCAGTACCGATGCCCAGCCTGCCCCGCATCAAGCGCCCGCGCTCGCGCACCCAGGCCGACGAGCCGGTCGTCGCCGCACGCCGCGAGCCCGCTGAGCTCTCCGCCAACGGCCTCATCTGGATCCATCTCGACGCTCCCAACCACGAGAGCGCGACCACACTCGCAGAGCGGTTCGGCTGGCATCCGCTCGACGTCGAGGACGTGCTCTCGAAGCGCCAGCGGCCGAAGGTCGACGAGTACCCGGACTATCTGTTCGCTGTCCTCCACTTTCCTTTCTACGACAAGGCGGTCCAGCGGCTGAACGCGGCCGAGCTCGACGTCTTCCTCGGCCCCGGCTATCTCGTCACTCTCCCGAACGTCGAGCTTCTCCCCGTCACTCGACTCTTCCAGAGATGCCTGGACGATCAGAAGCTGCGAGAGAACCTCTTTGCGAAGGGGTCCGGCTACCTCCTCTACCACGTCCTCGACGACCTCTTCGACTACTGCTTCCCGATCCTGGACAAGATCGGGCACAAGCTCGACTCGATCGAGGACGACATCGACGAGGCTCGGTTCGAGGAGATCGTGCGCGACATCTCGCGCGCGAAGCAGGAGATCATCTCGTTCCGCAAGATCATCAAGCCGCAGCGGCCCACACTCCGTCTCCTCGAGCGCAAGATCGAGCGCTTCCTGCCCGAGGAGCTCGAGCTCTACTTCGACGACATCGTGGACGCGTCGGAGCGGATCTGGGACCTGCTGGACAACTACAAGGAGGTCGTCGAGGCCCTCGAGAGCACGAACGAGGCGGCGATTGCTCACCGGCAGAACGACGTTCTGCGCCTGCTGACGATCATCAGCGTGACGATGCTCCCGTTGACCGTGATCACGGGGCTCTTCGGGATGAACGTCCTCTTCCCCGGCGAGGGGACGACCGCTGCGTTCTGGCTCATCCTCGGGGCGATGGCCGCCGTCGTGACCGCGATGGTCGGGTTCTTCCGCTACAAGCGCTGGATCTGACCAGCGGGCCCGGTCCTGCTTACGGCGACGTCGCCGCCCAGGTGCCCATGCTCCAGAAGAGCCCGGACGCCGAGGAAAGGACGAAGAGCCGCGCGCCGAACCGATACGTGCTCTCGTCGCCGTCCGGTCCGTTCACGCCTCGTGTGCCTGCACGAAGCGCCTGGACCTCGTAGACGCACAGATGGCCCGGGAGCGCTTCCGGGTCGACCGAGGTACCCGGACATTCCGGCGGCGGGCCCGTACCGTCTTGAATGAAGTGCGGGACCGGTGCGGATGCGAACCGGAAGCCGAACGAGATCTCGCTCGTTGCAAGGTTCGGCCCCGAGGCGTCCGAGAGGTCACCCATGTGGAAGGTGCCCCGAAGGGTCTTGCCGCTCGGCAGGTCGCCTTCCGGGAAGGGGCCGGGAGGGCCTTGCAGGCCTTGTACACCCTGCGGGCCGATCTCGCCGTCCGGACCTTGCTCGCCGTCAACGCCTGGCTGGCCCTCTGGCCCAACCGGTCCAACCGGCCCAACCGGCCCAACAAGTCCGCGCGGGCCTCTCCGGCCCCGAGGCCCTCGTGGGCCGCGCACCGGCCGCTGTGCAGCGGGCGTCGCGGTTGTGGAACGCACTGCTGCCGTCGCTTTGCTCACGCCGCTCCGCACCGCACCCGTGGCGGCTCCCCCGAGCGAGGTCGTGGCGAGCACCGAGACAACGAGCGCGCTCGACGAGAATACGATTGGCAAGCGGTTCATGGCTCCTCCCCCGTTGCGGCTTTGCACCCACCTACGCAAGTGAGGGTAGCGCGGTTGCGAACCGGGCAGCCCAGACTCTCCAACCGACGATTGCTGAGTCTCAGGGGCAGCGGCGCTTGCGCTCGCCGATGCAGACGTCCCGACTGCTGCCGCCGTCGACGTAGTCCTTGCCGAGCCCGCCGACGAGGCGATCGCGCCCCGGCCCGCCGAAGAGCCGGTCGGAGCCGGCCTCGCCCAGGATCCGGTCCCTGCCGCCGCCGCCCATGATCCGGTCGCTGCCCTTGTGCCCGTTCAGAACGTTCGGCCCGCCGTTCCCGATGAGGACGTCGCTGCGCTGCGAGCCGTGGAGGTCCTCGACAGCGCGCAACGTGTCCGTTCCCCAGCCGCGGGCCCTGCGGGAGGAGAGGCTGGCGACGACCGCGTTCGGCGAGTAGTCGTAGAAGACGAGGTCCACGCCCGGCCCGCCGTCGAGGATGTCGTTGCCGGCGTCCCCGTCCAGTCCATCGTCTCCCGCTCCTCCCGAAAGGGTGTCGTTGCCCGCCCGGCCGTCGAGCAGGTTGATGCTCGCGTCGCCGGTCAGCACGTCGTCGTGAGGGGACCCGGCGAGGCCCTCGAAGTTGGCGATCGCGTCGGTGCCCCACCCCGTAGCGGTGTTCATGGCGAGGTCTGCCGTCACGCCCGCGGGCGAGAAATCGAAGAAGGCGATGTCGAAATCCTCGCCGTCCGGATTCTCACCGCCGTCCAAGTTGTCGTCGCCGGCACCGCCCGAGATCGCGTCGTCGCCCGGGCCGCCCGTGATCGTGTCGTTACCGTCCTCACCGCAGATGATGTCGTCGCCGCCGGCGCCGTCGATCGTGTCGTCGCCCGCGCCCGCCTTGATCACGTCGTTGCCCGCGGTGCCGGTGATGACCTCGTTCGCAGGCGTCCCGACAATCGTCTGGCTGATACCGAAGCACTCGGTAGCCGGATCGTGGGTTGCCTGCACCGACGAGGCGCCGCCCAGCGCAGCCACGACCCCCACGAGTACTGCGACCCCAGCTCGGTTCACGTGGGGAACGCTACCTGCTCCACCGGCGGCCTCGTCCTGATACAAGCGGACTCGTGACCCATCCGCTCTGGGCTCCGTGGCGGCTCGAGTACGTCGGCAGCGCCGACGAGCAGAAGGGCTGCATCTTCTGCCTCGCCCACGAGGGCGACGACGACGAGGGCCTCGTCGTGCACCGAGGACGGAACGCGTTCGTCCTCCTGAACAAGTTCCCCTATACGTCCGGACATCTGCTCATTGCTCCCGTGCGTCATCTCGGAGAGTTCGCGGAGCTCGCCGACGAAGAGGCCCTGGAGATTCACCGCCTCGCCGATCAGGGCATCGGCGCCCTTGCCCAGGTATTCGAGCCTCAGGGCTACAACCTCGGCTGGAACCTCGGTCGCATCGCCGGCGCGGGCATTACCGACCACGTTCATCTCCATCTCGTCCCTCGCTGGGCGGGTGACACGAACTTCATGCCGGTGCTCGCAGACGTGAAGGTCCTTCCCGAGCATCTGGCCGAGACTCGCCGAAAGCTGGCCGACGCCTGGCCGACGTGAGGAAGGTGGTGTCCGTTACAAACAGTGCTAAAACCCCCAGCAAACGGGGTTTACAAAGCACTTACGGCCCAGGTCAAATGCGAGAGCGGACGACGGGGATCGAACCCGCGACCCTCAGCTTGGGAAGCTGATGCTCTACCAACTGAGCTACGTCCGCGAAGGCTCTTCAGGATAGATAATCCCGGGAGACGACCAGAGAGGAGCACCATGGCGACCATGACCGAGCACGACCTGGAGACGATCGCACGGACGCTCGTCGCCGAAGGGAAAGGCATCCTCGCGGCGGACGAGAGCGACGGCACGATCAAGAAGCGCTTCGACTCGATCGGCGTCGAGTCGACCGAGGACAACCGGCGCGCCTACCGCGAGCTCCTCTTCACCACACCGGGCGCCGAGGAATTCATCAGCGGCGTGATCCTCTATGACGAGACGATCCGCCAGTCCGCGTCCGACGGAACTCCTTTTCCTCGGTTGCTGGAGAGCCGCGGAATCGTTCCCGGGATCAAGGTCGACAAGGGCGCGAAGCCCCTGGCGGGCGCCGAAGGCGAGACTGTTACCGAAGGGCTCGACGGCCTGCGCGAGCGGCTCGAGGAGTACTACGAGCTCGGCGCGCGCTTCACGAAGTGGCGCGCGGTGCTCTCGATCGGGCCGGAGATTCCGAGCGACTACTGCATCTGGACGAACGCCCACGCGCTCGCCCGGTACGCCGCCCTCTCGCAGGAAGCCGGTCTGGTTCCGATCGTCGAGCCGGAAGTGCTGATGGACGGGGACCACACGATCGACACGAGCTACCACGTCACCATCAGAACGCAGCAAGCCGTCTTCACCGAGCTCTTCGATCAGCGCGTCGACCGGGAGGGGATGCTGCTCAAGCCGAACATGGTCCTGTCGGGCTACGACTGCGCCGAACAGGCCGACGACGACCAGGTCGCGGAGCTGACGATCAAGTGCCTGGAGAACGCCGTGCCGGCCGCAGTGCCGGGGATCGTCTTCCTCTCGGGCGGGCAGTCGGACGAGGACGCGACGAGGCGGCTCAACGCGATGAACTCGCGCGAGCCGCATCCGTGGGAGCTCTCGTTCTCGTACGGGCGGGCGCTCCAGGCGCCGGCGCTCAAGGCCTGGGTCGGCGACACGAGCAAAGTGGAAGATGCGCAAAAGGCGTTCTCCCGGCGTGCGAAGTTCAACGGCGCCGCGCGGTCGGGCTCCTACGCGCCTGAATGGGAGACGTCCAGCCTCGCTTAGCGAAGAGCTTCTCCGGTCTCACGTCGAGCGGTTCAACGAAGGAGTCCGCTCGGGTGACTACGGACCGATGCTCGAGCAGTTCGCCGAAGACGCGGAGCTCGCCTTCGAGGGCGTTCCGGTCGGACCGTTCCGCGGTAAGCCCGCGATCGCGCAGGCATACGTCGACCACCCTCCTGACGACGAGATCTTGATCCTGCGCACAAACGAGTCAGGAGACGACCTGGTCATCGCAGACTACGCGTGGCGTGCCGAGCCGTCAGCCCGGGCGGGAACGCTCATCCTGCGCCTGCGCGACGCCGAGATCGATCGCCTGATGGTGACCTTTGGTTAGCGCAGCCGAACCACGAACCAGCCGTCTACGTCATCGCAGAGCACCTGCTCGGGCTCTTCGTGCGCGTACGCGTAGACGGGCAGCCCTCGGTGCGTGACCTGCAGCTTGCCGCCGGGACGGCGGATGACACCGAACCGGCCGGGAATACCGGCGATGCGCCTTGGGACGCTTGCGCGGTTGCGGACGATCAGCGGCGGCCATGCCTTCGCGCACGCGCCCTTGCACCTGATTTTCCCGCCGGCACGCTTCTCGACGGTCCAGAAGTACAGCGGCTGCTTGGTCCGCGTCGTGAGGATCGGCCCGAACTGGTCGTCCTTGTACTTGATGACAGGCGCGCGGGCCGCAGACTCGGTCATCGCCGAGGGCACAAATGCCAGCGCGACAAGAACGAGCCCTGGGATCAAAAAGAACTTCATGCGGACACAGTCATCCTAGGGCTCAGAGCGTTACACGGCTAGGTCAGTGCCCGTCTGAAAGCGCCTGCCGGAGAGCGCCTCGAGCTTCCCGAAGGAATGGTGCGCTTCGATCCGGCGGACGGTCCCGGACTTCGAGCGCATGACGATCGAGTCGGTGACGGCCCCCTCGGGCGTGTAGTGGACACCCCGCAAAAGGGCGCCCGTGGTGACTCCCGTTGCCGCGAAGAAGACCTCGTCCCCGCCGACGAGGTCGTCGGTCGAGAGCACCTGGTCGAGGTCGAAGCCGGCGTCGATGAGCTTCTGGCGCTCCTCGTCGTCGCGCGGCCAGAGCTTGCCGAGGAGCATGCCGCCCACGCATTTGAGCGCCGACGCCGAAAGGACACCCTCGGGCGTGCCGCCGACTCCCATCAGGAGATCGACGCCGGTGTCGGGCTGCGCGGCCGCGATCGCCGGGGCGACGTCGCCGTCGGGGATCAGCAGCACTTTCGCTTCCACCGCACGCAGTTGCGCAATCAACTCTTTGTGCCGGTCGCGCTCCAGGACGACGACCGTGACGTCGCTCGGCTTAACACCCTTCGCCTTCGCGACGCGCTTCACGTTCTCGGCCGGAGGCGCCTCGATATCTACCTCGTCGGCGCCTTCCGGGCCGCAGGCGATCTTGTTCATGTAGACCGCAGCGCCCGGGAAGAACATCGTCCCCCGCTCGGAGGCGGACATGGTGGCGATCGCGTTCGGCTGACCCTTGGCGCAGAGCGTCGTGCCTTCGAGTGGGTCGACCGCGACGTCCACTTCGGGCCCGCTGCCGGAGCCGATCTCCTCGCCGTTGTAGAGCATCGGCGCCTCGTCCTTCTCGCCCTCGCCGATGACGACGACGCCGGACATGTTCGTGGTACCGAGCATGTGCCGCATGCCGTCCACCGCGGCTTGATCGGCGGAGATCTTGTCGCCGCGCCCGATCCAGCGGCCCGCACCTAGCGCCGCCGACTCCGTCACCCGCACGAGCTCGAGCGCGAGGTTGCGGTCAGGAGTAAGGCCGGTCGTCCCCGCGGGCGCGCCGGTTTCGGCAGCCTGCGTCACGAGAGCATCCTACTCGGCTTCACATTCGGTCAGGAGCCCCGACACCGACGAGGTCGAGGCTGCGGGCGATCACTGCCTGGGTGGCGCGCGCGAGGCCGAGCCGGAACGCCTCGGTTTCGCTCTCGAGCACGCGATGCTCGTGGTAGAAGCGGTGAAAGTCGTCTGCGACCCGGATCGCGTAGTTCGGCAGCGCGTGCGGGCCCCGTCGGGCAACAGCCTCCTCGACGACGTCCGGGAACTCCGTCAGCCGCTTGATCAGATCTTTCTCTTCGGGAGCCAGCTCCTCTGGAGGCTGCAACAGACTGTTGCTAAGTCCCTCGGGGGCGTTCCGCAGGATGCCCGCGATCCGCGCGTGGGCGTACTGGACGTAGTAGACCGGGTTCTTCTGCGTCTTCTCCGCGGCGAGGTCGACGTCGATCTCGATCGTCTGGTCGGGGCCGCGGTTGACGAGGTACCAGCGCGCGGCGTCGACGCCGACCTGGTCGACGAGCTCGTCGAGGAAGACGACGTCGCCCCGGCGCTTCGACACCTTCGTCTGCCGGCCGCCCTCGGTCAAGTGCACCATCTGGTAGAGCAGCACCTCCACCCGCTCGGGGTCGTAGCCGAGCATGCGCGCGACCGCGCCGTACCACTGCCGGGTGCCGTGGTGGTCGGCGCCGAGCACGTAGATCGCCCGGTCGAAGCCCCGCTCGAGCTTGTCGACGAGGTACACGACGTCCGCGGCGCGGTACGTGGGCTCGCCGCCTTGTTCGGCGGACCGGATGAGGACCCGGTCGTCCTCGTCGCCGTATGCGGACGAGTGTGCCCAGACCGCCCCGTCCCTCTCGTACGTGTCCAGCCTCGGCAAGAGCTCCGGCAGCCGCTCGGCGAGCGCGCTCTGGAGAGCCCACGAGTCGAAATGGATCCGGAAGCGCTCGAGCGTCTGCGCGATCTCTTCGAGCATCCTGGGCACCGCGTCGCCTTCGAGGGCAGCGAGGTCGGTGACGTACGCGCCGTGGTATCCGTCCTCAGGAGGCTGCTCTCCCCGGCGAACTGCCTCCACGGAAGCCCGGAAGCGCTCCATCTGCGCGCCCGCGTCGTTGTAGTAGTACTCGCGCTCGACCGTGTGGCCCGCATGCGCGAGGACTCGCGCCAGGGAATCGCCGTAGGCGCCGTTTCGAGCCGCCGCGACGGTGATCGGCCCCGTCGGATTTGCCGAGACCATCTCGACCTGCACCTTTTCCGCCGGCTCGGCGAAGCCGCCGCCGTAGGTCCCCCCCGCCTCGAGGATCTCCGCGAGCGCCTTGCCGTACCAGGTCGGTGCGAGCCAGAGGTTGACGAAGCCCGGGCCAGCGACCTCCGCGCGCGCCACTGACTCGAGGCCGGCTGCCTGCTCCGCGAGCTCCTCGGCGATCTCACGCGGAGGGCGCTTTCTCTCGGGTGCGAGCTGGAGAGCCACGCTCGTTGCGTAGTCCCCGTGCTCGGCGCTCGACGGCCGCTCGAGCTCGATCGGCGCCCCCGCGACCTTGCCGAGCTCTTCGGCCAGCTTGGTGACGGATCGATTCACGGGTATATCGTAGGAGCGTGAGCGAGCACGACGACGCCCAGCAGCGGCAGCTGAACATCCACATGGATCCCGACGTGATGGCGGGCGTCTACTCGAACTTCGCCAACATCAGCTTTTCGGACTACGAGTTCACGCTGACCTTCGCGCGGATCGACCACGAGGTCGAAGAGGGCGACGTGCCTGGAGTCGTCGTCGCGCGCGTGAACATGTCGACTCGTTTCATGCACGAGCTGCTCGAGGCGATGAACGACGCCTACTCGAAGTGGACGAGCCGCGAAGGGATCCGGAACCTGCCGGAGACCACCGGCGGCGAAGACTCCTAACCAGGGTTCTCGCGCTTCCAGGCCTCGGCCATCGCGATCCGCTGCATGAGAGTCGGATGCGTGTCGAGGAAGAGGTAGGCCCAGGTCGGCGGATTCGGCTGCCCGAGGCTCGTCTCCGCGAATCCCTCGAACAAGCCCTGAGCGGAGGCCGGGTCGCGGGTCGCCTCGAGCGCTACCCAGTCCGCCTCTGCTTCGACGTGTCGGGAGACGGTGTTCTGGGCCGGCGCCAACATGGTTTGCAGCAGGACGAGCACGAGTACTCCGAAGGGCAAGACGCCGGGGTCGCCGAGCCCGCCGCGCCGCCTCGTGATCTGGGCGAGCGCGAAGGTGAGCGGGAACGCGAACAAGGCCGCCCACCCGATGCCCTTCAAGAGATGACTGCGCCCGACATGTGCGAACTCATGGGCGAGAACGACGCGAATCTCACCACGGCTGAAGCGTCCGTCAAGCAGCGTGTCCCAGATCACGACCCGTGTCGTCGGTCCGAGGCCGGCCACGTACGCGTTGGCCTGGGTCGTGAGGAGGCTCACCCTCTCAACGTCCACCGGCGTGCCCGAGATCCCCTCGCGCCGTTCGAGGGTCTTCACGTCCTGGCGCAGCTCCGGGCTTTTGGGCGGATCGATGGAAAATGCCAGCAGATAGGGAGCGACGAAGAGCGCAAGGGTTGCGAGGCCCAGGAAGATCGGGGTCACCGGCAGCCACCAGTGGCGTGGGTAGCGCCGGGCGAACACCATCACGATCGCGATCTGAAGCATCACGAAGACGACGGTGCCGCCGAGCTCCGCCCAGGGGTCGAGTAGCCAGTTGATCCACGGACCGCGGGCGAGGTCGTGGCGTTGGGCCCACCAGCGCAGGGCAATCGCGAAGGGCAGGTTCACCGCCCAGAGGACGGCGAGGATGATCATCCCGACGATCATCCCAGCGCCGATCGGCCCCAGCCCCGTGTTCCGGGCAAGACGCGGCGCGCGCCGGACGAGGAAGAGCAGAGCGACGACAGTCGCGATGAGCGACAGCACGATGTCGATTCGCACGAATCGCTCGTAGCGCTCGGCCTTGGAGAGCTCGGACGCGCTGAAGTAGTCGTTCGGATCGAGGGTCGGAAGCTGAAGGTCACCCGGTACCCGCGAGCGCCAGAGGAGCGGCGCGGCGACTAGCCACGCCAGAGCCATCAGCACCAGGGATATCGTTGTCCAACGCGAGGACAAGCCATTGCGCGTTGCAGTCATCTCCGACATCCACGCGAACTTACACGCGCTCGAGGCCGTCCTCGAGGCGATCGACGCCGACCCGCCGGACGAGATCTGGTGCGTGGGGGACCTCGTCGGCTACGGGCCGCGCCCGAATGAGGTGGTCGAGCTGGTACGGGAGCGGGCTGCGATCAATCTCGTCGGCAACCACGACCTCGGAGTCCTGGGGAGCCTCGATCTCGACGAGTTCTCGCCGGACGCCGCGGCCACCGCCCGCTGGACCCAGACCGTTCTGCTCGACGAGCACCGCGCCTATCTCGAGAGTCTCTCGTCGGAGGCGAAGACCGAGGGTGCCGAGCTCTACCACGCGAGCCCGAGAGATCCGGTCTGGGAGTACGTGATCACCGAGGAGACCGCACGGGCTGCGCTCGAGGCGACGGTCGCGCCGGTCGTCCTCGTCGGGCACAGCCACATTGCGCTTGCGATCACCCTCTCCGACGGCCGCCTCCAGGGCGACCTCGCGCCGGCCGGCTCACAGATCGAGCTGCAGGAGGGCCGCTGGCTCCTCAACCCGGGCTCGGTCGGCCAGCCGCGCGACGGCGATGCCCGGGCGGCCTGGCTCGAGCTCGACCTTCCTTCCGGCCAGGCCCGCTTTCGGCGGAATCACTACGACATCGCGCGCACCCAGACCGAGATCCGGGAACGAGAGTTGCCCGAGGCGCTCGCCGAGCGCCTCGTCCATGGGGCTTAGGACGCGTTAGCCGACGGTCAGCCCGGCGGGAGCCTTGTCCACGCCGAAGGTGATGCCCTCACGGGCGAGCGCGAGCTGGACTTCTTCCCGCGCCTTGTAGATGCGCCACTTGACGGTGGCGAGCGTGATCTCGAGCGAGTCTGCGATCTCCGTGTACGAGAGGCCCACGATGTCGCGCAGGAGAAGCGCCATCTTCAGGTCGACGGTCAGGTTTCCGACCGAGCGCCATACGGCGTCGACCGCCTCGACGCGCTCGAAGGGGGCGTCGACGACCTCGAGCGGCGGGACGTCGTCGAGCGTCACGGTCCGGAGCGGGCGGCGCTCGTTGGCGCGGAGCTCGTCGAGGACCCTGTTCTTCGTCACCTGGAAGAGCCAGGTCGTGAACTTCGAGCGCAGCGAGAACTTGGGGAGCCCCTGGTAGACGCGGAGGAAGACCTCCTGGGTCAGATCTTCGGCGAGCGCGCGGTCGCCCACGAGGCGGAGGACGTAGTTGTAGACCGGCACCTCATATGCGCGCACGATCAGCGTGAAAGCCCGCTCGTCACCTCGTTGGGCTTTCCTCAATACGCCGAAATCAGGCTGCTGAAGGGGCATCTAAAGGGTGGCTTAGTTTAGCCGGTTACCAACAAACTATGGCCCGACATCTGTAAAGGTTTTGCGAGGCCGAGCAGGGAAATTGCTGTAGGCACGAGGTCTCTGAGTTCCCCCTTCTCCCGCAAAGAAACATCGTTCGTGTCTGTCACCACTAGTGGTACGGGATTTGACGTGTGTGCGGTTTGCGGCATGCCATCGGCGTCGAGCATCTGTTCTGCGTTCCCATGATCCGCCGTCACGAGCGCGATTCCTCCCTCTCGCTCGACCGCTGCGAGGATCCGGCCGAGGGCGGCGTCGGCTGCTTCGACCGCTTTCACGGCGGCGGGAATCGACCCGGTGTGCCCGACCATGTCCGGATTGGCGATATTGACGACGGCGAAGCCGTAGCCGTCCTCGGCGAGCGCGCGGTCGAACTCGCCCGCAACCTGGGCCGCGGACATCTCCGGCTTGTGGTCGTAGCTCGGAACGTCTCGAGGCGAGGGCACGAGGATGCGCCGCTCGCCGGACCACTCGTCCTCGCGGCCACCGTTGAAGAAGTAGGTGACGTGGGCGTACTTCTCGGTCTCGGCCACGTGCAGCTGGCGAATGCCGTGCTCGGCGCAGACCTCGGCCATCGTCTCGTCCACGGTCTGCTCTCCGAAGACGACGGGGCAGTCGAAGTCGTCCCGGTAGCGCGTCATCGTCGTCACGTCGAGCTGTGAGCCGAGCAGGCGCTCCGTCAACTGTCGCGCACGGTCGGGCCGGAAGTTGAAGAAGATCGCCGAGTCGTTCGGCCCGAGGCGAGGCCTGTCCGGAAAGACGATGGGCTCGATGAACTCGTCGGTCACCCCCAGCTCGTAACTCCTTAACACCTCCTTTACGGGGTCTGACCCCGTAAACTTTACGGGGTCAGACCCCGGGACATGGGTGTCGCGGACGATGGCGGCGAAGGCCTTGTCGGTTCGGTCCCAGTGCTTGTCGCGGTCCATCGCGTAGTAGCGGCCAACGACCGTGGCGATCCTGCCCGCGGGGAGTTCGGCGAGGTCGTGTACGGCCGACGTCGGGGACACGTCCCGGCCGTCGGTGAACGCGTGGATCCATGTCTTCTCGGGAGCGAAGCGAAGCAGCGCCTTCACGTGGCTCATGTGTGCATGCACCCCGCCGTAGGAGACGAGCCCCAGGAGATGCACGTTCTCGCCACGCTCGAAGGCGGAGACGAGCGCGGGGCTCTCGAAGAACGTGCCGTCTTCGATCGACTTGTTCACGCGCATCAGGTCCTGGAAGAGGATGCGTCCCGAGCCGATCGTCAGATGGCCGACCTCGGAGTTCCCCATCTGACCTGGAGGGAGGCCCACCGCCTCCCCGGAGGCCTCGAGCGTCGTGTGCGGGTACTCGGCCCAGAGCCGGTCGAAGACGGGTGTGTCGGCGAGCTCGACCGCGTTGCCGGGGCCCGGTGGGGCAAGTCCCCAGCCGTCGAGGATGACGAGTGCTACGAGCGGATAGCTGCGAGACAAATCGCGCCGAACGATTCCACGTCGAGCGAGGCGCCGCCGACGAGCACGCCGTCCACGTCAGGAAGAGCAAGTAGCTCAGCCGCGTTCTCGGGCTTCACCGACCCGCCGTAGAGCACGGGGACGTCGAGGAGGCTCTTGATCAGCGCGTGTGCCTCCTGGGCCATCTCCGGGGTGGCGGTCTTCCCCGTCCCGATCGCCCAGACGGGCTCGTAGGCGACGACGAGGTTGTCCTCGGCCTCGAGCACGGAGACCTGCCGTCTGAGCACGTCCTCGGTCTCCCCCGCTTCCCGCTCGGCCTCGGTCTCGCCCACGCAAGCGATCACCGACAGCCCTGCGTCGAGGGCCGCCCGCGCGCGCTTGGCGGTCGTCTCGTCGGTCTCGCCGAAGAACTGGCGGCGCTCCGAGTGGCCGACGATGGCGCCGTACACCCCGAGCTCCCGAAGCATGGGAGCCGAGACCTCGCCCGTGAACGCGCCCTCGGGCTCCCAGTGCACGTTCTGCGCCGCAACCGCGATGTCCGTCCCCGCCAGGATCTGAACGGCGACCGCGAGCGAGGCAAACGGCGGGCAAACGGCAACGTCGATGCTCTCGAGCTCAGGGAGCTGCCGTTTCAGCTCGATGCAGAACTCGGCGGTTTCCGCCGGCCCCTTGTACATCTTCCAGTTTCCTGCGATCAGCACGTCATTCCTCCGGGATCGCCGCCACTCCGGGCAATTCTTTCCCTTCCAGGAGCTCCAGGGCGGCACCTCCGCCCGTCGAGGCCCAATCTACGCGGTCTTCGAGCCCCAACTCGGTCAGCGCGCGGATCGAATCGGCGCCGCCGACGACCGTGTAGCCGTCCGCGTCCGCGACCGCCTCGGCAACCGCCTTCGTCCCCTCGGCGAAGCGCGGCCACTCGAAGACGCCCATCGGCCCGTTCCAGAAGACGGTCTTCGCCTCCGCGATCCTCGCCGCGAAGGCCTCGCGCGTCTCCGGGCCGATGTCGAGACCCAACCAGCCGTCCGGGAGCGCGTCGTAGGGCACGACCTTCGCCTCGGCGTCCTCGCTGAACTCGGAGGCTGCAACCACGTCGGCCGGGAGCTGGACCTCGAATCCGAGCGGGTTCTCGTCGCGTAGCTGCTCGGCCATCTTGCCGCCGATCAGCACCTGGTCCGCACGGCCGCCGAGGTTCCGCAGCACGCCGAGCTTGTCGTCCACCTTGGCGCCGCCCGAGATCAGCACGAACGGGCGCTCCACCTCACCGAGGAGCTTCCCCAGCTGCTCCAACTCGCGCTCGAGCAGCAAGCCGGCATAGGCCGGAAGGATCTGCGCGACGCCGACCGTGGAGGCATGTGCCCTGTGCGCCGACCCGAACGCGTCGTTCACGTAGAGGTCGAGGTCGTCGGCGAGCTCGCGAGCGAAGTCGGGATCGTTCTTCGTCTCCCCCGGGTTGAAGCGCGTGTTCTCCAGCACACGGATCCGCTCGTCGGGCAGGAGCTCGCGCAGGCGTGCCTCGACCGGCTTGATCGAGAACGCGGGGTCTTCGCCCTCGGGCCGTCCGAGATGCGAGCAGACGACGATCTCGGCAGCGCTCCGCTCCACGAGGAGCTCGAGCGTCGGCAGGGAGGCGCGGATCCGCGTGTCGTCGGCGACTGCCCCGTCCTCGAGCGGCACGTTTAGATCGGCGCGCACGAGCACGCGCTTCCCTGAGGTCTCGGCGTCGCGAACGGAGCGAGGGCGCTTCACAGCGCCGGGAGCTTACGCAGCAGCAGGCAGAACGACGTACTCGCGAGCGTTCGCCGAGTCGACGACGACATGGAGAATCGGCTGGGCGAATCGCGAGCGGGCGCGATCGACGAGGTTCCGGGCGAGCCAGTGCGAGCGGCCCTCCGGATGGGTGGCAATGATGATCTCGTCGGCCGGGAAGAAATGCAGACCGTCGGCGAGCGCCTGGAGCGGATCGGCGTCGCCGACCGAGCCCCGGGCGTCGAGACCAGCGTTCCGGAGCCGCGCCAGACAGGCAGCGAGGCGGTCCCCGGCGCTGCGGTGCGCCTCGTCCTCGTCAGAGACCCAGTGACGGAGCCGCGAGTTGAGCGCGGGGGCGATCACATGGACCTCCGCCGCCGCGCTGTCTTGGATCGCCTTGTGCAGCACCTCGCCTTCGATCGTCTCGTTCGCGACGACGAGGATTCTCTTGTCGGTCTTCACATCCATGGTGTCACCTCTCAGTGGGTTCGAAAGCAGCAAACCAAGCGTGACTGAGAGGCCGCTAAGAGCGGGCTATGAGATTGCTAAGAGTTGCCCCGGTTAGAGCAAGCGATCGATCAAATCGACACCGGGCGCTCGGACCGGACCTCTGCAGACACCTTCGCCGTAGAACCGTTGGGATGCGCATACCTCTCCGCATCGCCCTGGCTCTCTTCGCCGCTGCCGCGATCACCGCCGGATGCGGGGCAGAGGATGACGGGGCCGCTCCAGGGAGAGATCTCGTCGGCTTCCGCGATCCCGTCGTAGGGGTCTCGGGAACGTACCCGGCCGGCTGGGATCGAGAGAGAGCCGTAGGAAACCTCAGCCTTCCCCGCGAGGTGCTCGCGCTCGCCTCCTACCCGCTGCGTGGCGGAAACAAGGGTGGCGGATGCGCTCCGAAGAAGGTGCTCGCCGACATGCCGCCGGACGGGGCCTTCGTCTGGGTCGAGGAGTACCGGCCGTCACGGGGAAAGGTCTGGGCCGACCTCCCGCGGGTTCCCGCCCGCGCCGAGCCGCTTCGAGTTGCGCCGCTCCGGGCTCGAGATCGGCATCCGTTGCCACAACGGGCCGGGCTTCGCGACGACGTTTCGCGCGGCCGATCGCCCCTTCGGGCTTTTCGTTGCCTTCGGGCAGGACGTGACCGACGAGCGTCTGGCGCAGGTCGAGGCGGTCCTCGACAGCCTTCACTTCGACTCCCTGCAACCTCCGCCGCCCGACCCGTACGCCGGCTGGCCGCTGGTCAACGACAACTCCGGCGATTCGCTTCGTCCTCCGCCGGGCTGGCCAGGAGCTGCCTTCACGTTCGCGCCCGGAAAGACGCCGCGACCGCGTCTGCTCTTCTACGCGAGCAACCTGCCGCTATGGGGCCTTCCGAAGAAACTCGTCCCGCAGATGGCCGACCCGCCCGGCGATAGCGTGTTCCCAGCCGGAGCGCTCGCCAACGAGTTCCCGCCGAACGGAGTGCTTCTCTTCGTGCTCGAGGAGGCGAAAGGGGGCCCGCCAAACGATTTTCCGGCGATCGGGAGCGGCTGGCCGGCGCGCGACGATTTCAGCGAAAGCGAGTTCGCTACCCAAGCGGCACCTACGTTGAGATGGATACGCGCAGGCGGCTCCTTCTCTGGCTACCGCTTCTCAGTCTGGATCGGTCGGGCGCCAAACGCGAGCGAAGAGGACCTGCTACTCGCCCTGAAGAGCGCGGCCTCACTCGCCGTCTCAGGCTGCTGGCGTGACCGTTACGACGACTGCGCGGACCAGTAAAGCCCGGTCAAAGGAGTCGGTCGATCAGATCGACGAGCCGGCACGAATAGCCCCACTCGTTGTCGTACCAGCCGATTACCTTGACCTGGTTCCCGTGGGCCATCGTCGAGAGGCCGTCGATGATGCAGGAAGCCGGGTTCCCGATGATGTCGGCCGACACGATCGGGTCCTCCGTGTACTCGAGGAGGCCGGCCCAGTGGTCCGTGCCGGCCGCCGAGCTGAAAGCCTCGTTCACCTCATCCGCGTTCGCCTCCCGCCCGAGCACCGCGACGAGGTCGGTCACGCTCCCGTCGGGCACCGGCACGCGCATCGCCATCCCGTCTAGCTTCCCCTTGAGCTCCGGGATGACCTCGCCGATCGCCTTCGCTGCGCCGGTCGACGCCGGGATGATGCTCTGGGGAGCGGAACGCATGCGCCGCAGGTCGGCCTTCCCCTTGCGCGTCATCGCGATCTGATCCTGGAGCTGCTGCTCGGTCGTATAGGCGTGGATCGTCGTCATGAAGCCTGACTCGAGCCCGAATGTGTCGAGCAGGATCTTCGCCATCGGCCCGACCGAGTTGGTCGTGCACGAGGCGTTGGAGATGAGGTGGTGTTGCTCGGGGTCGTACTTGTCGTCGTTCACGCCGAGCACGATCGTGATGTCGGGGTCGGTCGCGGGGGCCGAAATGACGACCTTGCTCGCCCCGGCGGTGAGATGCTGAGAGGCGCCTTCGCGGTCGGTGAAGAGGCCCGTCGACTCGACGACGACGTCGACGTCCATGTCCTTCCAGGGCAGAGCTGACGCGTCCCGCTCCGACAGAACGCGAAACGAACTGCCGTCGACCGAGATCCCGTCCTCCGAATCGGTGATCTCGGCCTTGAGCACTCCGTGCGTCGAGTCGTACTTGAGCATGTGGGCGAGCACGTCCGGCGGTGCGAGGTCGTTGACGGCCACGAGCTCGAAGCCCGGGCTTTTCTCGAGGTACGCCCGGTAGAAGTTCCGCCCGATGCGGCCGAAGCCGTTGATGCCCACCTTGGTCGCCATCGTCTGCCGTCGAGTCTAACCGCCCCTCGTTCGGGGGATGGGCTGCGCCCGTTTCCTGTCGAGGAATGGGGGCGGATGAAGCGTCTTGCGGTCACCTTTGCTCTCGCCTGCGCGGCCTTTGCGCTCGCGGCACCCGCCCAGGCCGGGATCAGTGTCGGCGTCGCCGACGATCGCCCGCTCGGCCAGCCTGACGGCGGTACCGCCTTCTTCATGGTCATGAACGACGTGGGCCTCCGCGAAATCCGCCTCAGCGTCCTGTGGGACGCGACCCAGCCGATGACGATCGCGAATCAGGCGCAGATCGAAAGCGTGCTGCCCGTCGCGACGCTGCGCGGAATGAAAGTCGTGTTCTCGGTAGCGCCCGCCAAGGGCCGCTCCATCGGCGCCCCCGGCGCGCCATCCCAGTTCGTCGCCTTCGTCGACCACGTTGCGCGAACCTTCCCGACCGTCAAGAACGTCATCGTCGGCAACGAGCCGAACCAGCCACGGTTCTGGCAGCCACAGTACGACTCCCGAGGGAGGCTCGTCTCGGGCGCCGCGTACGAGGCGCTGCTGGCCCGGAGCTATGACGCATTGAAGGCGGTCGACCCGACGATCAACGTCATCGGCGTCGGGCTCTCACCGCGCGGCAACGACAACCCGCGGGCCTCCGGAAACATCTCGACCTCCCCCGTGAAGTTCATCCAGGGAATGGGCGCCGCGTATCGCGCGAGCGGGCGGACGAAGCCGCTGATGGACCAGTTTGCGTACCACCCGTATCCGAGGAAGGACACGAGCTCCCTGACGGAGGGCTATGCCTGGCCGAATGCCGGCGTCACGAACTTCAATCGGATCAAGCAGGCCTTCTGGGATGCCTTCGGCGGAACCGGCCAGAAGACGTTCGAGCAGGGCCTGCGCGTGAAGTACGACGAGGTCGGCTGGCAGGTCGCGGTTGTTCCCGAGGCCGTCCCCGCCTACTTCGGCACCGAGAACATCGTGCCGACGACCGAGGCCGCGCAAGCCGCGATCTACGCCGAGCTTCTCCGTTACGTCGCCTGCGACCCCGCCACAGATGCGGTCCTCTTCTTCGGACTCCAGGACGAGCCGAACCTCGACCGCTGGCAGGCTGCGCTGATGCGCGCCGATGGCACTCTGCGCCCCTCTTACAACTCGGTGAAGGCCACGATTGCCGAGACCGGCGGGAACTGCGCCGGGAACATGCGCTCCTGGCGCCACTCGACGACTGTCGACGGAGCAGAGGCCACCTTCCGGAAGGGCCGCCGGTTTCCGAGCCGCGTGAACTCCTGGAGCTTCCTCGCCTCCGCGGACGAGGATGCGCGCTTCAACGCAGGCATCTATCGAGTCGCCCGTGGTCGCAGGGCCATCAAGGCCAGGACGCTCGCCGAGTCCGGTCGCCTGGACGCACACCTGAAGCGCTACGTGCGCTTCCCCGCGCGCCGCCTGCGCCCCGGGACATACGTCTACTCGATCACCTTCCGCGCCGAGGCGAACCCGAGCCGCTCGACCCGCAAGACGAGCCGCCCGTTCGTCGTCTACCCAGCCCGCTAGCCAAAACCCCCATGTCCGGTGTCTGACACCGGACATGACTCGAAAGACAATGGCCGTACGGCTGTTTCGGCTTGCTCAGAGGGGTCTAGAACGTGGGACATGCCCTCTGTAGAGCCGTCTGGTGTCAGACGCTGGACATGTCTGGGTGCGGGCGGCGGACCCGGCTCGTCGGGCTAGTTGTAAAGGGCGCTGCTAGTGCGCAATACTTGCTTTTGCGGCGGGTCTGTGCTCGTCCGGCGACGGATTCAGACCCCGTCCGTCGCCAAGGTCCGGAGCGCGGTTCAACGGGAGGAGGAGGTCGTCCTCGGAGCTTCTCCTCCGGCCCGCCGCACTATTTCTCTCCTACCTCTCGGCGAGGTGGACGAGTCTCGCGAGCCGCCGTTGCACGGCCGACTTCGTTGCGGGCGGGCTGCACTTGAGCGCAAGCTCGCGCAGAGACAGCGACGGGTGCCGAAGGCGGAGACGAGCGATCTCCGCCAGCTTCGACGGCAGCTTGTCGAGGCCGCGGCGCTCGAGGCGCCTGACCGCGCGGATCTGAGCCTGCGCCGCGCGGCTCGTCCGAACGAGGTTTGCGTGATCGGCGTTCGCCAGCCGGTTGGCACGAGCCTTCGTCGCCCCCATCACGCCCTGCTCCTCGAATGCGAGCACGGCGTCGCTCGCTCCCGCGGCGGCGAGCGCGTCCGCGATCGGGCCGAGGCCCTTCGCATACGCGATCGCGTACTGCGCGCGCTCGAGCACGTTCAGCTCCACGCCGAGCTGCCCGGCCACGGAGACCACGAACTTAGCGCCCTCGCGCGTGGAGCTTCGCACCTCGAGATGGGGCGAGCGCGGGCCGGAGAGAGTGCCGCCGCCGAGAAGCGCCCCGCGCAGGTACGCCCCGCGGCAGCACGCGCGGGCGACGACGCGCTTCGGCGGTCGCTCGAGCGGCGCGAGACCCGAGCTGACAACCCCTGCTTCGCGCAGAACCTGGCGCGCGCGGTCGTCGCCGGCGACATGGAGCTGATAACGCGTCTCCCGCCCGAACGCGGGACGCTGGTACGTGCGGATCTCGGACCTCACGCCAAGCTCGCGCAGCAGGCTGAAAGCGCGGCGCGCCGCCGCCGCGCTCGCGAGGTCGAAATGGAGGGCGATCTCCCCGCGGCCGCGAAGATGCAGGCTGCCCGCGGTGTGGGCAAGGCCTGAGAGCTCGGCGAGCCGGTCGCAGCCCCTGCGCGGCGCGATTCCCGCCAGCTCGTGTCGCAGGTCCTCAGACAGTGACACCTTCGAGCTCCAACAGCCTGCGCTTGTACTCGACTCCGAGGGAGCCGTAAGAGCCGATGCCGCCGGCACCAACGACCCGGTGGCAGGGCACGACGAGGCCGAAGCGGTTACGGGCACAGAACGTCCCGGCGGCCCGCTGCGCCCTGGGGCGCCCGGCGAGCGCCGCCAGCTCGCCGTAGGTAACGGTCTCGCCGCGCGGCACTCGCCGCAGCGCATCGGTGAGCGCCTGCTCGAATGCGGTCACACCCTCAAGGTCGAGGTCCACGTCGAGGAAGTCGTCGGGCTCCCCGTCGAAGTAGCGGGCAACCCGCAACGCGAGCGCAGGGCCCGCTTCACTTCCGGCGGCACCTGGCCGCGGCAGCTCGTGGTGAAGGAGCCGGTCACCCGCAAGCCACATCTCCCCCACACCCCAGCCATCGGCCTCGTACGCCACGCGACGAACAGACACGACTCGAATGTAGCGGCCCGCGCGACTGGGCATCGCGCGGTCCGCCTGCGGGCCTACGGCCCAGGTTGCGCGATTGTCGTCTGAACGACCTCGCCATCGCGGGTTGTGTACTTCAGCTCGATCGTCTCGAACGTGAAAGTGACCGCTTCGAGCGGGATCGAGTTTCCGCTACTGGATTGCTGCACCTTCGTGATGGTGACGTCGCTCATCTTGTACTCCATGTACGGCTCGTTCGAGCCGCCGGGCCGATAGACCGTGAGCACCACCTGCGGGATGTGCTCGCCGATCGCGCATTTCCGGGCGAGCACCGGCGAGGCCTTGTCGATCGTCTTCACGATCGACAGATCCTCCACGGTTGTCACACCTCCGCCTCCGCCTCCCCCTCCGCCTCCACCTCCGTGAAGGGTGTTGCTCACGCCCCAGGAGTACGTCTCGACGGCGATCTGCGTACTCCCCGGGTCGCCGCCTTCGACCTCGCTACCCATCGCTCCGATGACGACGTGGCCGGCGGTGCGGTTGGCCGGAAGCTGGCCGCCGCTGACGGCGAATGCGGCAGCAACCGCGACAACTGCGGCCACAGCCGCGATCAGCCCGACCACCGTGATTTTACGCTTCATGATCCCTCCTTCGTTTGCTTGCGGGAGTCCCGAGGGATCGTGCTACTCCCTAGAATCCAAGTCAATGAGCAGCCCCGGCATCTTCCGGCCGCCGAAGC
The DNA here is from genome assembly GCA_964591295.1 of uncultured Gaiellales bacterium. Taxonomy (GTDB): domain Bacteria; phylum Actinomycetota; class Thermoleophilia; order Gaiellales; family Gaiellaceae; genus VAXT01. The sequence continues at coordinate 7,428 of CAZQAG010000024.1, read as the reverse complement.
CGGTCAACGAGCCGGTCAAGGATTACGCGCCGGGATCGCCCGAGCGTGTGGAGCTCCGCAGGCGGCTCGACCAGATGCAGAACGAGCGGATCGAGCTCCCGCTCGTCATCGGCGGCGAGGACGTCGCCACGGGCAAGACCGCCGAGGTCGTCATGCCCCACCGCAAGAGCCACGTGCTCGCCGACGTGCACCAGGGCGGCGCGGCCGAGGTCGAGCGCGCGATCACTTCCGCCGGCGAGGCATGGGAGGACTGGTCGCGGATGCCCTGGGAGGAGCGCGCCGCGATCTTCCTGCGCGCGGCCGAGCTGCTCGCCGGCCCCTGGCGCTCGACGCTCAATGCCTCGACGATGCTCGGCCAGTCGAAGACGGCCCACCAGGCCGAGATCGACGCCGTGTGCGAGCTCGTCGACTTCTACCGCTTCAACGTCGAGTTCATGACGCGGATCTACGAGGAGCAACCCGTCTCCTCGCAGGGGGTGTGGAACCGCCTGGAGTACCGGCCGCTGGAGGGCTTCGTCCTCGCGGTCTCGCCCTTCAACTTCACGGCGATCGGGGGCAACCTCCCCGCGAGCGCCGCGCTCATGGGCAACACCGTCGTCTGGAAGCCCGCCGGCACCGCGGCCTACTCGGCCCACTTCCTGATGCGCCTGCTGCAGGAGGCCGGCCTGCCCCCGGGAGTGATCAACCTCGTCCACGGCCCCGGCGCCACGATCGGCGACGCCGCGCTCTCGAGCCCGAACCTCGCCGGTGTCCACTTCACGGGCTCGACCGGAGTCTTCAACTCGATGTGGAACACGATCGGCTCGAACGTCGGCAACTACCGCAACTACCCGCGGATCGTCGGCGAGACCGGCGGCAAGGACTTCATCGTCGCGCACCCCTCGGCGGACGTGGACTCGCTCGCGACCGCGATCGTTCGCGGCTCTTTCGAGTACCAGGGGCAGAAGTGCTCCGCCGCATCGCGCGTGTACGCGCCTGCGAACCTGTGGCCCGAGCTGCGCGAGCGGCTCGCCGAGCAGGTGGGCCAGATCAAGATGGGCGACGTCGCTGACTTCGAGAACTTCATGGGCGCCGTCATCGACTCCAAGTCACTTCAGACGCAGTCGGAGGCGATCGAGGAAGCCCGCGCGCACAAGCAGACGGAGGTCGTGGTCGGCGGCGGCGTCAACGACGAGGAGGGCTTCTTCGTCGAGCCGACCGTGATCGAGACCAAGGATCCCGACTTCCGCTTGCTCCGCGACGAGCTCTTCGGGCCGGTCGTCACCGCCTACGTCTATCCCGAGGCGAAGTGGCGGGACACGCTCGAGCTCGTCGACCGGACAGCCCCGTACGGGCTCACGGGGGCCGTGTTCGCAGACGACCGCAGCGCCGTCGCCGAGGCCAAGGACGCGCTCCGCTACGCCGCCGGCAACTTCTACGTGAACGACAAGCCCACGGGCGCGGTCGTCGGCCAGCAGCCCTTCGGCGGCGGGCGCGCGTCGGGAACCAACGACAAGGCCGGGTCGATGTGGAACCTCATCCGCTGGGTCAGCCCGCGCACGATCAAGGAGACGTTCGTCCCGCCAACGGACTACCGCTATCCGTTTATGGCGCCCGACACGGACGGATCGGGTCCCGACAGGCCCTAGCGCTGCCACCTGGCGATCGGAAAGAGCTCGAGACTCAGGTCCTGGCCTCGCTGATCGATTTCGGGGTATCGGGCTTCTCGGTCTTGTATCCAGACCTCCATCGAGAAGGGCTCAAGAGCCCGCGTGATGCGGCGGAACTGCTGTCAGCCTCGAAGAATCAGGATGGCTGCGAATTCTCCGATGGTCTGGGGCCGGCCATCGGTATCGGGCCACCTCGAAGCGCTCCCGGCAGGACTTCCTGAGGGCACACGAGAACGTCAAGCCGAAATGGGATCCCGATGTGGATTACGGCGAGGCCAATCTTCACTTCGAGCTCACCGACGACGGAAAGGCGGAATATCTGCGTCGCAGAGGGCCGACGAAGGCCGATGACGCATGGAAGGCAGAGGGCGGGGATGGCGAACTCGTTGTCTGGGCGACGAGCGAGGCGAACGCACGACGCTTCGCTCGCCGGTTGGTCCGTCAATACGTCGTGCCAGACGGGCAACGCGTCGCCTTTCGACGGCATGAGGTCGAACCAACGGAGTTCGAGCTCAGCACAGGCGAGCGATTCGACGGCGTGCGCGTGACCTATCAGCTCCGATTCGCTAAGGCGGGCGCCAACTGATCCACGCGATCTGGCACGCCGTCGGGGTCTTCTGGGACCACCTGGCGGATCTCGGCTGGGGCTGGCTCGGGCTCGGCATCGTCCTGCACGTAGCCCGGCTCTTATGCGTGAGCACGGCCTGGCGGAACATCATCCAGGCCGCCTACCCGAAGACGCGAGTCCCCAGACGGTCGATCGTGGGAGCGGTCTTCGCCGGAGTCGGCGTAAGCGCGATCATCCCTGCCCGCGGCGGCGATGCGGTGCGCGTGTTCCTCGCGAAGCGCAGCGTCCCGGACAGCACCTATACGACGATCGCCTCGACCGTCGTCCTACTCAGCCTGTTCGACTTCCTCGTCGCGGGCTCGCTCGTGCTCTGGGCGGCAGCGAGCGGATATCTACCGGGAGCCGACGTTCTCGGGCCGTCGTTCGACTTCGGCTGGGTGATTCGCAACCCCGTCACGTTCTTGAAGGTGATCGGGCTGGTTCTCCTGATACTGCTCGTGGTCGTTCTCTGGTTCGCGGAGCAGATCGGGGACTTTCGCCGGCGGCTAGGGCAAGGCTTCGCGATTCTCCGCGACAAGAAGGCGTACCTCCGCCGCGTCGTCGTCTGGCAGGTTGCCGACTGGCTGTTCCGGTTCGCCGCCGTGCTCATGTTCCTGCATGCGTTCGGGCTCCCGGCGACGGTGCACAACGCCCTGCTCGTGCAGGTCTCCGCAGCACTCGCCTCTCTGCTCCCGATCAGCCCGTCCGGGATCGGCACGGAGCAGGCGTTCTTGCTGTACCTCTTCGGCGGAAAGGTCGCCGGAGGAGTGCTCGTCGCCTTCAGCGTGGGCATGCGGCTCACGCTCATCACGGTCAACGCCGCCCTCGGCTTTGCCACGCTGATCCTCACCCTGCGGACGGTTCACTGGCGCGAGGCGCACGGGGCTCGGTGAGAACCCGGTGGCTACGCGCACACACAGAGGGGTTCAGAAGTAGTAGACAACCGAGGCGATCTCCAGAGCGTCTCGGAATGAGACGCCGTCGATCTTCTGGATCTCAACGCCTGTCGACTCCGCTCGGTTGACAGCCTCGACGTAGCTCTTCCGATCAATCTCAAAGATCGTGAAAGGTGCGTTGATGAGCACGTCGTAGACACGCTTACTCCAGCCCGTTTCCTGCCAGTCTCGGAGCTGCCCGCACAAATCGACATCGGCTCTCTTCAGTCTCGGTGCTGCATTCGCTGAAACTGAGTTAACTGAAGCAGCGACTGCCTTGAGGGCAGCGTTATTTGTAGGAATGCCTCTCAATGTCTTCGCAAGATCTTCAAAGAGGGCCGCCGACAGCTTTCCCTGCATGAGGCCTCGGAATACGATTTCAATTTCAACCATCTGCCCTTTAAGGTTGACATCTGACTGGTCGGCGAAGCTCGAGCATGAGTTTGCGTACGGAATCATGTGCCGATTCGTCTCACGCACCTTCCGGGCCTCGTCGTTGTAGCGTCCGATTGCTTGTAGGAACTCCTGCGCGGCTTCCCGATCTAAAAGAAGAGCATTCGCTGAGGGCGTGGAGGTTCCCGAGCCAGCCGGAGCATTCGACTTGCTTGAACAACCTGCCAGCGTCAGAAACGCAATCGACATCGCGAGGGGAAGGAGCGCACTCCTACGCATACCTAGGCCCTGCCCGCCTTGTGGAGCTGCGCGTAGATCGAGCGCGCCGTCTTCGCCGGCATCCCGGGGACGCCCTCGAGCTCCTCCTGGGACGCGGCGAGGAAACGCTCGGCCGAGCCGAAGTGCTGGAGCAGGGCCCGCCTGCGCGCCGGGCCGACGCCGGGCAGCGTGTCGAAGATCGACTCCTTGGCCTTCGTGTCGCGCCGTTGCCGGTGGAAGCCGAGCGCGAACCGATGCGCCTCGTCCCGAACCCGCTGGAGAAGCTGAAGTCCCGGCGAGTGCCGGTCGAGCAAGATTGGCTCGGGCCGGTCGGGAACGAAGACCTCCTCGGCCCGCTTCGCGAGCGAGATCACGGCCACCCGTGGCAGGTCGTACGCCTGCATCGCGGCCAGGACGGCCGAGAGTTGCCCTTTGCCGCCGTCGACGAGAACGAGGTTCGGCGTCGACGAGAACGACTCGTCGTACTCCTCGTCGGCTACGTCGCGCATCCGGGCGAATCGGCGCGAGATCACTTCGGCGAGCGCCGCGAAGTCGTCCTGCCCCTCCGCGCCCTTGATTCCGAACTTCCGGTAGTGCGCCTTCTTCGGCACCGCGTCCTGGAAGACGACCATCGAGCCGACCGGTGAAGCCTCCTGGATGTTCGAGACGTCGTAGCACTCGATCCGTAGCGGGAGGCTCTCGAGGTTGAGGGCCTCGCGAAGCTCCTCGAGCGCCTCGACCCTGCGCAGGCGCGTCTGCTCCGCTGCGACCCCCTCGGATGCGAGGGCGAGCCGGGCGTTCTGCGTCGCCAGCTCCTGGAGCCGCCGCTTCTCTCCTCTCTCGGGCGCCCGCACCTCGACGCGCGAACCGCGCCGCTCCGTGAGGAACTCGGCCAGGACGGACGTGTCTCCCGCATCCCGGGGCACGACGATCTGCGGCGGCACGCTCGGCGCAGACCCGTAGTACTCCAGCACGAAGGCCTCCAGGATCGTCTCCGTGTCCTGGCCCTCCACGTTCTCGAGGTGGAAGCTGTAGCGGTCGATCAGCTTCCCGTCACGTAGCGGGAAGACCTGGACGACGGCGCGATCGCCCTCGCTCGCGATCCCAATCACGTCGATCGTCCCCACGGCGGCCTTGTCAGCTCCTTGCCGCTCCGCGAGGTGCCGCACCGCGAACAGCCGGTTGCGGTACCGGGCCGCCTCTTCGAAGCGCTCCTCCTCGGCTGCGCGGCGCATCCTCTCCTCGAGCTGGCGCACGATCGGCTTCGTGTCGCCGGAGAGGAACTCGATCACGCCGTCGATCACGTTCCGGTAGTCCTCCTTGGACACGTACCCGACGCACGGAGCCAGGCACCGCTCGATGTGGTAGTCGAGGCACGGAATCCCCGAGTGGCGGCCGGGCCTGGGCCCTTCGCACGGCCTGTAGGGAAAGACGCGGTTAAGCACGTCGAGCGTCTCGCGCACCTTCTTGGCGTTCGCGTACGGCCCGAAGTAGACGACGCCGCGCCGGTGCCGCTCGCGCGTGAACATGACCCTTGGGTACTCGTCCCCGACCGTGACAGCGATGTACGGGAACGACTTGTCGTCGCGGAGTCGGACGTTGAACGGCGGCCGGTAGCGCTTGACGAGGTTCTGCTCGAGGTGGAGCGCCTCGACCTCGGTGTCGGTGACGATCACCTCCAGGTCGGCGATCCGCTCGGGCAGCTGGGTGACCGTCGCCCCCTTCTGGAAGTAGCTGCGCACGCGCGGCCGAAGCGACTTCGCCTTGCCGACGTAGAGGACCTGTCCGCCCATGTCGCGGAACATGTAGACGCCCGGCTTGGTCGGCAGCGCCTTCAGCTTGTCCTCTAGTTTCGAGACGTGTCTCGCCACGGCAATCTAGGGTAGTGCCCGTGACCAAGCTGCTGCTCGCCGCTGCCCTCGCAGCCGCTGTCGCGGTAGGGGCTTGGGCTCTCTTCGTGCGCTCGTCCGACGAGGGCCGTCCGATTTACGTGGGAGCGCTCGAGGACGCCGTCAAGCTCCCTGACCCCAAGCTCGCCGACCACCGGGTCGGCTTGGCCGCCCAGGCCGGCTTCAACATGCTCAACGTGACGACGCTGTGGACGCCGGGCGTTAGCGAGCCCGACGCCGGCGAGATCGCCATTCTGCGCGGCGTCGCCGCCGCGACGAAGCGCCGGGGAGTGCGGCTCCTGGTCACCGTCATGGCCCCCAGGCCGCGTTACGCACCGCTGACGGACGCGCAGCAGGAGGAGTACACCGCGTACCTGGCGGCGATCGCGCGCGAGCTTCCGAGCGTCCGCAACTTCGCCGTCTGGAACGAGCCGAACCTCAACGGCTTCTGGCTCTACCAGTACGACGACCAGGGAAACAACATCGCCGCGCCCGCCTACACCTCGCTCCTCGCCCGCGCGTATGACGAGCTCAAGGCGGTGTCCTCGGAGATCGTCGTCTACGGCGGCTCGCTGGCGCCGCGCGGGGCGGACAACCCCGAGGCACCGCGTCACACCCAGTCTCCGACCGCCTTCATCCTCGAGATGGGCCGCGCGTACCGAGCCAGCGGCCGGGCGAAGCCGATCATGGACGTCTTCGCGATCCATCCGTACCTGGCGCGCTCCTCCCTTCCGCCGAGCACGGAGCATCCCGTGGGGACGTCGATCGGCATCGCCGATTACGACAAGCTCGTCGGCCTCCTCGGAGAGGCTTTCGACGGGACTGCGCAGCCGGGGTCGAAGCTGCCGGTCGCCTACACGGAGTTCGGGGTCCAGACGAGGATCCCCGAGGATGCCCAGGCGCAGTACCTCAACCTCGATTCCCCCCTCGGTCAGGACGCGGTCGACGAGGCGACCCAGGCGCGCTTCTACCGCGAGGCGCTCGAGCTCACTGCGTGCCAGCCGACGGTGATCGCGCTCCTCTTCTTCCACCTGATCGACGAGCCCGACCTGAATCGCTGGCAGTCCGGGCCCTACTACGTGGATCTGAGGCCGAAGTCGAGCCTCCCGGAGATCAGGGACGCCGCAGAGAAGGCCCGAAAAGGGGAGCTGACCACGTGTTCGTAAAATTCGAGTCGTGACTGGTCAGTACGTCGCGTATGGCTTCTACCGGGTCGATCCGGCCTGGCGGCGCTTACCTGTCGAGGAGCGGGCTGCCGGGAAGGATGCGTTCGCCGAGGTTGTCGAGGACTGGGCCGGGCGCATGGATGCGCTACGGGCCTACACCGTCACCGGCGTGCGGCCGGACAGCGACTTCTTCCTCTGGAAGATCACGGAGCGCTACGAGGATCTCGGCGAGCTCGGCGCGGCGCTGAACGGGACGCCGCTCGCGGGCTGGCTCGAGACGCCCTACTCGTATCTCGCGACGATGAAGGCTTCGGAGTACACGCAGGCGCGGAAGCCGCGCAAGATCGTCCCCAAGGGCTCCCCCTACCTCGTCGTCTATCCGTTCGTGAAGCTGCGCTCGTGGTACTCGCTACCGGCGGAGGACCGCCAGCGCGCGATGGACGAGCACATGCGCGTCGGCCACAAGTTCACGACGATCACGAACCACACGACGTATTCGTTCGGGATCGACGACCAGGAGTTCATGACCGC
>CAZQAG010000023.1:0-30689 GCA_964591295.1 uncultured Gaiellales bacterium | reverse complement strand
CCCTTCGCAAAGGCGCTCGCCGCTTGTGACGGCGGAAAGCTCGTCGTCGTCCACAGCAACGAGCTCCTCGTCGGGAGGGCGGGTGGCTATCCGCTCCTTGCGGACGAGGACGACCTCGAAGCCAAGATCCGCGACCAGGTGGACGAGTTGAAGGCTGAAGGCTTTGACGTCTCCCTCAAGCTCGTCACGGGCGTCGAGACAGACGCCGCACACCTGATCGCCGACGCCGCGCGCGAAGCGGTCGCCGACGTGATCGTCGTGGGCACGCGCGGACACGCGCCAGTCGCCGGTGTCCTCGTCGGAAGCCTCGCCCAGCGGCTCGTCACCCAGCGGCTTCTGCACATCGCGCCCTGCCCGGTCCTGGCCGTTCCTACGGCCAAGCAGCGAGAACAGAGAGACCGGAACCGCGAGCACGCCGCCACGTCACGCTGACCCGATCCCGATGTGGCGGGCGGCTGCCCGGTCGCCCGCCGCCTCGAGCGGATTGCGGGAAAACCCGCAGAGGTTTTGCGAGACTTCGCCGATGGCGCGACTCTTCCCGCACGCGAAAGTCAAGAGGACCGAAAGTCAAGTAGACCGAAAGGAGATGCCATGAAAGCACTCACTTTTCAAGGGCCGGGGCAACGCAGCTGGGAAGAGATGCCCGATCCGCGCATCGAGGATCCAACCGATGCGATCGTGCGGATCGACTCCTCGACCATCTGCGGGACCGACCTCCACATCCTGAAAGGCGACGTCCCCGAAGTGACGCCCGGGACGATCCTCGGACACGAGGCCGTTGGCACGATCGTCGACGCCGGCGACAGCGTCACGACCTTCGCAGAGGGCGATCGAGTGCTGGTGTCGTGCATCAGCTCGTGCGGCCGATGTCGCTTTTGCAAGGAAGGCAAGTACGGGCTCTGCAGCGGCGGGGGCGGGTGGATCTTCGGGCACTTAATCGACGGCCTCCAGGCCGAGTACGCGCGAGTGCCGTTTGCCGACACCTCGCTCTACAAGATCCCCGAGGAGCTGAGCGACGAGCAGGTTCTGTTCCTCGCCGACATCCTTCCGACGGCATACGAGGTCGGAGTGCTCAACGGGCGCGTCCAGCCGGGCGACACCGTGGCGATCGTGGGCGCGGGGCCGATCGGCCTCGCCACCATCCTCACAGCGAAGCTCTACACGCCCGGGCGCATCGTCGCCATCGACCTCGCGGACTCGCGGCTCGAGAAGGCGGCCGAGCTCGGCGCAGACGTGACGATCAACAACGGCACTGAAGACGCAGTGGCGAAAGTGATGCAGCTGACCGGCGACCTCGGCGCTGACGTAGCGATCGAGGCGGCCGGCATGCCTGAGACGTTCGAGCTCTGCACAGATCTGATTCGCCCAGGTGGTCGCGTAGCCAACGTCGGTGTTCACGGGCATCCGGTGACTCTCCACCTGGAGAAGCTCTGGACCCTTGACGTCACGATCACGACCGGGCTCGTCGACACGAACACGACGCCGCAGCTCATGAAGCTGATCGCCGAGGGTCGCCTCGACGCGACGCCGTTCGCAACGCACACGTTCGCACTGGAGGACGCGATGGCCGCCTACGACACGTTCGCCGACGCGGCCACCACGCACGCGCTGAAAGTCGTGCTCGAGGCCGATCCTGTGGTCAACGAGCAAATCGAGCCGGAGAAAGCGCTTGTCGCTCACAGCGGCTGACATCCCCTCCCAGACCGTCGACGTGATCCTGCGCGACGGCTCGACACTTCGGCTCAGGGCGCCCGAGCAACATGATGCGGGCGCCCTCGCCGACTTCTTCTCCGCGCTCTCGGAGCACAGCTTCTACCAGCGCTTTCACGGGATTCGACGCGTCGACGACGAGCTCGTGGCGCATTTTCTCGAGCCCGACTGGCGCGAGCGAGGAGTGCTCGCCGGGCTCCTCATCGAGGACGGGCGCGGAACGCGTTGTCGCCGTCGCCGAGTACATGCGACTGCGCGATCCTTCCTCCGCCGAGGTTGCCTTCGCCGTTGCGGGCGAGCTCCAGGGCCGGGGCACCGGCGCCGACTGAGCGCTAATCGTGACGCCTGCGGCGTGCCAAAAAACGGGTCCCACCTGCAAATCCGCATTTTTTGGGAACGCGCACCGAATTTTGACACCCCGCAGGGCCAACTAACCCTGTTCTAGTGCGGGTATGGCTTGACGATCTGCGCGAGGCACCTGAGGCCTGGGTGCATGTGCGCTCGCCCGCGGTCTCGTTCAGAGGAATCCTCGCGCCCCGAGCGTCAGGCACATGACGGACGTGGTGACAGGGGAGGTCACTCCGATCAAGAAAAGGCGGAAATGACTTAGCAGTGTGTTAGCTACTCTGGAACCCGCTTCACTATGCGGCGAGGTAGCTCAGTTGGTAGAGCACAGGAGCTGGAGCTTGGCGCGTCGTGCATGCGCAGCCATTCCGCGCTCGCGGAGGACGCGTGGCCTGACTCGACAGCCATGTCGCGAGTGCTCATTGGCTAGGTGCTCGGAGTGCTGACTCGACGGCCGCTTTCAATGACTCGATAAGCGAGCAGGCTCAACAGGCCGCAGACGAACATAAGGCCGCGGCTTGCGTCGCGAACCGAATGGCCGACGGCTAATGGCGTGGCTCGGCGGAAGTCGCCCCCGGGCGGGAGCTCCTTCTCAAGAAGCCCGTCGTGAATTTGCCTCGTCGGGCGGTGAGCCTTCGATTGGGGGAGTTGCATGGCCCCGGCGCATCTCGCGCCACATCAGAAGCATTGCCGTCCCCATGACGACGGGGCAGATGAGAACGGCGACTAGGAGGACGATTCCGTTCATCTGATCTTCACCTCCTTCCTCATGAAACTGGCTGCCACGACGCGCCTCCGTTCATGCTCTTGTAGAGGACACGGTCGAACCCGACCGCATACGCAACCTTCGGCATACTCGGCGCCCAGGCAACCGGCCCGCCCCCATCTGGAATCTGCTGGACGACCCGCCACGTCGAACCGCCGTCCGTGCTCAGAGAGACGCCGGACGAGCCGGTCGCGAGTATCCGGGCTGACCGCTTCGGGTTGATCGTCAAGCCCATCAAGCCCTCCCCGAGCACCCCCGTCCACGAGGATCCTCCGTCTTCGCTTGCCAGGAGGCCCTGCTGCATGTCACCGGCGAGGATTCGTCCATCAGGCGCAATGGCAAGCGCCATAACTCCCGCCCCAACGGACTTGGAAACGAGCGAGAAACTCGCTCCGGCATCGGTCGACTGATAGAGGCCCTGCCCAGCCACCGCTGCGTAGACGTGACGTGGATTTCGCGGATCAGCGGCGAAGCCGTGGATGTCGAGGCTTGGGAGGCCGACGGGGTCAACGTTCGACCAGGACGCCCCTCCGTCCGTGCTTTTCGCGAACATCAGGTGGCCGGCCGCCCAGACGGTCTCCGAACGGCGGCTCCGGGCAAGGTTCATCGCGTCCTGACCGCCGAGGCCGGCTTCGCTCCACGTCCTACCGCCGTCCGTCGACTCGTGCAGCCCCACGTGCGATCCGAGCCATAGATGCTCCGGGTCCTGGCGGTCGATGAGCAGCGAGTGGTAGTCGGGCGTGTTGGGAAGGCTTGCCTCTGCCTCCTGCGGGGCAGGCGCGCTCGACGCTGGCTCGTTGCCTCGACTGGGAAACCAGACTGCAAGGATCACGGCGGCGAGGATCAGCGGACTCGCGGCAGCGAGCCAAAGTAATCGGCTCGGACCCTTGCGTTCCGGCGCTGCCCGCTTCGGGTGCTGAACAGGCCGCGCCGAAGCCACCTTGCGTTTGGTCTTGCTTGTAGCCATGGAGTTCCTCCTTGGGCGATGTGATCCGACTCATCCGGCTCTCGCCGGCCGCGCACGCAGAGCTAGCGCAGGCTCACAGGAGGAAACGTTGCAGAGTTGCCGGCGAAGGGCGCGCCACCGCTCGCACGTAACCGGCAGCCAGGAGCGTGAGCATCGCAAGCGCAACGGCGTTCAACGACCCGACCGCAACGAGGGGCAACGCGGCAGAGATCGATGAAAGCACACGCTCGATCGCTTGCATCGGGTGGTCGCTGAGGCACGCACACGCAAAGCCCAGCACCAGCAGAGCAACGATGAGCATGAGGATGAAGACGACAAGCGGTAGACGCGCTCTCATTCCAGAGATGCTCATTGCAGGCAGGATAGCGGTGAAGCCAGGCACGGCAGGCGTTACACGACCACCCAACCAGAGGATGGAGCCGATCAAGAAAGGTCGGAAGTGACTTGGCAGTGTGTCCGATACTCTGGAGCCCGCTTCACTACGCGGCGAGGTAGCTCAGTTGGTAGAGCACACGGCTGAAAACCGTGGTGTCGCCGGTTCGATTCCGGCCCTCGCCACCTCGATCTTCGTTCGACGGGTGTGAGTGTTAGTCGCAGGCCTGTGCGCCGAGGTCGCGCGCGATCGACCCGGCTTCTTCGTTCAGCGTCGCGTTCTTCGAGGCGAGCTCCTGCAGCTTTCCGGGGTCGTCGGCCTTCCCGGCCTCGATCAGCTCGCTGAGCACCTCGCGCTGTTCGCCGGCAAGGTCTGCCATGCGATCCGCCTGATCGGCGATCTCGTCCGGCGCCTTCAGCTTGTGGACTTCGTCGAAGATCGCCTTCTCGTACGCGTCGAGGATCTGCGGGCCCTTCTCGACCAGCTCGGCCTGCGTCCGAGGCTCGCCGATCCGCGCTTCCCTCGCGCTGAAGTCCTCGCACATGGCGCTCAGCCTCGAGACGTACTGCTCCTTCGTGAGCGTGTCTCCGCCCCCGCAACCTGCGATCAGCGCTGCACCGAGGATCCCGAGGCTTGCACCAAGCAGGATTCGCTTCTGATCAGAAACCGAAGGCATGCCTCCAACGCTTAACGATTCCATACAGGAGGTGACGATCACCGCCTGGATCTCTTCCGGCCCTCGCGCCCTTCGCGTACGCTCCGGAGTCGGTGGATCGCAGAGGTTTTCTCGCTCGCACCGGACTCGCTCTCGCGGCGGGCGGCGTCACGTGGGAGCTCGCGGAGGAGTGGGTCGCCGAGGCGAAGCCCCTCGCGCACCGTTCTTGGAGCTCGATCCGCGATGAGTTCCTCCTCGCGCCGGGCTACCTGCACTTCGGCCTCCTCTACCTCGCATCGCATCCGAGGTCGGTCCGCGGCGCGATCGATGAGCACCGGTTAGGGCTCGACCGCAACCCGGTGCGCTACATCCAGGAGAACGGCTCCCAAGCAGACGCCCGGGTGCTCACGGCAGCGGCGCAGTACCTCGGGGGAAGCACAGCCGACATCGCGCTCACCGACTCGACGACCATGGGCCTCGGCCTGCTCTACAACGGGATCGACCTTCAGGCCGGCCAGGAAGCGCTCACGACCGAGCACGACTTCTTCGCCACGCACGAGTCGCTGCGCCTGAAGTCGGAGCGCAGCGGGGCGACGGTGCGCCGCGTCCGGCTCTACACCGAGCCCGAGGACGCCTCCGAAGACGCCATCGTCGATGCTCTCCTGGGCGCAGTCGCCGCCAACACGCGCGTCATGGCGATCACCTGGGTCCACTCGAGCAGCGGCGTCAAGCTCCCCGTTCGCCGCATCGCCGACGGCCTCCGAGAGGTCAACGCGACGCGAGAGGGCGGCGAGCGCGTCTTGCTCTGCGTCGACGGTGTGCACGGGATCGGCGTCGAGGACGTGACGATGCCCGGACTCGGCTGCGACTTCTTCGTCGCCGGTTCGCACAAGTGGCTGTTCGGGCCCCGTGGCACCGGCTTCGTCTGGGGCGATCCAACCGCGTGGCCCTACGCAAGCCCGACGATCCCGGCGTTCGGCGGCGGCGGCCACGGCGCCGCCAACACGCCCGGCGGCTTCCACTCATTCGAGCATCGCTGGGCGCTCGGTGAGGCTTTCCGCTTTCACCTCGGAATCGGCAAGGCCAAGATCGAGGCGCGCATCCATGCGCTCGCCGGGCGGCTCAAGAGCGGCCTCGCCGCGATGGACCACGTGACTCTGAAGACGCCGCTTGCCGATTCTCTTTCCGCCGGAATCGTCTGCTTCATGGTCGACGGCATGACCGTGTCGGGAGTCGTCGCGGCGCTTCGCGCCCGGAACATCATCGCGACGGTAACGCCCTACAGCCCCTCCTACGCCCGGCTCGCACCGGGGTTGGTCAACACTACGGGCGAGGTCGACAAGGTCCTCGAGGCGATCGAGTCGTTCGCGTCGTAAGGAACCCGGCGCGGCCGGCTAGACGACGAAGGCGTGCCGCCAGCGCTTCACGATGCGGTACTGGAGATAGATGATCAGCGCCGTCGCGAGGAACATCGTCAGCGTCGCGGCTGACGCGTAGCCGTAGCGCAGGTACTCGAACCCGTTCCGGTAGATGAAGAGCGGCACGTAGGTCGTCGCGTATGGAGCAGGGCCTCCTTCCGTCACGATCAGCGCGGGAACGAAGTTCGCCTGGAACGAGAAGATCGTGTCCCTGAACATGAGCAGCAGCAGCGTCGGGGCCATCAAGGGGAGCGTGATGCGCAGGAACATGAAGTGCGGCCGCGCGCCCTCGATGTCGCCCAGCTCGTAGAGCTCGGACGGAATCCCCTGACGTGTCGCCATGGCAACGATGAATCCTTCGCCGATCGTGAAGAGGCTCATGATGATCACCGCCCACTGGGCCGCCCGCGGATCGGTCAGCCAGGACGGAGTGGGGCCTCCGAGACCCGCGAGAGCCAGATTGAGCGGCCCGTACAGCGGATTGAAGATCCAGAGCCACAGCAGCGCGTAGGCGACGTCCGGAACGACCGTCGGGAGGTAGCCGGCGGTGCGGTAAGCAGCAACCCCGCGAAAGCGCTTGTGGAGCAGTAGGGCGAGCGCCACTGCTCCGAGAAGCCGCAACGGCACGGCAAAGGCGATGAACACGAGCGAGTTCGTCATCGCGATGCGGAAGATCTCGTCGTTCCACAGCTCCCGGAAGTTGTCGAAGCCGATGAACCGCGGCGAGCGGATCAGGTCGTACTCGGTCAGTGCGAGGCCGAACGTGATCGCCGCCGGAATGGCGATCAGCACCGCGATGCCGATGACGTAGGGCGCGAGCATGACCGCGTACTCGCGGCGCTCCGTGTTGCGCAACATCGTTAGCCCAAGCTGTCGCCGGTCGAGGCGTCGAACAGGTAGAGGTGGTCGGCATCGGCGCTCAGCCACACCGTCGAGCCGACCTCGGGCCGGAGGTGTGACGGAACCCTCGCCACGAGAGCGTCTCCGTTTGCGGAGAGGTGCACGTAAGTCTCGCTGCCGGCGACCTCGAGGACTTGCACCTCCGCGGGCGAGCCGGGGCCTTCGGGCATGACCCGCACGTGCTCGGGCCGGATGCCGGCCTCGAGCTGCCGGTCTCGGCGCGAGCCGTTGGCGGGGACGGGCGAGAACTCGAACGGGCCGGCTCGCAAGACGCCGTCGACGACGACTCCGGGAAAGAAGTTCATGGCCGGGCTGCCGATGAATTGCGCCACGAAGCGGTTGCCGGGCCGGCGGTAGATCTCGTCCGGCAGCCCGAGTTGCTGGAGCTCTCCATCCCGCAGGACTGCGACCCGGTCGCCGAGAGTCAGGGCCTCGACCTGGTCGTGCGTCACGTAGATCATCGTCGCCTCCAGGCGTTGATGGAGGCGCTTCAGCTCGGCGCGCATGTGCACGCGCAGCTGGGCGTCGAGGTTCGAGAGCGGCTCGTCCAAGAGGAAGACGTCCGGCTCGCGCACGAGCGCGCGGGCCAGCGCGACTCGCTGCCGTTCCCCGCCGGACAGCTCAAAAGGCCTGCGCTCGAGAAGCTCGCCGCAACCGACGACCTCTGCGGCCGATTTGACCCGGGCGGCGGCCTCTGCGCGCGCGACGCCTCGGGCCCGCAAGCCGAAGCCGATGTTCTCGGCCACTGTCAGGTGCGGGAAGAGCGCGTAGCTCTGGAAGACCATCGAGATGTTCCGGCCCGCCGGCGGCACCCGCGTGACGTCACGCTCGCCGATGTGGATGGTCCCGTCGGTCACGTCCTCGAGGCCCGCGGCAGTGCGCAGGGCCGTGCTCTTGCCCGAGCCCGAGGGGCCGACCAGGACGATGAGCTCCCCGTCGGCCACGTCGAGATCGAGGCCGCGGAGCGCCCGGATCGAACCGTAGTCCTTCCGGACGCCTGCGAACCTCAGTCCTGCCATCAGCCTTCGGCGCGGGCGAAAATCGAATCCGTCGCCGCGCGCAGCTCACCGACGATCGCGGGGGCCCCCTCGCCCCTGTAAAAGCCTTCCTCGAGGATCGCTTCTGCCGCGTCCTCGATCTCGGGCCAGGTCGAGCTGCTCGGCACCTGGCGAATCACCGGAATCGTGTCGAGAAAAACCTGGGAGCTTGCAGGCTTCGCCGTCGGGTCGAGGAACGCCTCGGACTGGGCGACCGACTTGAGCGACGGCACCGTACGGCCCGACTTCGCGACGATCGGCGCTCCCTCCGGGCCGAGCGCGAACTCCATGAAGCTCCAGGCCGCGTCCTTGTTCTCGGAAGCCTTCGTCATGCAGTACGCGTCCGAATGGAGGATGCCGGCCTGCTCCTCGTGCTGCGGCAGCGCGGCGACGTCCCAGTCGAAGTCCTGGATCGTGCGGAAGGTCGGCGTCGAACGGCGCGACGACAGGACCATCGCCATCCGGCCGTTCTGGAAGCGCGTCTCGTCGTCCTCCGCCTTGACCTCCTCTTCGCTGGGGACGACCTTCTCGACCACACGGAGCTGTAGAAAGCGCTCCAGAGCTTCCTCGGCCTCGGGCGTGTCGAGCGCGAAGTGCGTCGGCTTTCCCTCATCGTCCACTAGCTCGCCGCCGTTCGACCAGACGAACGGGGCGATGCGGATGAGCGAAGGCTCAACGCCGAGGCCGTAGACCTCGGCCTTGCCGTCGTCATTCGAATCCTTTGTCAGCTTCTTCGCGGCCGCGACCATGTCGTCCCAGCGCCAGCCCGCCTTCGGCAGGGCGACGCCGGCCTCCTCGAAGAGATCCTTGTTGTAGTAGACGACTAGGCTCGAGATGTTCTGCGGCAGACAGGTGAGCGCGCCGTCGAACCGGAACGCGTCCATTGCCTGCTCGTAGAAGTCCTCTTGCTGGAAGACCTCCGAGCCGTCCACACGGTCCTCGACGGGCTCGAGGACTCCCCTGGCCGCGAACTGCCCGTAGAAGCGGTAGTTGAGCAGGAACAGGTCGGGCGGCCCCCCGCCTGCGAACGAGGTCGACAGCCGCGCAATCAGGTCGTCGCGGTCGCTCGCCTCGATCAGCTTCACCTTCACTTCCGGCCGCTCGTTCTCGAAGGCGCCGATCACGTCACGGTATGCCTGAATCTCCTCGGGATCGCCGAAGACCATGAAGTCGACCTCGCCGGAGACCTTCCCGCCACTTCTGCTCCCGTCCTCGCCTCCACAACCCACCAGCAGGAGGGCGCATACCGCCGCCACCGCCGGCCTCATGTCTCTCGCCAGCGACCCAGCGGGCCTGCGCCGCGGAATTCCTGCAGGAAGTACCGCTGGACGTAGAGGAACGCCAACACGACCGGAAGAGTCGCCGCGACCGAGCCTGCGAGCAGGAGCGGAAAGTTCGTCCGATCGAGCGTGGCTAGCGCTCTCAGCCCCACCGGCACCGTGAATTTCTCCTGGTCGAAGAGGAAGATGAGCGGGTCGAGGAAGTTGCTCCAAGTGAAGACGAAGGCGAGCACCGCGACGGCGACGGTCACCGGCCGTACGAGCGGCATCGCCACCCGCCGCCAGATCGCGAGCGGGCCGAGCCCTTCGAGCCGGGCAGCCTCGAACAACTCGGGCGGAAGCCGCTTGAAGCTCCAGTAGTAGAGGAGCACGTAGAAGGGCGACGTGCCCATGATCGCGGGCGCTATCAGCGGTATGTAGGGAAAGCCTTCGGGATTGCCGATCAAGTCAAGGTTCTTGAAGAGGACGAAGCGCGGCACGAGCAGCGCGGTCAGCGGGACCATCAGCGCAACGAGGGAGGCGACGATGAGCGCGCCGGCCCAACGCCGTGGCAACCGAAACATGGCGAAGGCGGCCCACGATGCGGTCAGCACGGTGAGCGGCACGGCGAAGGCCACGACGATCAGCGAGTTGAGCGTGTATCGAGGGATGTCGACGAGGTCGAAGGCACGCTCGAAGTTGCCCCACGCGAGGGGTGACGGGATCAGCTCGGGAGTGCGCGGCGGCGGCAGACCGGCCTTTCGCAGCGAGCCGCTGAGCATGAAGTAGAGCGGGAGCACGAAGATGACGGCGATTACGATCGCCGATAGGTGCCGCCAGCGGTCCTTCACGACTCGAGCCTAGTCGACCGCAACCGTCTATCCGCGCAGCGACAGCCCGAGGATCACGACACATCCACCGACGATCACCGCTCCCGCCGCTAGCCAGCCGGGGCCGCTGCGGGGGAAGAGCCATCGGCACAGGAAGACCGGAACCCCGACCGACGCGGCGAAGCCCACCGCGAGCAGCGCCACATAGCCGGTACGGGGGCCTTCGTCGCGCGGGCCGCCAAACCCCTGCACCTCGAAAAGCGCTCCGATCAAGCAGCCGGTCGCAGAGAGAGCGCCGACGACGAACGCGGCTGCTACGACGAGGCCTTTCAAGAGCTACACCCTGCTTCTCGCATGCGAAAAAAGGACGTCCGGACCGGTGATACCGTGTCGCGAACGTCCTCTTGGCGCGAAACCTAACGGCCGCCGGCCTTGCGGGCAACGAGTGCCGTTCCGTTGCCCGCCGCAAAGTCTGCAAAATCCGCAAAACCCCGCTTCGCCAGCTCCTTGCGCAGGAGCTCCGGCGGCACGTAGATCGGCGTCTCGGGCCCGCCAGAGAACGAGAAGACGACGGTGCCGCCCGGAGCCGTGACTCGCGCGAGCTCGTCGAAGAAGGGGATCATGTTCGCGAGCGAGACCAGCTCGAACGACGCGTCGGGAAAGGGAAGCCGCTCCGCGTCAGCCTCCTCGAACCGCACGCGATCGGCAAGCTCCGGCGGCGTTCGCTCGCGCGCCTCGTCGAGCATCGCCGCGGCGAGATCCACGCCCACGACCTCGGCGTCCGGATAGCGAGTCGCCAGGATGAACGCCGCCCTGCCCGTCCCGGTTCCGAGGTCGAGCGCGCGCGTGGGCGGCGTCTCGATCGAGTCAAGCCCCGCCTCGAGGGAAGCGAACGCCTCGGGGGTCCGCCGCTCGTCCCAGACCGGGGCGATGCGGTTGAACTGCAGCCGCGTCAGCCGTCGAAGCAGCCGCCACGCCCACGGGCGCCGCACGACCTGGTTTGTCGTGAACCGCGCGAACTTGCGGCCGAGCTGCTCCAGGGCGCTCATTCGGCGACCCTGATCCGGACGTCGACCCCCGGACGCGCCAGGAACGTGTCGGCCGCGCTGCCGCCGCTGATCGCGATCCCGATGTTCTCGTAGGCGTCTTCGTAGAGGATGATCTCGCCGCGACGCACGTCGGCGAACGTTCGCGCCGCGATCGCGTAGTAGCGCTCCGACGCCAGCTCGAGCTCCACCTGAACGCCCGGCTCGATGCCGAGCCGCTGGAGATGCTGCCGTGTCAGGTTCAGCTGCATGTTCCCGAAGCGGTCGACGTAGAGGCAGCAGGCGCGAATCCGCTTCTCGGTCGACTCGGGCTGAGGGACGTCGAGCTGCTCGAGCGAGCCGGGCTCGATCGGCGGCCCAAGCTCCTCGATCGCGACCCCATTGGCGAGATGGGCGGCAGCCGGAGAGAAGACGTCCCGGCCGTGGAAGGTCGCCGAGACGGGCTCGAGCGCAAAGTCGCGATTCGTCACCTCGTGGGCGGCGTCGATCCCGCCGAGCTTCTCGGCGGCGGGGATCAGGAGTCCGTTGTCGGGGCCGACAAAGAGGCGCCCGTCGCCGCTGCGGAGCGCGAGCGCCCGCCGCTCCGTGCCCACGCCCGGGTCGACGACCGCGAGGTGCACCCCCTCGGGAAGGTACGGAAGCGTGTTCGCGAGCACGAGCGCGCCCTGCAGCACGCCTTGGGGCTGGATCCCGTGCGTGATGTCGATGATTTCGATCTCGGGCGCGATTCGCTTGATCACGCCGTGGCAGGTGCCGACGAAGTCGTCCTCGAGCCCGAAGTCGGTCAGGAAGGTGACGAACATTCTCAGCGCGACGCTAACCCACTGACGGCGGCGACGAGGCCTTCGAGGTCGTACGTCTCGGCCTCTGCAGCGACTCGGAGGCCCGCTGCCTGTGCCGTCCGCGTTGTTCGGGGGCCGATCGAGACAGCCGGGATGTCGGTTCCGAGCGCGGCGAACGAGCGGGCCGCCGAGCCGGACGCGAGCACGACGAGGTCACCGTCCGGCGGCGTCGCGGGGCGCACCAGGTGCGTGCGGTAGAGCGCGACGAAGTCGGCGTCGAGCTCTTCGATCGGTCGGCGCCGAGCCCCCTCGGCCGCGGCGAACAGAATGCGCCCTTCAGGTCGCGGGAACTCGGCGAGGAGCCCGTCCTGCGAGGAGACGCTGGGAACGAAAGCGGGCTCGACGCCCAGCTCGCGCAGCGTCTCGGCGGTGCCGGGGCCGACCGCGGCGATCTTCGGCAGCTCGCCTCGCGCCCGGCAGACGAGCTCGCGAGCGCCGTTCGGACTGGTGACGATCACCCACTCGTATCCGTCGACGTCGACCGGCCCCTCGAGCGGCTCGATCTCGATCAGCGGGCACTCGACGATCTCGTGGCCGAGCTCCTCCAGGCGGGCGACGAGCGGGCCTGCCTGGTCCCGCGGCCGCGTGACGATCACCTTCACGCGGGAACCAGCGACAGCAGCTCGGCCGCGAGCGCGTCGGGATCGTCGCCGCTTCGCCGCTCGATCCAGCGGCCGTCCGGATCGGCGACGAGACCGGTCAGGGACAGCCCGTCGTGGTACGCCGCGATCGGCGCGAGACACCCACCGCCGATCACGGCGACGCAGCGACGCTCGGCAGAAACCCGCCGGTATGTCTCGAGGTCGTTCGCCTCGGCGACGAGCTCCTCCTCTCCGACGCGGACCTGGAGCGCGAGCGCGCCCTGGCCCGCCTCGGGAAGGAGCTCCTCGGGCTCGAAGCGGTGGCCGATCTCGGCAGCGAGCCCGAGACGGTCGAGCCCGCAGGCGGCAAGGACGACTGCATCGAGGCCGCGCTCGCCCCGCTTCCGCAGCCGCGTGTCGATGTTCCCGCGGAGCGGCTCGATCGAGAGGGTCGGCTCGAGCGCGAGCAGCTGAGCCCGGCGGCGCGCCGAGGCCGTTCCGATTCGCATCTCCGGGCGGATCCCGTCGGCGCCGCAGAGCGCGTCCCGCGGATCCTCACGCGGCGGGTAGGCCCCGACTGCAAGCCCGTCCGTGTCCGTCGAAGTCATGTCCTTCGCGGAGTGGACGGCAACGTCGATCCGCCCGTCGAGAAGCGCCTCCTCGAGCTCCTTCACGAACACTCCACGCTCCCCGATCTCGCCGAAAGGCTTCGTCCGGTCGCGGTCGCCGGCCGTCGTGATCGGGATGATTGCGATCTCGATCCCCGGCCCACGCAATCCGTCGCAGGCCAGCGCAGCCTGCGTGAGCGCGAGCCTACTACCTCTGCTTCCGACCCTTATCAGCACCCTCGCGACCCGAGAACGCTCATTCCTTGTCCTTGCGCTCCCTTTCCTCCCCGAGGCCGAACAGGTGCCGAGCCGCGTCGACATATCCCGACCCTTCGGTTGCAGCCGCCTCCTTCAGGCGGACGATCGGGACGTGCAGGATCTTGTTCACGATCTGGGCCGTCAGCGACTCGACGGTCTGGCGCTCGCTCTCGGACAGGCCCTCCAGGCGGCTCTGGGCCTTCGCTAGCTCGCCCGATCGGATGCTCTCGGCCCGCTCGCGCAGCGAAGCGATCGCCGGGACGACGTCGAGCGAGGCCTGCCAGTCGCGGAACCGGTCCGCCTCGTGCGCGACGATCGACTCGGCGCGCGCAGCCTCGCGCCATCTCCCGCTGAGGCTCTCGCTGACGACCGCCTCCAGGTCGTCGATGTCGTAGAGGTAGCAGTCGTCGAGGTCGGCGACCGCCGGTTCGACGTCACGCGGGACGGCAAGATCGATGACAAGGAGCGGCCGGCCCTTGCGGTGAGGGACCCGATCCGCCGTCAGGACGAATCCGGGCGCGCTCGTCGACGAGACGACGACGTCTGCGCGGGCAAGCTCTTCTCCGACCTGATCGAAAGCGACGGCTTGTCCGCCGAAGCGCGCTGCCAGCTTCTCGGCTTTCCCCTGCGTCCTGCTCATGACAGCCGAGATCGAGGCTCCCCGAGCGGCGAGGCTCCGCGCGGCGAGCTCGCTCACTTCGCCCGCGCCGACGAGCAACACGCGGCAGCCTTCCAGCTCCCCGAACACCTGCTGGGCAAGCGCCGCGGCGGCCGAGGAGACCGATGCGGGGCTCTCGCCGATCGCGGTCTCGGAACGAACTTTCTTGCCCGCGTGCAGGGCCTGGCGGAAGAGCCGGTCGAGCACTGGGCCACAGGCGCCAGCCTCGTACGCGGTGCGCACCTGGCCGAGGATCTCGCCCTCACCGGGCACGAGCGAGTCGAGCCCGGCAGCTACGCGAAAGAGATGGAGCGCCGCCGCCTCGTCCCGAAGCCGGTAGAGCTCGATCTCACCCTCCGCCAGCGCAGCCCCTGCAAGGCTCTCCGCACGCTCGGGATCGACGTGGGCGAGATAGAGCTCCGTGCGGTTGCAGGTCGAGAGGCATACCGCCTCACCACCGTCGGCAAGGCGCCGAGCCAGCTCGGCCGCCCCGTCGAGATCGAGGGCGACCCGCTCCCGCACCTCGACCGGCGCGAGCCTGTGCGACGTGCCGACGAGAACGAGGTTCATGCGAGGTGCCCTGTTTGCAGGCTGAGTTGCAGCGCGATCAGAAGCGCGAAGCCGGCCAACGCCGCGTATGCTGCGCGGCGGCCCCGCCAGCCCATCCCGAACCGGAGAACCAAGAACGCGCCGTAGACCGTCCACGTCAGCACGGTCAGCGCGATGAGCGGATCGAGGTCGGATCCATGCCGAACGCGAGCGAAGCCCGCAGCCATGCCCAGCGTGAGGACCGGCAGCGAGAAGGCGACGGTACGGGCGACGAGCGAGTCGAGGGTGACGAGCGAGGGTGCGCCGAAGCGCAACACCGTCGAGCTGCGCCGCTTGAGCTGCCGCTCCTGCCAGAGGTAGAGGACCGCGAGCGCGGCCGCAAGCGTCAATCCCGCGAAGCCCGCGAGCAAGAGCCCGACGTGGAGGCCGAGGAAGAGCGTCGAGTAGCCGCTCTTTCCGGACGCTGCGACGCCCCCGGCTGCGTAGGACACGGCCAGCAGCAACGCGGCGAGCGGCATCACCACGAGACCGAGCAGGCGGTAACGCGGCCGGCAGCCCCAGATCAGGTACGCGCCGACGACGAGCCAGACGAAGAGGTTCAGCGAGCCGGCCCATGTGTCCCACGGAAAGCCGTCCGCGCGCGCGGCTTGGGCCACGAGCAGCGCGGTCTGCACGAGCCAGCCGATGCGGACTCCCCACGTCGCGAGGCGTCCCATGGAACCGGGGTGCCGCGCGTCGCCCGCGTAGGCGACCGCCGCCTCACCGTAGGCAAGGAGCGCGGGCCAAAAGAGGAGCTCAGCCACCCCGCTTCTCCTTCGCGATCCGCGTCAGCTCGGCCAGCTCCTGCTCGAGTCTTCCCACCTTGAGCGCGATGATGAGCAGGTAGACGAGCAGCGTCCCGAAGAGGACGAGGTAAGCCGCGGTCACGTACTTCTCCGCCGTCGTCACGCCAGCAGCTCCCGCAACTCGCGCAGGCTCGCGTCGATCCACTTGCCGGCGAGCTCCACCCGGTAGAGCGTGGCCGCCAGCGCAAGCATCCCTGCCAGGCAGACGATGAAGACGAGGAGCATCGAGCCGGGCAGGTTCGCGCCCTCGTGCGTGAAGATCGTCGGGTGCAGGATCGTCCCTGCGATCCGCACTGCGAGGAAGCTGACCGGGATCAGGGCGACCCCGAAGAGCGCATAGACCGCCGAGTTGCGCTCCCGCCTCGGCCCCGAGTCGGTCGAGTACCGGAGCATGAAATAGGACGAGTAGAAGAGGAACAGAATCAGGAAGAGCACGAGCTGGCGCTCGCCCCAGGTCCACCAGTGGCCCCAGGAGATCTTGGCCCAGATCGCGCCGGTGACCAGGGTGAGCAACCCGAAGATGACGCCCATGTGGATCGCGGTGTAGCTCTCCAGGTCGTAGCGGCGCTCGCGCGTCCACAAGAGCCGGAGGGCCTTCCACGCGCCCACTCCGAAGCACGCGTATGCGGTGAGTGCGATCGGGACGTGGATGTAGAAGATCTTCTGGCTGAAGCCCTGGTCGGCGTCCTCGGGCGCCCAGTAGAAGGCAAGCGCGATCCCGCCCACGAGGAGCCCCGTCGCCGCGATCGCAAGCGCGGCTGAGTTTCTATTCCGTAACGACGTACTCAAAGCTCGCCCAGCAGAGAATCACAAAAACGGCGTCGTACAGAGCGAGAAAGCCGAGGAAAGAGCCGGGGTTCGCGGCCACGCTCGCTCCGACGCCGCCGATCACGACCGGGATCACGAGCGGCAGGAACATGAGCGGCAGGAGCAACTCGCGGGCCCGGCTTGCGGCGGCTATCGCGGCGAGCAGGGTGCCGATGGCGGCGATTCCGACGTCGGCGAGCGCGACCGCCGCGACGAGCTCCCACGAGATCGGGTGGAAGAAGAGCGCGAAGGCGGGGAGCGCGACGAGCTCGGCGAGAACCAGGAAGGCGGTCACTCCGATCGTCTTGCCGAGCCAGATCGCGCTCCGGTCGCCCGGTGCGAGCACGAGGCCGTCGAGGGCTCCGTGCTCCCGCTCGGCGGCAAACGCGCGGGTGAGCCCGAGAAGCGCCGTGAAAACGATGGCGATCCAGAGGAGCCCCGTCTCGGCGCGGGCCGAGGAGCCGGACGGCAGAGCGAAGTGGAACACCGTCAGAGCCGAGACGACGAAGAGGAGCATCGCCGGCAGCGTGTCGCGCGAGCGGAGCTCGAGGAGGACGTCCTTGCGAGCGAGAGCGGCGACGTCTGTTGCGTAGGCGCTCATGCGAGTGCCAGCCGGGCAGTTGCCCGCGCTGCGAGTGCCTCGGGATCGTGCGTCGCGACGAGCGCGGTCGCGCTTCGTTCGGCGAGCTCGGCATGGAGAAGCTCGGCGCCCTCCGCGTCGAGCCCGTCGAACGGCTCGTCGAGCAGGAGCAGATCAGGATCGTGCAGGAACGTCCGACAGAGAGCGAGGCGCTGCAGCATTCCCCGGGAGAACGTCCCGGCCCGCTCGTTTCGGGCCCGCCAGAGCCCGAAGCGCTCGAGCATGGCCCCCGAGCGCTCGCGCCGCTCCGGCAACCGGTAGAGGCGCCCGTAGAGATCGAGGTTCTCGAGCGCCGTCAGCTCGCCGTAGAGGAGCGACTCGTGGGCGAGAAACCCGATTGCGCCACGTGGCGCCTCGACCTCGAGCTCGCCGTCGGTCGGCGCGGCCAAGCCGGCGCAAAGCCGAAGCAGCGTCGTCTTCCCAGAGCCGTTCGGCCCGGTCACAACGACGAATCCCCCACGAGGCACGTCGAGGTCGAGCCCGTGAAGGACGCGCTTGTCACCAAAGCGCTTGGACAGCTCCCGAGCCCGAATCACACCGACGAGTCTAGCCCAGCCCTGTCCGGTGTCAGACACCGGACATGTCGAAGTTTCGAGCTCAGAAATGCCGCGCTTGCGGCGCTTTTGTCGGATAAATGCGTGTCCGAACAGAACATGTCAGGCGTCTGACACCGGACGCGTTCGTTCCGGACGCGTCCGCTAGAGCGAGTCGGCCAGGACGAAGGCAAAGAAGGCGACGCTGATGACGCCGTTCATCGTGAAGAACGCCGTATCCAGGCGGCGCAGGTCTCCCGGGCGGACGATCGAGTGCTCGTAGAGGAGGAGCGCGGCGACCACGACGACGCCGAGCCAGTAGAAGACGCCGACCTCGAGGCCGAGCCCCGCGGCGGCGAGCAGCGCCACGGTCAGGACATGGAGAAGCCGTGCGCCCAAGAAGGCGCCGCTCTCCCCAAACCGAGTTGCGACCGAACGCAATCCCTCGCGCCGATCGACTTCGACGTCGAGGAGCGAGTAGAAGTGGTCGAACCCCGCGACCCAGCAGGCGACGGCTCCTCCGAGCGCCCAGGCCTGCCAGGGCAGCTCGCCCGTGATCGCTACCCAGCCGCCGACGGGAGCGAGCCCGTCCACGGCCCCGAGCCACAGGTGCGAGAGCCAGGTGAACCGCTTCAGGTACGGGTAGATCACAAAGCCCGCGACCGGAATCGGCCACAGCCACCGCACGAGCGGGTCGAGCTGGTAGACGGCGACCAGGAACACCGCCAGCGACGCAACGCAGAAGACCGCCACCTGCCACCCCGTCAGTCGTCCGGCGGGCAGCTCCCGGGTCGCCGTGCGGGGATTACGGGCGTCGATGCCGGCGTCGACCAGACGGTTGAGCCCCATCGCGAGCGAGCGGGCACCGACCATCGCAACGGTGATCCAGAGAAGGTCGCGCCCACTCGGCACGGCGTCCACGGCGAGAAACGCTCCCACGTAGGCGAACGGGAGCGCGAAGACCGTGTGCTCGATCTTCACGAGCGAGGCGAAGCGCTTCGGGTACTCCGCGGCGATCACGTCTGGCGGTGCGCGGTTTCCTCGCCGGCGAGCAGCTGCAGCGCGTGCTCGAGCGCCGGCTGCAGCACGGCGAACCCGTCGCGGCAGCCGCCGGTCGAGCCGGGCAGGTTGACGACGAGCGTCTGGCCACGGACTCCGGCGACACCGCGGGAAAGCAAGGCGTGCGGCGTCTTCGCGATCGAGTCCGCGCGGATTGCCTCGGCGATCCCGGGTGCGACGCGCTCGAGGACGGTCATCGTCGCCTCAGGCGTCACGTCCCGCGGCCCGAGCCCGGTGCCGCCTGTGGTGAGGACGAGGCTCACTTCACCGGCGAGCTCCTCGATCCCCTCGGCAATCGCGTCCCGCTCGTCGGGCACCACACGCCGCACGACTTCGTAGCCCTCGCCGCGCAGGAGCTCTTCGAGCAGGTCGCCGCTCGCATCCTCGCGCGTCCCCATGTCGACGCCGTCGGAGACGGTCAGGACTGCCGCCTTCACGTCGGCGCCTTTGTCTTCTCGACGAGACGAACCTCGGCCAGCTCCATCCCGTCGTCGACCGCCTTTGCCATGTCGTACACGGTCAGAGCGGCAACCGTGGCACCGACGAGAGCCTCCATCTCGACGCCAGTCTGCGCCGTCGTCTCAGCCGAAGCCGTGATCTCGACCGACGCCTCCTGCACCGAGAGCGAGACGTCCACGTGGGTCAGCGGAAGCGGATGGCAGAGCGGAATGAGCTCACTCGTCCGCTTCGCGGCCATGATCCCGGCGAGCTGTGCGGCGGCGAGCGCATCCCCTTTTGGCAGCTCCCGCAGTCGCCGCGCCGTCGCTGGCGCCATGCGCAGGGTCGCGTGCGCAACCGCCCGGCGCCGAGAGACCTCCTTGCCGCCCACGTCCACCATCCGGACGCGGCCAGTCTCGTCGACGTGAGAGAGGTCGCTCACGTCGCGGCGTGCGCCGACCAGCGGTCGAGATCGTCGAGCTGCGTGTCGAGCCACGCAGCGACATCGTGAGCGCGCACGTGCTCGCGGATCGCTTCGAGCCGTGCCTGACGCTCATCACGCGGCATCTCGATCGCCGCATGGATCGCCTGCGCCTGCGCCTCGATGTCGAACGGATTCACCGAGAGCGCCCACGCCCCGAGCTCCTCGTGCGCGCCGGCGTTCTCCGAGAGGATCAGAACGCCGTCGTGCTCGTTCACCAGCGGCCCTTCCTTGGCGACGAGATTGAGCCCGTCGTAGATCGCGTTCACGAGCAGGACGTCGTACTGCTTGTAGGCGGCCACCGTGAGCGGGAAGTTGTCCTCGATGCGGAGATCGACGGGAGTCCACCCTTCGCGGTGATACCGATCGTTGACCGCCCGCGCGGCCCGTTGGATCGCGCCCAGGTACTCCGCGTACTCGGGGATGTCCTGCCGCGAGGGGTCGAGGAGCGCAAGCATCCCGACGCGTCCGTGCATCTCCGGGTGCGCCTGCAAGTAGTGCTCGAACGCCCGGAAGCCGCGCACGACGTTCTTGGACGGATCCGTGCGGTCGACCCGCAGTACGAGGAACTCCGGCCGCCGGGCCTCGAGCTCTCCCTCGCACCGCCGGACCAACTCGCTCTCGGCGAGCTCCTCGAACTCGGCGGAATCGACCGAGATCGGCCGCGCGGCAACGTAGGTCCGGCCGTCTCCATGCGAACAGATGCTCCGGTCGAAGTCGCAGTCGACACCGAGGAGGTCGCGACTCGAGCGCAGGAAGCTCAGGCGCCAACGGTTCGCGTGGAAGCCGAGCACGTCGTTGGCGAGCAGGCCGTCGTGGAGCGCGTTCCGGATCGGCTCCGGCAGTACTCGCCAGAGGTTCGGCTCGGGCCACGGGATGTGGACGAAGTGGGCGAGCGACGCATCGGGCCGCGCTTCCCGGACGTACCGCGGCGCCAGGTACAGGTGGTAGTCGTGAAAGAAGACGGCCGCGTCGGGCTGGGCCTCGAGCTCGGCCAGCGTCGCGTCCGCGAAGGCTCGGTTGACCGGAACGTAGCCCTCATTCCAGGCGTGGTAGAGGCCCGCATCGATGTCCGGGGCGTACGCGAGCTCCCATAGGTAGTGCTGGAGAAACCAGAGCGTCGGGTTGGCGACGACGTTGTAGAACCAGTCGTAGGCCGCCGGATCGTGGGCGACGAGCCGCAGCCGGTACGGCGATCCGTCGCGAGCAAGCTCCTCGATCGCCTCGCCTCCGGCCTCGTCGACGACAGCGCGGTCCTCCTCCGTCATGGCGCTCGCGATCCACGTCACGTCGTGGTGTGCGACCAGGCTGCGCAGGGCGGTGACGAGCCCGCCGCCGCCTTGCCGAGCCACGCGCTTACCGTCCTCATCGCGCGTAAACGAGGACGGGCCGCGGTTCGAGACGACGATCAGCCGTCGGCGCTCAACCATCGGCAGGACCCTAGCGCTCTAACGCGCCAGGAGGGTTCGGCGGAACGTTGCTCGTCGCCGGGGTGCGATGGTCGTTCCGAGGGCGCGGACGCAGGGAGCACCCAGGCTCGTCAGCCTGGGTGCGACTGAGGACCCGCCCTCGGGGCGAGCAGCGCGGCCCGGGGGCTCAGCCATGTTTCGTCGAACCCTCCTTTGCAGCCGTCTCGACGGTCACGAGGGCGCTCTCGCCCGGATCGTTCCCTTCGAGGCGATTGAACAAGGCGAGCCAGTCCCGCAACAGTCGCGGCATGAGGAAGCGCTGACGCACGTCCTCCTTCCCCTGGCGACCGCGGACAGACGCTGCGGCAGGGCCATCGAGGATCTCACGGCACGCATCGGCGCACTCCACCGCGGAGTCGACGAGCCACCCGGTCTCGCCGTCGCGAATCTGCGTGACGATTCCTCCGGCTCGCCCTGCAACCGTCGGGCGCCCCTTCCACAGACCCTCCGTGACGGTCAGCCCGAAGCCCTCGCGAATCGACTTCTGGATGACGGCGGCCGAGTGCACCTGGAATGCGTTCACCTCGACCGAGCCGATGTTGTTGAGGTTGGAGAGGATGAAGATGTCCGGGTCGCCGGCCGCGTGGGCGACGGTGCGGTTGTAGTAGTCCCAGCCCTCGGGATCGTCGTGGGCCATCGAGCCGACGAGCGCGAGCTGCACGTCGGGATGGGTCTGCTTCACCAGTCGATACGCGTCGATCACCCCGAGCGGGTCCTTCCAGGGGTCGAAGCGCGAGATCTGCGTCAGCAGCGGGCGCTCGAGATGGATGCCGAACTGGTCGACGACGTAGGCGGCGTCCTCGGCCGAGAGGGCCATGTTCTTCGGTGTCAGGGGATCGATCGCGGGCGGCCAGATGAAGGCTTGGCGCAGGGCGACATGCTGCGGCACGTACTGGGGCATGTGGAAGATCGTGGCGTCGTATCGCTCGAGCGACGGGGCGAGCAGGTCGACGACCGACCGGTTCGGAGTGGAGAGGTCGATGTGGCAGCGCCAGATCCAGTGCGCACCCGACTCGGGGAAGTGATCGATCATCGCCGCCGGCTGCGGGTCGTGGACGAGAACGAAGTCGTAGTCGTCCACGAACTCCTCGGCGTTCATCGCGTTGTACCGGCGAAAGATCTCCTGCTGCGCATGCGTCAGGCCGTGCAGGTCGCCCTGAAGCGCGTTGTGAATCGCCTTCGTGACGCCGAAGAACTCGTCGTCGCCTTTGATGATCCGCCACTCGACGTCGAGCCCGATGTCTTTCATCAGAGGCACGAGCGCGTAGTTGATCTCGGCTACGCCGCCGCCGAACGCGGTCGCGGACAGGTGAACCACCCGCTTCCCCGCGAGCGGCTCGGCAAGCTTGCGGATCTCGTCCATCACTCCACGCGAAGCCAGCGACGCGTAGTCCGCGATGGCCTTGTTTCCGGCGTCTACGAGTTGGAGCATGGAGGCACCCCGGGGCGGTTCAGCACGATACCGAGGCCGATCGGCTAGTTGTCGAGAAACTTGACGAACCGGAGCCGCGAACCACGCCCGTTGCTGCGTTCGCCGGCCTCGAACTCGTCCGAGAGAGCCTTGATGATCGCGATCCCGAGGCCACCCTCCTCGAGATTCTCCTCGTCGGCCCGTTCTCCCTCCACGTGGAAGCCGGGTCCGTCGTCGGCAACCTCGACGACGAGTCGGTCCGGCAGGAGCTCGTAGCGGATCTCCACGGTCCCCTCGCCGGCGTCGGCATACCCGTGCCTGACGGAGTTCGAGCACGCTTCCGTGACGGCGAGCTTGAGATCGCCGAGGGTCTCCTCGCTGAGCGGGCGCAGGCGGGAGAGGCCGCTCAGGGCCAGGCGGACGAGCCCGATGTACTCGGGCTTGGCCGGAATGGTCAGCCGAACGGTGGGGCCTTCGGCCGCGTTCGGAAGAGAGTGTGCTTGCACAGACATGAGCTCAGTCGGTTTCGTTTACCCCGCGCCCAGGTTCCTAACCAGGGCTCGAGATCTCATCGGCTCGTCTCCGGCGCCGTGGGTCGCGAGCCGAGGCGAATCCTCAGAACCCGCCGCTCCCCGCTCCGGATGACCGTCAGCGCCGCCATCTCGCCGGGAAGCTTCGCGGCAACCTCGCGGACGACGTCGTCGGCGCTTCGCACAGCCTGGCCGTCGATCGCGACGACGACGTCGCCGCCCCAAGTGATCGTCTGGCCGTTGAACGTCTCTTCCTTGTCTCCTCCGCGAAGCCCGGCACGGTCGGCAGGGCTGCCGTCCCTGACCGAGCTGACGATCGCGCCCCTGCTCGTGTCATAGCCCAGGTGGCGCGCAAGAGTGGGCGTCAAGTCCTCGGTCGTTACGCCGAGATAGGCGTACACGACCCGGCCGGTCGCGGCGAGCTGCTGCATCGAGCGCTGCGCCGCGTTGATCGGGATCGCGAAGCCGACTCCCTCGGCCGTGCCGCTCTCGCTGCGGATCTGGGCGTTGATCCCGATCACACGCCCGCGGGCATCGAAGAGTGGGCCGCCCGAGTTTCCGTGCGTGATCGGCGCGTCGGTCTGGATTGCGTCCACGACCCGGTAGACCGAGGTCAGGGAGCTGATCGAGCGCCGGGTTGCCGAGACGACGCCGACGGCGATCGAATCCTCGTTCCCGAACGGGCTGCCCATGGCGGCGACCGGATCCCCGGCCTGGACGCGCGACGAGTCGCCGAACGGAAGCGGCGCGAGCTTGTGCGCGCCGGGGGCCACGCGCAGCAGCGCGACGTCGTCGTAGACGTCCCAGCCGACGATGTCCGCCTTGACCCGGTCTCCATCCTTGAACCCGACGAAGACGCTCGACGCCTCGCTCGTCTTCTCTGCCTCGCCCGCGTCGGTGATCACGTGGGCGCTCGTGAGGATGTATCCGCTTTCCGAGGCGACGAAGCCCGAGCCCTGGGCAGCGTGCCGGTCCGCGCTGTCAAAGAACGCAAAGACGGTGACGACACCGGCCGAGCGGGCGGCGTAGATCCGGGAGGGGTCGAAGCCGTTCCCGAGCAACGGTCGGGCGGCCGCGGCGACGGGCTCGTTGAGGCCGCCCGCGGCGTCGCGCGGCGTCGACACGTAGACGGTGCTCGTACCGCCGTCTGCGAGCCCCGTCACCTTCGCCCCGACGAGGGAGACAGCACCGCCGAGAACGGCGGCTGCGAGCGCGACGAGAGCCGGGCCGGAGTTCCTGCGCATGTCCGCACTGTAGCCAGCTCCTGGCGGATCGCTTGTCGTCCGTGCGTTGTCTCCCTTGACAACTACTCGAACGGAGAGGCTGTGGTCGAGGCGGCAGGCAACGACAGGGTGAACACAGTTCGCCCCGTCTCCGACGTGAGAGCGATCTCGCCCTGCATCGCCTCCGCGAGCTCGCGCGCGATCGCAAGGCCGAGCCCACTCCCCGACGCCCGTCCCGCTCCGTCCCCGCGGTAGAAGCGCTCGAAGACGTGGACCGCCGCGTCCGAGCCGATACCGGGCCCCTCGTCCTCGACGACGAGTGCAACCCGCTCGCTGTCCCGGCTCGTGCGCAGGCAAACGCGGGTACCCGCCGGCGTGTGGCGCAGGGCGTTCTCGACGAGGGCGCGTCCGACCTGAAGCACCCGCTGCTCGTCGCCAAGACCGGTCGCCGTGCCGCCGACCTCGACCTCGAGAAGGTGGCCGCTTCCCTGCGC
This sequence comes from uncultured Gaiellales bacterium, assembly GCA_964591295.1. GTDB lineage: Bacteria > Actinomycetota > Thermoleophilia > Gaiellales > Gaiellaceae > VAXT01. Next base: position 5,957 of record CAZQAG010000023.1, on the reverse strand, counting down.
GCGAGTCTCGAACTCCTCGGCCAAGAGCTCCGCGACCCGAGAGAGATCGACCGGCTCCCGGTCGACTCGGAGGCGGCCCGCGTCGAGGCGGGAGAGGTCGAGCAGCTCGCCGGCGAGCTTGGTCAGGCGGTCGACCTGCTCCCGCATCCGGCCCAGGAACTCGCGCTTGGTCGCTTCGTCGAGATCCTCGTCGAGGAGCAGCTCGAGGTGGCCGCCGAGCGAGAAGAGGGGCGTCCGGAGCTCGTGGGAGGCATTCGCGATGAATTCACGGCGCGCGCGCTCGAGCCCGGCGAGGCGCTCGCGCATCCGTTCGAACGCGCGGGCGAGCTGGCCGAGCTCGTCCGGGCTCGAGTCCTCGATCGGCTCGTCGAACTTGCCGCTCGCGATCCGCTCGGCAGCGCGCTCGAGCCGATGGATCCGCCTCGCAAAGATGCGGGCGCCGCCATATCCGAGGCCGAGCGCCGCAACGAGGGCGATCAGCGCAGAGATCAGCAGCCGCCGCTCGACCAGGGCGACACTCGACAACGAGTCGTCAATCGAGCTCGAGACGAGGACGACGTACCTCGCGTCCGCAGACGCCCGCGCGGCCTCTGCATACTCCCGCCCGCCACGAGTCACGACACCCTGAGCCGGTGTGAGCGACCGAGCCACGGCCTCCGCAACCGGATCCGTGTCAAGCCCGGCCACCTCGCCACCTGCGCCCTCGTCGGCGATAGCGCTGAGCGTGAGCGGCGACCGGTTCAGGATCTCGAAGATCGTCACACGAGTGTTCGAGGCAGAGGCGAAGCCGGCGGCGAAATCTCTCGTCGGCTCGTTGGTGCGCAATGCCTCGGCCACCCGCGCGGAGACCGTTGCCAGCTGGTCCTTCCTCGAGTCCACGAGCCGGTTCTCAAGCGACGGGACGACGATCAGGTACACGAAGGCGAGGACGCCCGCGACGACGACGAGCAGCGCGAGGCTGAGCCGGGCCCCGACCGTACGGAACCAGCTCACGGCTCTCGCAACCGGTAGCCGGCGCCGCGGACGGTCAAGATCAGCTCCGGCTCGCCGGGGTCCCGCTCGATCTTCTCCCGCAAATGGCGAACGTGGACGTCGATCGTCCGCGGCTCGCGATACGCCGAGTCGCCCCAGATCGCCTGGAGCAGCGCGCGGCGGCTGAAAACCCTGCCCGGCTGCGCGACGAGCGTCCGCAGGAGCTCGAACTCGACGTACGTCAGGTCGAGCGCGCTTCCGTCAACCGTTGCGACACGCCGCTCCGGATCGAGCGAGACGTTGCCGGAGACCAGCGGCTCCGCCCCCGCCGCGTCGCGCCGAGACGCACCTGCGCGCCTGAGGAGCGCCCGGACCCGACTCCTGAACTCGCGGATCGAGAACGGCTTCGTGATGTAGTCGTCCGCCCCGAGCTCGAGCCCGAGCACGGTGTCGAACTCATCGTCACGGGCCGTGAGCATGATGATCGGCACCGAGCTCTCCGCGCGGAGACGCTTGCACACTTCGAGCCCGTCGAGCTTGGGAAGCATGATGTCGAGCACGACGAGGTCGATGGGCTCAGCCGCGAACAGCCGCAGCGCCTCTTCGCCGTCCCTGGCCGAAACGACGCGAAATCCGTCGCGTTCGAGCGGATACGTGAGGAGGCTTTGAACCGAGTCCTCGTCGTCTACGAGGAGGATGGTCGAGGAGTCGGGCATTTCGGCCTGAGCGCGCCTTGCGGAGGGCCGTCCCTACTATAGCCACGCATGGCCGCCCAACGGCCCTCCCGTCAGCGGCACCGGGCGCGCCCGGGCTCGGTCGACCGTCCGGTCAACAGCCGTATGTACCGAGGAACCTGGCTTTTGGTCGGGATTCCCCTGCTGATCGCGGCTTTCACGGTCGCGCGACCACAGCCGCTGCGTGAGCCAACGCTGCCGCCTGATTTCGACGGGGGCGCCGCGACCGTGCTCGCGGAGGAGTTCGCGAGGCAGTTTCCCACGCGAACGCCGGGATCCGAGAATGCGCCGGAGGCACGCGCGTGGGTGGCGGAGAAACTCTCCCAGTACGGCTTTCGGACGGAAACCGACCGTTTTCACGCGAAAATCCCCGGTCGCGGCCGTGTGCAGCTCGAGAACCTGCTGGCATTCCGCCGGGGGCGCTCGAACGAGGTGATCGCAGTGATCGCGCACCGAGACAACTCCGGTGCGGGACCGGGTGCGAACGACAATGCCTCCGGCACGGCCGCCCTGCTCGAGCTCGCCCGCACCTATGCGATACCGCAAGCGGCGCCGCGCCCGCCCGAACCGAACCACACGATCCTCTTCCTCTCCACCGACGGCGGCGCCTTCGGAGGCCTCGGAGCGGCTCGATTCGCCGAGCGGTCTCCGTACCGAAACCGTGTCGTGGCAGCGATCAACCTCGACGCGATCGCGGGCGCCGGCCGGCCGCGACTCGTCTTTGCCGCCCATCGGCCCCGTTCGCCGTCGGCGGCGCTCGTCCGCACGGCCGCCGCGCGCATCGTCGCGCAAACGGGCAGCGAACCGACGCGGGCGAATGCCCTCGGACAGCTCCTCGACCTCGCGTTCCCGTTCAGCCTGTACGAGCAAGCGCCCTTCATCGACAGAGGGATCACGGCGATCACGCTCACCTCCGCGGGCGACCGGCCACCGCGTGGCTCCGGAGACAGCCGCGTGAACGAGCGGCAGTTGTCGGGAATCGGTCGGTCGGGTCAGGCGCTTCTCGGGTCGCTCGACGACGCTCCCGAGCTGGCGCAGGGGACCTCGAGTTACGTGTATCTCGGTTCGCGCGTCGTGCGCGGCTGGGCGATCGTCTTCGTCCTCTGCGCCGCGCTCCTGCCGTGTCTCGCGGTGATCGTCGATCTTTTCGCACGCCTTCGCCGCCGGCACGTCCCTCTCCTGCCGGCGCTCCGGAGCTACCGGAGCCGACTGGGCTTCTGGGTTTTTGCGGTACTGCTCTTCGAGTTCTTCTCGATCGTCGGGATCTGGGAAACCGGCGCTGCGACGCCACTCGCGCCCGAGCTCTCCCCCGGAACCGACTGGCCGGTCACGGCCCTGGCGCTCTATTTCTCCGTGCTCGGCGCTGGGTGGCTCTTTGCGCGCGACCGTCTTATGCCACGCCGGCCGGCGGGCGACGGAGAGGCGCTCGCCGGCCAGATCGCCGCCTTGCTCGTGCTCGCGGTCATCTCCCTCCTGCTCGTGGCGATGAACCCGTACTCGGTCCTCTTCGTCCTGCCCTCGCTCCACGCCTGGATCTGGCTCCCACAGCTGCGGCGCCGGCCCATCGCTCTCCAGGTCGCCGTGCTCGCGGCAGGGCTCGGAGGGCCCCTGCTGCTCGTCGGCTCGTTCGCCGCGCGGCTCGACCTCGGCTTCGATGCGCCGTGGTATCTGGCCCAGCTCGCGGCCATCGGTTACATCCCGTTTGCCTCGCTGCTCGTGATCTGCGCCTGGTGCGCGGTCGCCGCGCAGCTCGCGGCAATCGTCGTCGGTCGGTACGCGCCGTACCCGAGCGCCGCCGAGCGCCCAGGGCTCGGCCCGGGGCAGCGCCTCGTCCGGACGATCCTCCTCACGGCTCACCGGCGACGCACCGCGACGAGCGAGCGCGATCGCGCGGTCGGGTAGGGCTAGAGCCGCAGGAACTCGACCGAATCGCCCGGCGCGAGCTCGCTCTCGCCCATCGGCACGAGAACGAGTGCGTCCGCCGCGGCCGCCCGGACGATCATGTGCGACTCGCGCCCGGGCAGCGGATCGAGCGCCGGCCCCTCACTGTCGGAGACCAAACGAGCCCGGACGAGCTCGTCCCGGTGCGCATTCGGCACGAGAGCTCCTGCAAGGCGCCCGCGCTCGAAGCGGGGAAGCGGGTCGGCCGCGCCCTGGAGGGCAAGCAGGGCCGGGCGGACGAACAGCTCGAACCCGACGAGCGCCGAGACCGGGTTTCCGGGCAGCCCGAACACCAGCCGGCCGTCCAGCACGCCGAACGAGATCGGCTTTCCGGGCTTCATCGCGACTCCCCAGAAGACCTCATCGACGCCGAGCTCGGCCTCGACCTTCCGAACGAGATCGTGCGGTCCGACCGAGACGCCGCCGGAGGTGACGAGGACGTCCGCCGCGAGCCCACGTGAAAGCGCGTCGCGGTGGGCGGCCTCGTCGTCGGCGACCGGGCTCAGCCGTTCGACCTCGGCGCCTGCCGACTCGAGCTGCGCGGCGAGCAGCAGCCCGTTCGCCTCGTAGACCTGTCCCGGCTCGAGCGGCTCGCCCGGTTGACGGAGCTCGCTCCCGGTGGCGAGCACGCAGGCGCGCGGCCGCCGGGCGACGACCACGTCGGCAACCCCCGCCGCCGCAAGAGCGCCGAGCTGCGCGGGGCCTAGACGCGTTCCGGCGTCGACTACGACCTCGCCGCAGCGCACGTCGCCTCCGGCTGGGCGGATGCTCGCCCCGACCACGACCGGTTCCGACAGCTCGATTATGTTGTCTGTCTCGACAACATACTCGAAGGGGATGACGGCATCCGCTCCGGACGGAACCACGCCACCCGTCGCGATCCCCATCGCCTCGCCGGGCTCGAGTGGGCGCGGAGCGGGACTGCCGGCAGCGATCCGAAAGGAGACGGGCAGCCGCCCGGGGCTGTCCGCGACGCGCAGGGCGAAGCCGTCCATCGCCGAGCTGTCGAAGGGCGGTAGGTCCACGGCGGCCCGGCCCGGCTCGCTCAGCACCCTGCCGCCCGCCTCGGCGATCGCAACGGACTCCGCAGGCAGTGGCTCGACGTGGTCGAGGACGAGGCGCTGGGCCTCGACGATCGAGACGAGATTTCGCGTGGGCACCTCCATCCAGCCATAAGCTACTCGGGTCATGGGCGACACGATCGCGGGCCGCTACCGACTCGAGGAGCGGCTCGGCGCAGGCGGAATGGCCGAGGTCTGGGTCGCACACGACCTCCAGCTCGATCGCCCAGTCGCTCTGAAGCTCCTCGGGCCCCGGGCTGACCCGGAGCGCTTCGAACGTGAGGCACGGGCGATCGCGTCGCTCTCGCACCCGAACATCTGCCGGCTCTTCGACTACGGCAGCGAGGCCGGGCGGCCGTACATGGTCTTCGAGCATCTGCCCGGAGGAACGCTCGAGGATCGCTTCACGGCCGGCGAGCCGCTTGCCGACGAGGCTACAGAGGCGATCGCCGGTCAGATCGCCGGCGGGCTCGCGCACGCGCATGCGCGCGGGATCGTGCACCGCGACCTGAAGCCGGCGAACGTCGTCTTCGACGAAGAGGGCCACGCGAAGATCACCGACTTCGGAATCGCCCGCATGAGCGGCGCGGACACGCTCACGGAGGAGGGGACGCTGCTCGGAACAGCCTCTTACATGTCCCCGGAGCAGGCCTCGGGAGAGCAGGCGGCTCCCGCGAGCGATGTCTACTCGTTCGGCGTGATCCTCTACAGGATGCTCGGCGGCCGGTTGCCGTTCGAGGCTCCGAGCGCGGTCGAGGTGCTTCGCGGCCACCTGCACGAGGCGCCGCCGCCGCTCAGCGCGATTCGTCCCGGCGCGCCTCCCGCGCTCGCAGCGCTCGCGGAGAGCTCGCTCGCGAAGGACCCGGCGGACCGGCCCCCGGACGGCGGAGCGCTTCTCCACCGTCTCGCAGGGGCCGCGGCTCCGACACTTGCAGGAGCTGCGTCCGCCGTCACTCAGGTGATGCGGCGCCGTCCCACACGGCGATTCAACGCACGGCTCGGCGCCCTGATTGCGCTGCCGATCCTCGCGGCCGCGGGCGTCACTCTGGCCATGCTCGCGACGCGGAGCGAGTCGAGCCCCCCGCCGAGCCCGCCAAGCGTCACCGGCCCACCCCCGCCGGCATCAACCCAAGCGACGGCGACCGGGCCGTCGACGACCGCCCCCACGGCCTCGACGGGCACGACAGCGCCCACCGCGACCACTAGGACCGTCCCGCTGCTGCCACCGCCGGGCGAGCCGCCTCCGCCC
>CAZQAG010000022.1:0-30738 GCA_964591295.1 uncultured Gaiellales bacterium | reverse complement strand
GCGAAGCCGGCACCCGCAAGGGCACACACCGCAGTGGCGATCAATAGCGTTCTCTTCATGGTGGTTCCCCCAGTCGTTGACGGCTACTGAGTGGAACGCCCTGAGCAGGTAAAAGTTGCGTCTTCGCTGTAAGGATTTTGTGCGCATGTCCCTAGACTTCGGGCTGAATGCGGGCTCTCGTCACAGGGGGGACGGGTCGGATCGGCTCGAAGATCGCCGAGCGGCTCCGATCGGATGGGTGGTCCGTCCTCGCTGCCGGTAGGGCAGACGGGGACCTTGCTCGGGCGGAGGATGCGCAGGCACTCGTCGCGCGAGCTGCCGCCGAGCTCGGGGCGCTCGACCTACTCGTGAACGGAGCCGGTGAGGGTTTCGTACCCAAGCCGGTCGCGGACGTGACCGAAGAGGACTGGGAGGCCGCGTTCGGAGCAACCGCCAAGGGGAGCTTCTTCGTCACCCAGGCAGCCGCGCCACACCTTCGTGAAACCCGCGGGGTCGTGGTCATGATCGAGGACGTCGCGGCGTATCAGCCGTGGCCCGCGTTCGCCCCGCATTCGGCGGCGAAGGCGGCTCAGGCGATGCTGACCCGCGTCTTCGCGCGCGCTCTCGCGCCCGAGGTCCGAGTGTGCGGAATCGCGCCCGGACCGGTCGCCGTCGAGCCCGGGCAAGAGGAGCGGCGCGCTGCCGAGACGCTCCTCGGCAGGACCGGCTCCCCGAGCGACATCGCCGACGCCGTCCTCTATCTGGCCGGAGCCGACTTCGTGACGGGCACAAGCCTCGTCGTCGACGGCGGCCGTCTGCTCCAAACCGAGCGACGGCCGGAGTCGTAGAGACCATGGAAGGACGATGTCTGCTGCCCTTACTTTGCGCACCCGCTTGCCGGGTGCGCCCCGACTCGCCACCATCCAAGTCGTGGCTGCCGATCCGATGACGGACGGGGAGTTGATCGCACGCGTGGGCGAGGGCGATTCGGGCGCGTTCGAGCTTCTCTACCGACGGTACTCGAGACCTGTCTTCGCGCTCGCGCTGCGCCGCCTCGGCGACCGGGGTCGAGCCGAAGACGCCGTGCAGGAGACGTTTGCCTCGGTCTGGCGCTCGGCCGGCAGCTACCGGCAGGAGCGAGGGCCCGGCGCACCGTGGCTCTACGCAGTTGCCCGAAACGCGATCGTCGACCGGCGGCGCGCGCTCGGCGACCCTGTGGCAGAGCCCGTCGACGAAGCGTCCAAGGATCCGGGGCCGCTGGAGCGCACGGAGTCGAGCTGGACAGCTTGGCGGGTTCACCGCGCGCTCGCCGAGCTCCCGGAGCACGAGCGCCGACTCATCGAGCTCGCGTACTGGGGCGGGCTCTCTCAGAGCGAGATCGCGCAGTTTCTCAATGTGCCGCTCGGAACCGTCAAGACGCGGACGCGAAGCGCGCTGTCCCGCCTTGCCGACCTCCTGGAAGGAGAGCTCTCGTGACGGGCCCGCCGGAGTTCCGCGATCTCGTCGGCGACGATGTTGCCCCACGGGAACGGGCACGGCTCGAGCACGTCCACGACCTGATCGTGGAGGCCGGCCCCCCGCCAGAGCTTCCACCTTCGCTTGCCGAGGCTCCCCGGAGCGGCGCGCAGTCTCCCTCCTGGCTGCCGCGCCGCCGCCTCGGTGCTGCCTTCTCGCTCGCCGCGGCAATCGCTCTCGTCGCCTTCCTCGGCGGGTACGTGGCCGGACTCAGCAAGGACGATTTCGACCCGGCGCGCGAGGTGGCGATGCAAGGCACCGCCGCCGAGCCTGATGCGAGCGCCCTGATCAAGCTCGGCGCCACCGACGCAGCCGGCAACCTGCCCATGGTCGTCACCGTGCGAGGCCTGCCACGGCTTTCGGGACGCGCGTACTACGAGCTGTTCCTGACGAGGAACGGAAAGCCGCTGGCGCCCTGCGGAAGCTTCAACGTCAAGGCGGGGACGACCACGCTCGAGTTCACCGTCCCGTATTCGCTCAAGCGCTTCGACGGCTGGGTCGTGACCCGATGGGAGCCGAACCAGAAAGGCACCGGCCCGGTCCTGCTGACGACGACCTAGGGGGCCGTGCGGTCGTTCGCGACGAAGGCCGCGTGGGTGATCGGCATCTGACGCTCGAGGAACGACTCTGCGGCCGCGGCGTACTGCTGTATCTCGTATTGCGCGGCGTCATGGTTCCGCAGCGAGCAGAAGTGCATGAGGCTTCGCGGGTTGCAGCTCCAGTAGTACTTGGTGTAGGTCGAGAGCGGCAAGACCGTGCGCGCGACCTCTTTGGCGACGCCTTGCTCGAGCATCCGCTCGTACGCCTGGAACGCTCGCGTTGCGTTTTCCTCGATCTCACGCTGGACGTTCTCGCGAACCTCGTCTTCCACGGGTTCGAAGCTGTACGAGCCCGGCTTGCCGACCTGGGTGCGGACGTTCTCCGGGACGTAGAACTCGGGCTCGATCTTCGAATAGCGCCCACTCCATTCGTTGTATGAGTGGCCGGCTCTGTGACGGTGGTGCTCGCGGACCACGAAGAGCGGCGCCTTGACGACGAACCTGAAATAGCCATGTTCGAAGGGGGATCCGTGCTTTTCGCGCATGAGAAAGCGGATGAGGCCCGCGTCCTTGTCCCCCATCTCGTCGGAGGCCTGGTTGAAGGAGACGCGCGCGCCGTTCACGACCGCGAGGTCAGAGGCCAACGCACCGTCGAGCGCGACGAAGCCGTGATCCAGGACAGGAACGACGTTCTCCGCTAGGACTTCGGGCGTGACTGCCACGAAGGCGAGTTTAGCGAGGGCCTATGTCGGCACTTCGGGCTGGTCCTATCCGTCCTGGCGACCCGGCTTTTACCCGGCCGAGGTCAAGCCGCCGGACTTTCTTCGCCACTACTCGGAGCGGCTCCCGAGCGTCGAGCTGAACACGACCGGTTACCGGATTCCGGCGGAGGATCAGTTCCGGCGCTGGGCGGAGCAGGTTTCGCCTGGGTTCCGGTTTGCGGTCAAGTTCAACTCGTTCCGCCTCGGGGGAGCGGGGACGTTCGAGGAGCGGGTGCGTCTCCTCGGCGACCGGCTCGGACCAATCCGCGTGCTCGTAGGCTCCGCGCGCGACGAGGGCCTGCTCGCGCTGACTCTCGGCTCGTTCGACCCGGAGCTGAGGATCGCCTTCGACTTCCGGCACGACTCCTGGGAGGGGGTCGAGGCCGACCTGCCGCCGAACGCCGTGCGCGTCAACGACCTCGATGCCGCCGCTCCGTTTCGGTACTTACGGCTGCGTGAGCCCCCCTACGACGACACCGCCCTCGAGGAGTGGGCCAAGCGGATCCGCCCGCTGCTCGACGACGGGATCGAGGTCTACTGCTATTTCAAGCACGAAGACGAGCCGGAGGCGCCCCGAGCTGCGGAGCGCCTCCTCGAGCTGCTCTCCTAGGCCTGGGCTCCGGTCTTCGCGTCGATGCGCTCGATCACGTCGTAGATCCCGTCGGCGCCGACCGACTCGACGTAAGGAGCCATGGCCGCCTGCCGCGCCTTGTCGGCCTCCGGGTCCATCGACGCCTTGATCTCGTCCATCGACCCCTCGATGAGGCCGAACGCGATGATCTCGTCCGGATCCTTCGTGTTGCGGAGGATGAAGACCTCGACGCCCTCGGGCATGTCGCCCTCGTCGCCCTCCCAGGCCTTGCGCCACTCGTCGTAGGTCCCCGGCTTGAGCTTCCGCACTGTCAACGCTGCGATCACGTGCACCTCCCTGATCGGGTTTGAGGACAACCTACGCCTGGGTACCGACACGCTGCAACCGACATCGACCGCAGGAGAGGGGCTATGGCTGAACTGACGACATTGGAGGAGAAGCTCGCCGAGGTGACCGGTCTCGCGATGGCCGCCCAGGGCGCCGGCGAGAAGGTCTCGGGTCTCGTCGAGGACGATGATTTGAGGCAGACGCTCGACCGGATGGTCAGGGAGGCGAAGGAGACCGAAGAGCGTTGCACGGCCCTCGCGGAGGACCTCGACGGGAAGAAGACGGCGGTCCTCGAGAAGGCGCGCGAGACCAAGCAGGAGGCGACCGAGATGATGCGGACCTATCTCGGGTCGGACGCCGACGGTCTGGACGGCTTCGAGTTCCTGACGATGGCCGAGGCAGGCGAGGTCGGCCACTGGCAGGTCCTCGGCGTGCTCGGCGACAAGGCCGGCCGCTCGGAGGTGCAGGCGCTCGTCCAGTGGGCAACGCCGATTCAGGAGCGGCACTTCCAGCTCGTGCGGGAGGGCTCCCTGAAGCTCGCCGCCGAGGAAGACCCGAACGAAGAGAGCTAGCTAGGAACCCTTTGAAGGACGCCCATGCCGGCCAAGCCGGCATGGGCTCTTTCTCGGCATCGCAAGCGACGCCTTAGGGGGCCGGAAGCTTCGCCCCGGCCGACGATTTCCTTGGGGCCGCGCGCGTGTACTTAGTACTAGCTGTGGTTACTCGTACTGCAGTGCCTTCAGGACGTTCAGCCGGGCCGCACGTTGGGCCGGCATGATCGCGGCGACGAGGCCGACCAGCACGGCGACCAGTGCGAAGAGCAAGAGCGGGACGAGTGGGACCGCATAGCGAACCTCGTACTGGTCGAGCGCGCGCGTGACGAGTGCCGCCAGGAACATCCCGAGCGGGAGCCCGAGCGCCGCGCCGATCAGAGCCGTGATCACGCTCTCGGTGCCGATCATCACCCTCGACTGCCACCGCGTCATCCCGACGGCACGCAGCATCCCGAGCTCGCGAGTCCTCTCGAAGACCGCGAGCGCGAGCGTGTTCACCATTCCGAAGATGCTGATGATCACCGACAGCGCCAGCAGCACGTAGAGCATGATCAGGAACTGGTTGAACTCCTTGTCCTGCTCGCGGATCCAGGACTCGCGCGTCTGTACCTTCGCGTCCGGGAAGCTGGCGAGGGCGGCTTCGAGCGGTTTCTCCGCCTCCTCATCGGGATCACCGGGCACGTTGACGAACGTGAACTGGTTTCGCGGCCGGTCGTAGAGCGAGTCGAACTTGTCCTTGAGGATGCTGACCGACCCGAGCAGCGGATAGAACGGCGGCGGCTTGTACAGCGCCTTCACGGTGAGGGTGGCCGACCGGCCCGAGCCAGAGAGGAGCTCAAATCGATCGCCAACTGCGAGCTTTTCGTCCTCTGCGAAGCCCGAGTCGAGGATCGCGCCATCCTCGCCGAGAGTCGTGAGCGTCTCGTCGGAGCCCTCTGCCCAGTCGAAGTTGTAGACCGAAGTGATCTTGTCGGGCTCGATCCCGGTCACGTACTTGTCCGTGCCGGCGACCTTGCCGAGCTCCGCGCGAACGCTCGTTGCCAGCTCGACTCCGCTCGCCCCGCTCGCGGCGTCGCCCGCGCCCGCCACGAACGGCGTGAAGCCGTCCTGGGAGGTGACGACGAAATCTGCCTTGATCTGCTCCTCGATCGCGCCGCGGTTCGACGCCTTCATCCCGTTCGAGAGGACGGCCACGAAGGTGACGAGGGCAAGGCCGATCATGAGCGCGGCGGCCGTCGAGGCCGTGCGCCCCGGGTTCCGGAGCGTGTTGCGCCGCGCGAGATAGCCGGAGATCCCGGCGAGCTTCTCACCGGGGATGCCCACGACGGCAGCCAGCGGGCGAACGAGCTTCGGGGAGATCATCGCGACGCCGACGAACAGGAGCAGCACACCGAAGGCCATCGAAAGCAGGCGTTGGGCGATCTCCAGCTCGTCCGTGAACATCGACCGGGCGAGCAGGAGGAGGGCGACGACGATGAGCACTCCTGCGACGTACGGCGAGAAACGAGAAAAGCGACTTGGAGGCAGCTCGGCACCCTCGCGAACCGCGAGGATCGGCGCAATTCGGGTCGCGCGGATCGAGGGGACGAAAGCGGCCAGAACCGTGACGACGATCCCGATCAGGAAGGCGACCACCACGGTACGGGTGGCAATGACCATCTCGGTCGTCGGTAGGTCGAGATTGAGCACGCCGAAGAGCCAGTCCAGCCCGTAGGCGAGGCCGATTCCGAGCGCGAAGCCGAGCACCGAGGCGACGGTGCCGATGACGAGCGCCTCCAGCAGCACGGCACGGCGGATCTGCTTGCGCGAGGCGCCGATCGTCCGCAGCGTGGCGAGCTCGCGTGTGCGCTGCGCCACGGTGATCGACATCGTGTTGAAGATGACGAAAGCGCCGACGAAGAGAGCGACCCCGCCGAAAGCGAGCAGGAAGTATCTGATGAAGCTCACGAACTCGGACACTTCCGAGGCATCGTCGTCTGCCTGTTCGAGACCCGTTCGAACCTGGGCGGTCGCCGGCAAGATCGGCTCGATCTCTGCGACGAGCTCCTCCGGGCTCACGCCTTCCTTGGCCGCGATCGAGATGGCGTCGTACTGGCCCTCACGCTCGAGCAGCTCCTGCGCCACCGGGATCGTGAAGACCGCGAAAGTTGCCGTGCCCAGGGAGCTGACACTTCCATACTGCGCGACGCCGGCGACCCGGAACGGCCGTACCGGCTTCAGCGTGCCGATGCGCACGGTGTCGCCGGCCCCGTAGCCCTGCTCGTCCGCGGTCCCTGCGTCGATCACGACCTCGTCGCGGCCGGTAGGCCAATTGCCCTCGACGAGCTTGAGCGGGTTGAAGATCGAGAGCGAGGGATCGATCCCGAAGCCAAACGATGGCGCTCCCCGAGTGTTGATCGCCTTTCCGTCCGGCTTCAGGATCTTGGTCGCGCTCTCGTCGATAACGCTTCCGGTCGCCGCCTCGACGCTGTCGAGCCCGCGCACGCGCTGAAGCAGCGACTTCGGGACGCCGGGCGCTTCAGCCGTGTCTCCCTCGAACGCGATGTCTGGCGCCTTGCCGCTGATCGCCGCATCGGTGTTGGCGTACGACTCGACGAAGATCGTGTCGAAGGCCTTGTCGATCGTGTCGGTCAGGACGAAGGTGCCGCTGACCATCGCCACGCCGAGCACGATCGCAAGCGCGGTCAGCGCAGCACGGAACTTGCGTCCCGCAAGCCCCCTGAGCGCGACGCGGATCACGTCAGGGTGACTTCGCGGATCGTGTCGAGGATCTCCTCTTCGCCGGCCTTCCCGAGATCCTTGATGATCTGGCCGTCCGCCAGGAAGAGGATCCGGTCGGCGGCGGCGGCGGCGCGCGCTTCGTGGGTCACCATCACCATCGTCTGCCCGAAGTTCTCGACCGACTCGTGGAGCAGTTCGAGGATCTCCCCGCCCGTCTTGGAGTCCAGGTTGCCCGTCGGCTCGTCGGCGAAGACCACGGTCGGCCTCGACACGAGTGCCCGGGCAATCGCGACGCGCTGCTGCTGGCCGCCCGAGAGCTCGGATGGCCGGTGGGCCAGGCGATCGCCGAGGCCGACTCGCTTGATGAGATCGGTGAGGAAGGCGCTGTCCGGCTTCTGGCCCGCAAGCGACAGCGGCAGCACGATGTTCTCCTCGGCCGTCAGCATGGGCAGGAGGTTGAAGAACTGGAAGACGAAGCCGATGTGCTGGCGGCGGATCTTCGTGATGTCCTTGTCGCTCAGCTTCCCGAGCCGCGTGCCCGCGATCGTCACATAGCCCGCGGTCGGCTGGTCGAGCGCGGCCAGGATGTGCATGAGCGTCGATTTGCCCGAGCCCGAGGGCCCCATGACGGCGGTGAGCTTGCCCACCTCGATCTCGAGCGTGACGCTTGTGAGCGCATCGACCGCCGTGTCGCCTTCGCCGTACCGGCGTGAGATTTCGTGCGCAGTCACGACCGGTCCGGCGCCGTTTTCTCCAGGCTGTGTGTTCACCACGACTCCCTCGTTGTTAGCGTGCTCCGACCCACATTGCGGCAGATTTTCAGCGGCGAAGCTAGTGGAAACTAGCAACAGCGCGAAGGCCGCGCGGACGGATCTAGCGAGCCAAGGAGAGCCGGTCGCCGACCGCGAGCCCGCGACGCGCGCTCTCTCCGGCGGGTAGCTCGAGGACGGCCTTCGCCCCCCGTCGGGAGGCGGCTCGCCAGGGATCGACGCCGTCGTCGATGCGAAGCACGACGAGCGCCCGGTCGAGGAAGACCACGTCGATCGGGAAGCGCATGAAGAAGGTGTGAATCGACGAGGCGGGTTGGAGCAAGAGCCCTTGGCCCTGCTCCAACCCGTCCCGTCCGAGCAGGCCCCTCAGGCGGGTCACCGGGGAGTCGGCGAGCGTGCATCGCTCGCAGACGACTGTCCCGTCTTCCCGCCTGAGGGTCAGCTCTTGTGCCATCTAGAACCCGACGTGGATGTGGTCGTCGTGGTTGGAGAGCGGGAACGAAGGCCCGCCCAGCCCGAGCAGGGAGATGACCTGCCTCGGCTGCATCTCCGCCGGAAGGAGGAGGATGTTGCGCACTGCCTCCTCGGTGATTCCACCCGGTTGGCTGTTCCCCATGATCGAGGTCTGGCCGACGACCGAGATGTCGGCTGCAAGCCCGAAGATGTGCGCCGAGATCACGCCCGGTCGCGAGTACAGCCGGTGCCCGCTGATCAGGCTCGAAACAGTCGCCTGGCCGTGCGCCTCTGCGAGGTAGGCGATGAGGGTCAATACGCGGATGTTGACGCGACCCGCCTGGATGTCGGCGCGCCCGCCCGCGTAGATCGAGATCCGCTTGTCGTTCAGGATCCGCTTCGCCAGGGACGGCTTTGCCCAGTCGAAGCCCTTGACGAGCGCCTTCAGGCCGACGGCCCGGTAGAGGTTCTGCAGGGCGATCGCGCGGTCGGCGAACGTCGTCCGACCCTCGAGCGCGAGAGCCGAGCTCCACGGGTTGCGCTTGGAATGGAGCGACTGGAGCCGGTTCGTGAGCGTCTGGAGCCGCGCCTTCGACGCGGGCACGGCGCCGCGCTCACCACTGGCACGAAGAACGGCCAGCGTGAATGCCCAATCGACGTGGTTCCGCGCGGAGATGCGGGCGAGTTGCCGGGCGAATGCCGGCTTCAGGCGACGAGATGGCGGCGTCGGGTCGGGAAGAGTCCTGTACAGCCACACCGTGGCCGCTACGTTCGGCTCATCCGCCTCCGGTTCGCGGTCGAGCGGCGCTCTCAGCACCCGCGGATCGGAGTTGACCACCGGAGGCTGGCGGTTGAAATGGTCCGCGGGCTTCCCGTGAGTCTTCGCGGCCTCCTTTGGCGCGTTTGCGGCGTTGGCGGCCAGCCCGGTCTTGACGCGCCGGTTCAACGCCGACTGAACGCCTGCGTTTTGCGAGAGGTCTGGTGCTGCCTGCGCGCCTTGGGCCGGCGCTTCAGCCGTGGATTGGTCGTCCGACTCGCTCGCCGGTACTTCCGCTACCGGCAGTTCAGCCGCGGGTGTCTCGGCGGGCGCTGCCTCGGCAGGCGTATCCGCCGGATCCTCGGCAGGCGCGGCCTCGGCCGGCGTCAGAGCCGGATCCTCGGTCGTCGTCGGCGCGGTCGTCTCCGACGACAGCGCCGACTCACTGCCCTGGTCGAGTAGGTCGGTGACCGTGTCACCCGCTCCGGCCGAAAGCGCTGCGCCCGCGAAGAAGAGCGTCGTGAACGCGAGGCTTGCGGCGATCCTTCTAGGTGCGACACGGACTTTCTTCCTTCGGGCCCGCGTAGTCATGACCAGCCGGCTCCGCTCCCGTCGCACCACGGCGCTCAGAAGCGACAGCGCAGCCGCGAGGAAGAGCGTCTGGATGAGGCCCTTCCTACCTGGTTGGTTCCGTTGTGGCATTGCCTTGCTCCGTTCGTTCGAGCGCCGAGGCCGCCACATCGGCGCGGATCTCATGACGACATCCGCGGCCGCAACGGAATCGAGACGACTATCGGCGTTCGGCGGCAAGCCCGCTCACTCGATTTGAGGAACCGCCGCACGAATCCCCAGACCGAGGGATTACCGGGCAGCCCCCCTTGGGCGATGAACGGGATCGAACTGAGCCAATAAGGCGGCGCGGCCACGCCGAAGACGTATTTCCGGAGGTTTTCCCGGCGTGACCAAACAATTCGCCCCTACATTCCCAGGCTCGTCGCACGCTTCGCGATTCGCCAACCCTTCTTTCTCCAGTCGTTTTCCGTTGGCGCGCCGAAAGGCACGCCTGATTCGAGGAAGGGAGGTGAATCAGGTGCTGAAGCTTTTCAATGCGCTCAGGCGCGAAGAGGGGCAGACGATGGCTGAGTACGGTGTCGTTCTGGCCGTAATTACGATCGCCGTCTTCGGCGCACTCGCGCTCCTCTCCGGCAACATCGTTGGAGCCGTGACCAGGGTCGCCGGGTACATCACCTAGGCCGCTCTTAACGGCATGGCAGCAGGGCGGGCTCTTCCCCACGAGGAGCCCGCCCCCCTCAATCGCAAAAAGAAGGACCGACCGAAAGCAAGAATGACCAAAAGAATTTCACTCAGAAATCAGCAGGGACAGTCGATGACGGAGTTCGCTCTCGTCTTGCCGATCCTTTCCCTGCTCCTGTTCGGCGTGATCCAGTTCGGTCTCGTCTTCAACAACTACTTGACGGTGACCGACGCTGTGCGCGCAGGCGCCCGCAAGGCGGCCGTGGGACGGCACCTGTCCGATCCCGAGAGCACGGCGATCACGGCCGTTCGCGACGCGGCGACCGACCTCAGGCAGTCGGATCTGAACGTCAGCGTCTCGGCCAATCCCGGCTGGACGCCCGGCGCCGAGGTAACCGTCTCGGCCAACTACCCGTACGAGATCAGCTTGCTTGGCCTCGTCCTCCGTTCGGGCCGAATGAATAGCACCACGAAAGAGAGGGTGGAATGAACACCAATCGATATCAGCGCGGCCAGGCGATGGTTCTCAGCCTCGTCTTCTTGACAGTACTTCTCGCGATGGCCGCGGCAGTCATCGATGTTGGCGCCTGGTACCAGGCGCACCGCCAGGCGCAGGCCACCGCCGACGCATCGGCGCTTGCAGGCGCGACCAACCTTCCGGAGAGCACGGGAGAGTCCTCCGGGCTCGCTCTCGATTACGCGGGCCGTAATGGCGGTGGAGTGAACTCGTCCGACGTGACTTTTTCGAGCACTAACGTCGCCAACGACACGATCGAGGTCACGGCCAGGAAACAGGTCTCGGGCTTGTTCGCAAGTCTCTTCGGCCTCGGAAGCGTCACCGCGCGCCAGCACGCGAAAGCTCTCTCGGGCGTTCCCGGTGAGGCGAAATGGGCGGCGCCGTTCGCCGTCGACGTCATGCACGAGAAGCTCCAGTGCGAGCCACTCCCGTGCTTTGACGATCCGACCACGCTCGAGCTCGACAAGGTCGGGCCGGGCGCGTTCCACATCATCAACATCGACGGGAGCCGCGGCGGAGTCGGTCCGCAAATCCTGGGCAGCTGGGTCGAAACCGGCCTCGACGCCTACATGCCGCTCGACTGGTACTACTCGGATCCCGGTTCGAAGTTCAACTCCTCGCACGTCCGCAATGCGCTCCAGGTCAGGCAAGGCACCGAGCTGCTGTTCCCCGTCTACCGGGGTCTCCGCGCCCAGGGCGCCGGCTTCGAGTACGAGGTCATCGGCTGGGTCGGCTGGCATCTGACCGGCTACACGATCGGTGGCAAGGGCAAGCTCCACGGCTGGTTCACCCGGGTCATCTGGGACGGAATTCAGAGCGACTCGGACACCGGAGATGATTTCGGCGTTCGGTCTGTGTCACTCATCGAATAAGCAATCCAAATCGAGAAAGAGCTGGTGCAATGACGTACAGAATTCGTAATATCGGAATCGCAGTGGCGCTTGCGATCGTCGCTGCTCTGCTGACGACGTTCTACGTCACGAACTACAAGCGCACCGTCCAGCAGAGCGAGCAGAAGGTCCCGGTCTATGTCGCTTCGCACGACATCGCCCTCGGAACCTCCGGTGCGGACCTATCCCAACGGAAGATGCTCCGCGTCGAGCACGTGTCGCGGCGCAGCGTCGTGCCGGG
This sequence comes from uncultured Gaiellales bacterium, assembly GCA_964591295.1. Lineage (GTDB taxonomy): Bacteria > Actinomycetota > Thermoleophilia > Gaiellales > Gaiellaceae > VAXT01. The sequence goes on along the minus strand of CAZQAG010000022.1, from coordinate 18,868 downwards.
CGCGATCTCGCAGCCGGACCAGATCGACAGGCTGGTCGCCGTCGAGCCCATCTACGCCGGCGAGCAGATCTCGACCAGGCGCTTCCGCACCGCGGAGGAGCAGGGGATCCTGGCGCAGCTCAAGGGCAACCTGCGAGCGGTCCAGGCTCCCGGAACCCAGTCGCAGCTCCTAGGAGGGACGCTCAAGGCGGGCGACCGGGTCGACGTCATCGGAACGTGGCTCATGCCGGAAACCAGCCAGACGCACGTCAGCCGTATCGTTCTCCGTGGCCTCCTCGTCCTTCAAGCTCCGGACGCCACCAAGGTCGACGGCAAGATCGGGACCAACCCGAACGAGCCTTTCAACGCGATCCTCGCGATGACCGACGCCCAGGCCGAGAAGTTCTGGTGGATCGCCAAGAACGGTGACTGGACACTTCAGCTCCGCCCGGCCACCGACGCCACGGACAGCCCGGACGGCATCGAGACCTCTCGTTCCCTCGCTCTGGACGGCCTCGGCGCCGGTGAGCGCCGACGCGCAGGAGGCCGATGATGACCCTCGACATTCAGGAACAAGCACCGCCCCGCGAGAAGACCCGCGTCTTCATCACGGGTAATTGCGAAGGGCTCTCCGAGCTGTGGGACGCCCTCGGGCGCCATGGCGAGATCGAGCTCGTCGGGCAATCCGAACATGTCCGCGATGGGGCCGGCCCGCTGACCGGCGGTCACCTCCAGGCGGTCCTGCACGCAACCCGCAGCTCCGCGCTGCCCGTCGACGAGCTCGCCGCCATTCGCGAGTACACGCAGGCGCCGATCGTGCTCCTCGCCTCGGGTGAGTCGTCCGCGCTGCTCGAAGAGGCGCTCGAGGCCGAGGTCGCCGACGTCCTCCTGCTCCCGCAGTTGACCGAGAACGTCGTCTTCGCGATCCGCAAGGCGAGCCATGTCGGCCGCCGGGGCAGCCAAGGCAGTCGTCCCCGCGGCAACGGGCGGGTCATCACCGTCTTCTCGCCGAAGGGCGGGACGGGCAAGACCGTCATGGCGACGAACCTCGCCACGTCGTTCGCCAAATACGGCGGCAAGAAGACGCTGCTGCTCGACCTCGACCTGCAGTTCGGCGATGCCGCGATCATGCTCGGGATCGAGCCGGAGAAGACGATCCAGGACCTGGTCACGGCACCTGGTGAGCTCGATCCGGAAAAGCTCGCCGGCTACACCTGCCGCCACGCCTCGGGCCTCGACGTCCTTCCGGCGCCGATCCGGCCCGAGGACGCAGAGCTCGTCACCGAGGCGAAGCTGGCCCGGCTGATGGAGGTCGCCAAGGAGTCGTACGACCTGATCGTCGTCGACACCTCGCCGTTCTTCCACGGCCCGATGCTGGCCACCCTCGACCAGACCGACGACCTGTTGCTCATCTGCGGGCTCGACGTGCCGACGATCAAGAACGTCCGGCTGAGCCTGCAGACCCTCCAGCTCCTCTCGTTTCCGCCGGACCGGATTCGCGTCGTCCTCAACCGCGCGAACTCGAACGTCGGCATGAAGCGAGGCGAGGTCGAGGCGGCGCTCGAAGCGAAAGTCCGCTTCGAAGTGCCGAGCGACCGAGCCGTCCCGCTGGCCGTCAACCGCTCGAACCCTGCAGTCCTCTCCGATCCGAAGGCGGACTTCAGTCGAGCGCTGCGCGAAATGGCGAAGTCGCTCATTCCCGCACAGGCCTCGACCAACGGCAAGCGCCGGTTCCTGGGCAGGGGGAGTAGCGCGTAATGGGCCTCCACGACAGGATCAAGAGCGGAGAGAACGGGTCGACAGCTCCGGAAGAGCAGCCCGTCTCGCTTGCCGCGACGAGCTCGGCAATCGGCGAGCAGCCGAAATCGGACATGCCCGCGGACCCGTATGCCGAGCTGAAAACGCGAATCCACCACGCGTGCATCGCGAAGCTCGGGCCTCAGCTCTTCACGACCGAAACGAGCGAAAACCTCTCCGAGCGCGTCTTGCGCGAGGTGACCGAGCAGCTGACGCTCGACCGCACTCCCCTCACGCGTGAGGAGCGGCGCCGAATCGTCCGCGAGATCACCGACGACATCCTCGGCTACGGGCCGCTCGAGCCACTGCTCCGGGACGACAGCGTGACCGAGGTCATGGTCAACAACTTCGACCGGATCTTCATCGAGCGCGACGGCAAGCTGGAGCGCTCGTCGGCGACCTTCGCTGACAACGCGCACCTGCTGCGCATCATCGACAAGATCGTGTCCCAGGTCGGACGCCGCATCGACGAGTCGTCGCCGATGGTCGACGCACGCCTCCCCGACGGGAGCCGTGTGAACGCGATCATCCCGCCGCTCTCGCTGCGCGGGCCGACGCTGACTATCAGGAAGTTCTCCCGCGACCCCTACACGATGGACGACCTGATCACGTTCGGAACGCTGACGCCGAAGTCAGCCCAGTTCCTTGCCGCCTGCACGCGCGGCAAGCTGAACGTCCTCATCTCCGGCGGTACCGGTACCGGTAAGACGACGACGCTGAACGCGATCTCTGCCTTCGTGCCCGGCGACGAGCGCGTCGTGACGATCGAGGACGCAGCCGAGCTCCAGCTCCAGCAGGAGCACGTGATCACTCTCGAGGCCCGGCCGCCCAACATCGAGGGCCAGGGCGAGGTCCGCATCCGCGAGCTCGTCCGGAACGCACTGCGCATGCGCCCCGACCGGATCATCGTCGGGGAGGTCCGCGGCGCGGAGACCCTGGACATGCTCCAGGCGATGAACACGGGCCACGAAGGCTCACTGACGACGATCCACGCAAACTCGCCTCGCGACGCGCTCTCCAGGCTGGAGACGCTCGTGCTCACGGCCGGCGTCGACCTGCCGCTGCGCGCGATTCGCGAGCAGATCTCGAGCGCGTTCGACCTGCTCGTTCAGATCACGCGTCTCGTCGACGGCTCCCGGCGCATCTCCCACATCACCGAGGTGCTGCGCATGGAGTCGGAGATAATCACGCTCCAGGACATCTTCCACGCGAAGCCCCCGGACGAGGAGACCGCCGCGCTGTCGAGCGCGGTGCGACTGCTCTCGCCGCTCGCATGCACCGGCCTCAAGCCTCACTTCCTCGAGAAGATGGCCGCGCAGGGCGTAGCGCTGCAGCCGAACTTCTTCGACGAGGAGGACTCCGGGTACCGATCGACTCTGGCGGCGGCGAGCTTCGGCGGCTTCTCGTGAGCCGCAGAATCGCCGCATACCTCGCCCTCCTCGGGGCGATCTCGATCCTTGCTCCGGCCGCGCAGGCCAAGGTAGCCGTGAAGGGCGTCGACACGAGCGCCTTCCCGCAGGTGCGTGTGAGCGTCCTCACTTCGGAGCCAAGCGCCACCGCGCCCACACTCGCGGAGAACGGCCAGCGAGTCTCGATCTCCCGTGCCGAGAATCTCGGCCGGGCAAAGTCTGTCATCCTCGCGATCGACCGCTCGCAGTCGATGAGGGGCGAGCCGCTCGCACGCGCCGTCGCGGCAGCACGCGCCTTCCTCAACGGAAAGCCCGCAGCCGACCGGCTTGCCGTCGCCGCCTTCGCGACCCGACCGCTCATGCTGACCGGCTTCTCGAACGAGAGAGGCGACGCCGACGGCGCGCTCAGGTCGATCAAGGTCGACCCGGTCCAGGGGACCACGCTCTACGACACGCTCGTCCACGCGTCCAGCACGCTCTCCGCCGAGCCGTTCGAAGCTCGAGTGATCATCGTCGTGACGGACGGGAACGAGACGCGTAGCGAGGCAACGCTCAGTGACGCGATCGAGTCCGCCCGTGCAGCCCGGGCCGCCGTCTACGTCGTCGCGATCGAGAGCCCGAAGTTCAATCCCGATCCTCTCCGCAAACTCGCGCAGGAGACCGGCGGCGCCTACCACGGCGCGGCCTCGAGCGCGACGCTCGGCCGGGAGTACGCGGCAATCGCCTCGGAGCTCCGTCGCACGTGGCGCCTCGAGTACGCAACAGCGACCCGCCCGGGCGACCAGGCGACGCTGCGGGCGCACTGGAAAGGCCAAGGCTCGAAGTCGGCTCTGCTCGAACTGCCCGCGAGCCTCGGCCCGGAAAGCCCTGCCAAGCCGTCGCGCCTGCTCCCTGAGGTCTTCTACAAGACCGTCCTTGGCACCCAGGTGATGGCGCTGGTCTCGTTCTTCATCGTGCTGATCGGAGCGTCCCTTGGGCTCACGACCGTCAAGGGCTCGCGCCTCCGACGCCGGATCGCTCCTCACCTCGCAACCGATGTCGCCGCGCGGAAGCACAAGCAGGAGAAGGAGCGCCTTGCAGCGGCGGCCGGCCTCTTCCGGGCGACCGAGAAGGCCTTCTCGCACTGGAGGTTCTGGACCCGCCTCGAACGGCTGGTCGAGCGCAGCGACATGCCGTTGCGGACGGTCGAGCTCGTCTACCTCATGGCCGGGACCGGACTTGTCGCGGCGACCCTGGCGACCCTCACCGGCCAATCGACCATCATCACGCTCGGCGCGATGGCCGTCGCCGCTTTCGCCCCCGTGAGCGTGGTCTGGATCAAGGCGATCCGACGGTTGAAGGCCTTCGAGAACCAGCTTCCGGACGTCCTCATCACCCTCGCGGCGGCACTCAAGGCCGGCCACAGCTTCAAGCAGGGCCTGCAGACGATCGTCGACGAAGGCAGCCCGCCCGCGAGCAAGGAGCTCCAGCGGGTGCTGGCCGAGGCGCGTCTCGGGCGGCCAATCGAGCTCGGGCTCGCCGACATGGCGGAGCGCCTCGGCTCCAAGAACTTCGACTTCGTGATCACGGCCGTCAGGATCCAGCAACAGGTGGGCGGCAGCCTCGCGGGCCTGATCGACATGGTCGCCGACACCGTCCGCCAGCGACTGCAGTTCATCCGCAAGGTCAAGGGCCTGACGGCGATGGGCCGCGCGGGTGCCTACACGCTGGTCGCGCTCCCGTTCTTCATCGCGATCGCGATCACGGTCATCAACCCCACCTACATGTACCCGCTCTACCACACGCAGACGGGTCACATGCTCATCTACACGGGCCTCGCGATGATGGCGTTCGGCTCGCTCATCCTCAAGAAAATCGTCTCCTTCAAGGGGTAACGCAGCCATGACTCTTCTTCTCGTTCTCGCCGTCTTCTGCCTCGCCGGTGCAGCGTTCCTGCTCGGCGAGATCGCGACCCTGCCTTCACGCCAGCGCTTTCTCTCTGTTCGGCACGCCGCGACCTACGGCCGGATGGAGCTTCCGTCGGGAACGCCCCAGGAGGGGCTCCGGGAGCGCGTATTCGTTCCGATCGGGGAATGGCTCGCTCGCTGGGCGCTCCGGGTAAACCCCCGCACGACCACGGACTCCATCGGCATGAGGCTGATGGCGTCCGGCCTGAGCCGCAGGTTCTCACCGACCGGCTTCCTCGCCGTCAAGGGGATCCTCGCACTCGGTGGCCTCTTTCTCGGATCGATGCTCGGATCCAGCCGCGGCCTCGGGGGGGTGCTGATTGGCGCGCTGTTCCTCGGCGCGATCGGCTTCCTCGGGCCCGACTACGCACTCACGCTGAAGGCGCGAGGCCGGAAGGAACGCATTCGGGCCGACCTGCCCGACGCCCTCGACCTGCTCGCGGTGAGCGTCGAGGCCGGCCTGGGCTTCGACGCGGCGCTCGTCAAGCTCACCGAGCACATGGAAGGCCCGCTCGGCGAGGAATTCGGGCTGACGCTGTCCGAGATGCGAATCGGCGAGAGCCGCTCGGAGGCGCTGAAGCGCCTTTCCGAGCGCGTGGATGCGCAGGAGCTGTCGGCCTTCACACGGGCACTGATCCAGGCCGACCAGCTCGGCACGTCACTCGGTCGGATCCTGCGCGTGCAGGCAGCCGACGCGAGGCTGCGCCGTCAGGCCGCAGCCGAGGAGCGGGCGATGAAGGCGCCCATCAAGATGCTCTTCCCCACCGTGCTCTTCATCTTCCCGGCCATGTTCCTCGTCATCCTCGGGCCGGCGATCCTCAACGTCCAGAAACTGTTCGGGTCCGTCTAGGAGCCCCCATGTCCGAGCCAGACAAGAGCAACCAGAACGACGAGACCGAGCCGAAGGCGGCCCAAGCCACAGAAGGCGGCTTCGGCACCGGCCTCCGGGCCCAGCTTCAGAAGCGCCGGAGCGGGCAGCCGGAGGAGACGCCTGAGCCGGCACAGCAGCCCGAGACTCCCTTCGTTCGCGTCGACCTCTACACCTCGGCTCCGCATCAGGTCAACGGCGGCGAGCCGAGCGCTGAGCTCGAGGCGCTCAAAAGCGACCTGGCAGATGCGCAGAAGCGCGAGCGAGAGCTGCGCGCAGCGTTCGCAGAGCAGGTCGAGGCCTACGAGCGGAAGCTATCGGAGGAGTACGACGTCTCCCGCGAGCAGACGAAGCTCGACGACCGGAGCCACAAGCTTTCGACCACCGAGAGCCAGATCCGCGAACGCGAGCAGCGACTCGCGTCCGCGCACCAGGAGGTGAACGCCGAGCGCAAGCGTCTCTCCGCGCTCCAGGACGAAGTTGCAGCAGCCCAATCTGCTGCCGCTGAGCTACAGGAGGAGCTCCAGGCGCGCGACGCCGAGCTGACTGAGGCCGAGCGACTCGCGGGCCGGAGCTCCTCGGAGCTCGCCCAACGGGGCTCGGCAGTCGCCGCGCGCGAGGAGAAGCTCGCGAAGACCGAGCGCGACCTCGCGACCCGCGAGGGCCAGTGGAAGGCGCGCGAGAACGAGTTGAAGCGCCGCGAGAAGGATCTCGGCGGGCGCGAAGGGCGCCTCGCCGAGGCCGAGCAGCGCCTCGCAAAGGAAAGTGCGCGCGTCTCGGCTGACGGCGAGGCGCTCAAGCGTCGCGAGGCCGAGGTGTTCGAGCGGCACGAGCGCGTGCGCGCCGAGACCAAGCAGCTCGAGGGCCAGCTCTCGGCTTCCGGGGTCGAGGTTCAGCAAATGCACGCACGCCTCGCCGAAATCGAGGGCCGCGAGGAGGAGCTCATCGCCCGAGAAGCCGAGCTCAACCGCCGCGACTCCGAGCAGCAGCGCGTCGAGAGCGACAGCGTCCGCGGGCGCGACCTCGACGAGTGGACCTCCCGGCTCGAAGCGCGCGAGAAGGAGCTTGCCGACCGCGAGTCGGCGGTCAACGAGGAATCCGATCTTTCCGAGACGGCGCGCGAGCGGGTCGACCGCCGCGAGAAGCGGATCGCACAGACCGAGGCGAACCTCCGCGAGCGCGTGCGTGAGATCGACGAGCGCGAGGAGGAGCTCCACCGACGCGAGGCCCGCGACGAGACCGACTATGAGATCCGACTCGAGAAGCTCGAGAACCGCGAGAAGGCCCTGGCCGAGCTGGAGGAGAAGCTCGGCAGCAAGGAGACGCAGCTCGCGGCCTACGTCGCGCAGGCGCAGGGCGCGCTACAGCGACGCGAGTCCGAGTGGTGGAACAAGCAGCTCGGCCGCGACGACGACGCAGACGCCGAAGACGCCGCCTAGTCGAAGCCGCCTGACGAGTTCGGCTCGCTGGTCCCGTCTCTCGGAGACCACGTCCAAGCCGCCGCCGGAGCCGGGCTTGCCCGGCGGGAGGCCCACTACGCGCCCTTGAATCTCGACCTCGGCCGCCGGCCCACTAACCCGCCGCCAACCAGACCGGACCGCAAGGAGGGGGGCCGCGGGGGAACCAGGGGTTCCCCCGCGAAGGCGAGCGCAGCGAAGCCGGGTGTTAGGATCCCGCGACCATGTGGCAGGCCTACGTGAGATTCCGATCCGGCTCGACGACTCGCGCCGACGTCGCCGAGAACGAAGACGATGCGCGCAAGGCGCTCGAGGACGCGATGAGCCAGCTGAAGTCAAACGGCATCGGCTCCGTGGGCCCGAGCCTCGTCGTCGTCAAAGACGACCTCGAGTTCATCAAGCTCGAGCTCAAGCAAGCGCAAGACCAGCAACAGCGCTAGCAGCCCAGGAATCCTTGCTTTCCCACTCGCCTCCTTCCGGGTGTACCGCTGGAGCACAGCCGGATCAGCGCCTCCTCTGACCCGAGGTTCGGAATGTCCTCGACGGCCCAGTGCGGCGAACTCTTGAAAGACTCGGAAGTCTGCGTTGTTGAAAGGGATGTTCTGGTCGGCTAGGTCCTTCGCCGCTCGGTCTTCAAGCAACTCAGTCGTGCGCGTCCCTGCGCGAACACTGCCACTCGACAACCGGATCCGGATCGGAGATTGCCTCTACGCCGGGATCGCCGTCATCGTCAATCGATGCTCCCAGCCCGCCCGCCAAAAGTTCCGCTCGGTGCTGATCCGGCTCCGACTGTGGTGCCGTCTTCGCGCGGTGTCCCTCCAGAAACGAAACTCGTCCTATGCGGACGGTCGCAGGGGGCAGGCCCACCTCGGTCTAGTCGTGTCTAGCTCGGCCAGTCGTACTATCTGGACACGACCCAGAACGAACTGGCCCCAAGCCTACGCCCGTACCGAACTTGCCCCGGCTCTCCGAAACCCGGCCAGACCAGCCAGGTGTAGAGGCCCGTCGTGAACCGGAAAGTGCGGCCTCGGTACGTCCAGTGCCGACGCATCGGCAGGCTCGGGCGACTCGGCCACGCGCTCAGCACTTTCTCACCTAGCCGGTAGACCTGCACGTTGTAGTAGCTGGCCCCCGGCACCGGAAACCACGCAAGGCGCGGCGGCGACGAGATGAAATCTTCGGGGCGGGGTGCGTAGAGGGTGAAGACGACCGTGAACTTGAACGCGCGCGAGCCGATATTGCCGCGCTCGTCGGACGCAGTGCAGTTGATTCGAGTTGTACCAAGCGGAAGATGCGTGCCCGGGCGCGGCGAGCACTTCGCGGAGACCCGCCCATCGACGAGGTCGACCGCTGTCGCGAGGAACTGCGCCTTCGCACCGGACCGTTCGCGCGTCCGGACGATCTTCCTGAACGGTACCGAGACGAAGGGGGGCGTTCGGTCCAGGACAGTGGCCTTGAACTGCTTAACCACGGTCTCGTTCGAATCGGGATCGGTTGCCGAGCATTGCACCGTCGTCTCGCCGAGCGGGAAAATGCTGCCAGAGGCGCGATCGCACATCACTGGCAGCACGCCGCCATCCCCGGTCCGCGCGGAGACCGAGTACGTAACCTTCGCGCCCGTCGGGCCCTCGGCTTCGACCGTCAGGTCCTGCGGCACCTCGAGCACAAGTGCATCCGTGGCCACGGCCACCAAGGGCGTCAGCAGCCCTGCAGCGAAGAGAACAACTAGGGCGCGGAGAATCATGGGCACTGCAAGCTCCTAGAGAACCATGACGACGAAGGCGGCGACGAGTCCGGCGGCCCCGAAAAGCGCAAAAGCCTTACGCCGCGCGTTGAGCAAGCGCGCGGCCCGGTGCCAGGGGATCGCCGATGGAGGGGAGGCCGCCAGTATTAGGAGGACAATCGTGCACCCAAGTAGGACGGGTAGGAAGGGGTTGGACGCCGTGGCCTTCGCTTTCGGTCGAAAAGCGATCGCCTCCCTGCGCAACTGGGCTCGGCGACGGGTCTCGATCGCCTTCTTCCGCGCCGCGCCTCGAGTTGCCTTCGCACGGGCGGCTTGAGCGCGCGCATTTGCGCGGGCGGCCCGCAGGCGAGCGAGGCGCGCCGTTCGGGCCCTAGCAGCCCGATGAGTCGCGGCAGCCCGCTCGGCGGATGTGGGATGGACGACCACCGGGGCGGGCGCCTGCCTCCGCGTCGATCAAGCCTGATCCGAAGCCGATCCCGAGACCCCAGCCCACTCCGCCACCCCCGGTCTTCCAGCCCGCGGCGCCCAGCTTTACTACCGGTAGCCACTGAGCGCATTCCTACGCCGAGCGCCAGCCTGATGGTGCGGTGGCCGGCCGCGGTCGACGCTTCTTCGTACGCGCGGGAGCACCCGCGGCTCGACCTCGGCCTGCACAGTTGCACGAGCTCGTAGACCGGAGTCCACGCGCCTTCGCCGAACGTCCACTCGGCGAGGTCCGACGACGTCGAAACGACGTACCGCGAAGAGCGGGAGCGCGAGGTCAGGACGCTCTGCGATCCGCGCGTGCGTGCCGCCCTCGAGGAGGAACGGATCGAGCTGCGGACGTTTGCGACCTTCGCCGGCTGAGGCGCTTACGCGCGAACCGTCTCGAGAGTGGGAAGCATGCGGCGCAGGCCTTCTTCTAGCTCGATCTCGGGCTCCCAGCCGAGAAGCTGCTTCGCCCGGGTGATGTCGGGCTGGCGGACCTGCGGGTCGTCGACCGGCAGCGCCTCGAAGACGATCTCGCTCGTGGATTCGGTCACCCGGAGCACGGTCTCGGCGAGCTCCAGGATCGTGAACTCGCTCGGATTACCGATGTTCACGGGCAGGTGCTCGCCGCTTCCTGCGAGTAGGTAGAGCCCACGGATCAGGTCGTCCACGTAACAGAAGCTGCGCGTCTGCGAGCCGTCGCCATAGACAGTCAAAGGCTTGTTCTCGAGCGCTTGCCGCGCGAAGTTCGGGATCGCGCGGCCGTCGTGGGAGCGCATGCGCGGCCCGTAGGTGTTGAAGATCCGCACGATCGAGGTGTCCACTCCCTGCTGGCGGTGATAGGCCATCGTCATCGCCTCGGCGTAGCGCTTGGCCTCGTCGTACACACCGCGCGGGCCGATCGGGTTCACGTGCCCCCAGTAGGTCTCCGGCTGCGGATGGACCTGGGGGTCGCCGTAGACCTCGCTCGTCGAGGCAAGCAGGAAGCGGGCGCGCTTCCACTTCGCAAGGCCGAGCGCGTTGTGGGTTCCGTGCGAGCCCGTCTTCAGCGAGTGGAGCGGCTGGCGCAGGTAGTCGACCGGGCTTGCAAGCGCGGCCAGGTGGAAGACGAGGTCGACGGGCTCGTCGAGAATGATGTGCTCGATCACGTCGTGGTTCAGGAAGGTGAAGGCGTCGTCGCGGATGTGCTCGAGGTTCGTGAGCGAGCTCGTCTCGAGGTTGTCCACGCAGATGACGCGGTAATCCTTCGCGAGCAGGTACTCGCAGAGATGAGAGCCGAGAAAGCCGGCTCCGCCGGTGACGACAGCGGTGGCCATCGAGCCATTATGCGGTGGTCGGAGCGAAATGGGTAGGGGCCGCTGACCGACCCGCCTTCAATGTGGGCTTCAACGGCGCGCTACTGCGCGTCGTTGTCGATGAGCGACGAGTGCCCTTGCCGATGTCCGCGGCGATCTGGCTGAAGATCGTCCTCAGCTCGCCCGGGCCCGGCTGGTTGTAGAACGTGTCAGGGCGTGAGGCGATCTGCGCAATTGCCGAGTAGGCGGTGATCGCGGGGCTCTCGTTGGCCCCCGTGTACGACTGGCACTTGTTCGCGCCGCCGTTGTTGGCGTCGAGGTCGTAGCCGATCGAGTAGATCAGCGTTCCCCTGTTCTTGATCGTCGCGGCGGACCAGACGCCCTGATGGCACGGCTGCCTGCGGTACGGCGAGGTGGTCGAGTAGTAGGTCGGCCCGGTGTTCGCCGCCCCATCGGAGAGGAAGACGATGATGTCCGGCACGTCCGGTCGTCCGTTTCGGTCGAGCTCTGCCTGCGCCGCCTCGAGCGCATTGGCGTAGGCGGTGGCGCCGTTGCCCCGAACGCAGTTGATCGTCTGGATGAGGTTCGAGTTGTTGTTGAGCTGCCCGTTGAGCGTGAAGTCGCTCGAGAGGGCAACGACCGTGTAGGGAGACGAGCGGGAGTTGTAATTCGACGTCTGAGGCGTCGAACAGCGGTTGCCGATGCTCGACGCCGGCGGCAACCGCCAGACCCACGTGCTGCTGCGACGAGTCCATGAAGCCCAGGAAGGTCTTCATTCCGGTTTTCGCGTTCTTCAGATCGGTGCAGTTCGGGTCGTAGTTGCCCCAGTGGTCCTGGCACATCGATCCAGTGCGGTCGAGGACGAGCATGATGTCCGCCGGCTTGAGGCCGCACGGTGAGCATGCCGTCGCCTTGACCCTGATGTCGAAGTGGTCGATCCCGAGGAGCTTGGCGAAGATCGTCGGCACCCTTGCGGCTCGTTCCGTGACGACCACGGCGTTGACCGGGTCGCAGCCCGGCACCGAGACGATGCACTTCGTCGTCACGGACGTGGCAACGCCGGGAATGTTGTCGTGGGCGTTCTTGCCGCCGTTCTGGCCGCTGTAGTCGTTGGCAACCGACAGAGCACGCGCCGAGTCGGGGAGCTCCTGTGCACCCGCGAGCGCCGACGCGTCGGCTGAAGACTGGAGGGAGCGGTGAGCGTAGTACGCATATCCCACGTCGACGACCAACGCGGCCATGCCGAGCAGCACAACGATGATGAAGATGAGTGCGAGAACGAGCACCTGGCCCTGCTCGCGGGAGTGGGCGGTGCCGGTAGAGCGCGAAGTTGCTGGGGCTGTCACGTCGAACCTCCTGGGTTTCGGATAACTGCGCTAGAAAGGCTTCGAGGCCGCATGGCTAGCCGCTAGGACGAGGGATTGGAGTCCCTAGGACGGGCGACCTATGGACTTGGAGCCCGATTGCAGCTATCCCTTAGATGGGATCTCGAGGGGAGGCTGGGTGCGGAGGGTCGTATTGGGGATGCTGTGCTGTCTGCTCGCAACTGCGGGCGCAGCTGCGAGCGGCGCAGGCACGCTCGGGCAGGCGCGCGAGACGCTGCACCCCGCTGCTGCGCCCGTCAAAGTCGCGAAGCTGGACTCGCGGCTCGCCGTTCGGCGCGCGGGCAGCGTTCGCGTGGAGCTACTCGCTACTCGCCCCGCTCGCGCTCGAGCGGCCGTCCTCCGCGCTGGAGGACAGGTCGAGGCGACCTACGGACGGATGATCGAGGCGCGCGTTCCGGCAACGTCGCTCGCAGCGCTTGCGCAAAGTCGCGGAGTTCGCTTCGTCCGTGAGCCCGCCCGCCCCGTGCCGGAGTCGGTACGTGGCCAGGGTGTCGCGGCGACGGGCGCAGCCAGATGGCACAAGGCCGGCGCCCGCGGCTACGGCGTGAAGGTCGCGGTGGTCGACCTGGGTTTCAGCGAGTACCGGCGGAGCCAGGGCACCGGTGACCTCCCGGAGTCCGTCGTCAAGGTCGACTACTGCGGGCCCGGGGGTTTCGAAGCAACCGGCCACGGCACGGCGGTCGCCGAGATCGTGGCCGAGATGGCGCCCGACGCGAAGCTCTATCTCGTCTGCATCAGGGACGTCGTGGGGCTCGGCCTCACCCTCGATTACGCGCAGGCAAACGGAATCCAGATCGTCAGCCACTCCGCGAGCTGGTTCAACACTGGGCGAGGCGACGGCTCTGGCGCGCCTGACTCGCCGGAGGGGATCGTGGCCTCGGCTCGGGCCGCAGGGATCCTGTGGGTGAACGCTGCGGGCAACCGAGCCCAGCAGCACTGGAGCGGCACGTTCGTCGATGCCGACGCGAACGGCTGGAACGAGTTCGCTGCCGGTGACGAGGGGAACACGATCGCGGTTCGAAGCGGCGCGATCACGTGCGTCGCGCTGAAGTGGGACGATTGGCCCGCGAGCGCCGAGGACTACGACCTCTACCTGACCCGTTCGGTGGGAGGCACCGTTGTCGCCACCTCAACCGGTCCCCAGACCGGCTTCGAGCCGCCCAGCGAGCTGGCCTGCCTGATCAACAGCTCCGCCTCGACTCAGTCGTACGCGATCGGCGTCCGCGCCCACCGTGTCACCGCCCGCCCCGTGCGATTCGACCTCTTCGTCTACCCGGGGCCGGATCTCGAATACCAGGTGGCAGAGGGCAGTGTCACCGAGCCCGGCACGTCTGCGTCAGCCCTGACGGTCGGGGCCGCGTGCTGGCGCGGGAGCGACCTCGAGCGATACAGCTCCCAGGGCCCGACCATCGACGGGCGAGTGAAGCCGGACCTGGTCGGACCCGACTCGGTCTCGTCATTCACGTTCGGCCCCTTCTCCGGCTGCGGAGTGAGCGGGTTTGCGGGCACTTCGGCTGCGACGCCGCACGTCGCCGCTGCGGCTGCTCTCGTCAAGCAGATGAATCCTGCCTTCGGCCCGACAGAGCTACAGGCCTACCTCGAGGAGAACGCCCTCGACCTCGGCGCCCCCGGCAAGGACTCTGCCTTCGGGAGCGGGCAGCTGCTGCTGGGAGCCGCGCCGCGACTCGCGCTCCGCGCCTGCGTCGTTCCGGCCGTCATCGGCCGCCGCCTGAGCATCGCTCGCCAACGGATCGAGCGCGCGGGGTGCCGCGTCGGCCGAGTGCGACGAGCACGCTCGCGGGCCCGTGCCGGCCGCGTCGCGACACAGCGCCCTCGCGCGGGCGCGCACCTGGTCCCGCGCGGGCGCGTGAACCTGACCATCAGCCGCGGCCGCAGGTAGCGCACGACGGCGTGCCACACGGGGTTCTTCTCGGGCATTCCCGAATGACCTCGGCCGCGCGGCAACCCCCTCCGCGGAATCGACTAGCGGCTGCGCGCCAGCAGTGCGCCGAGGGCAACAGCGCCCGCCAGCAGAAGTGGACCGCGGCGCAGATTGGCCTCGAGAAGAAGGCTTCGCTTCTTCGCGCGGTCGTCGAAGCGGCCGTGAGCCGAGAAATCGCCGGGGGCAGGCTCGAAGAGGTTGCCTTCCCGCTCCCCGACGAGAGGCTCGTCGGTTTGTTGTGCCTCGTAACCGATGCGCGCCAGGTACCGGTCGAGCGCTCCGGGCGCGAGCTTCTCGCCGAAGACCGCCTTCACGGTCGGCCAGGCGACGAGCAGTTCGCGGCGCCGGTGGGTGGCCGCGTACTCGATCGCCCGAGCTGCGACCTCGGGCTGGAAGATCGGCGGCACCGGCTGCGGATGCCGCGGCAGCTTTGCCCGGCCCCACTCGAACTGGGGCGTGTTGTGTGCGGGCAGCTGCACCTCGGTCACGTGCACCTTCGAGCCGTCGTGGAGTAGTTCCGTGCGGAGCGACTGCGTGAATCCGTGGACTGCGTGCTTGGCCGCGCAGTAGGGCGCCTGGAGCGGGATCGAGCGGTGCGCGAGCGCCGATCCGACCTGGACGATCGTCCCGCGGTCTCGCGGAAGCATCCGCCGAAGCGCCGCCAGCGTCCCCCACACGTAGCCGAGATAGGTGACCTCGGTTGCCCGCCGGAACTCGTCGGCCGTGATGTCGGTCGCGGGCGCGAACACGGTCGCCATCGCGTTGTTGACCCAGACGTCGATTGGCCCGAAGCGCTCTTCGATCTGCGCGGCGGCGCCGTCGACGGCGTCTGCGTCCGCAACGTCGAGCGGGAGCACGAGAGCCTGGCCGCCGAGCTCTTCGACCTCCTGGGCCGTGGCATCGAGACGTTCGCGTCCGCGCGCAATCAATCCCAGGCGGGCTCCGTTTTGTGCGAAGCGGCGGGCGACGGCCCGGCCGACCCCGGCCGACGCGCCGGTGACCGCGATTGTGTGCATCCTCTGCCGAACTACCCCGATGCCTGACGGCAAAAACGCGGCTGAGCCGCCCAGCTACCTCCGCGTCACCGTCCAGGTGCTGCCGCCGTCCGCCGAGGCCCAGGTCACCGAGCCCTCTTCTCCGCGAGTGAACGCGATCACGTCGACTGCGCGCACGGTCAGCCTTGGCCAGGCGGCATCGAGGGAGCGTACGAGCACCTCGCCCGTGACCGAGGGCAGGGTGAGAACGCGCGCCACACCGCCCTGGGCGAGCAGGAGGCCCGGCGAGTGGTCGAAGCCGATGCCCGCGACGCGGTTGGTGACGAGCGCCACGACTCCGTTTGGCGCAGGCTTCGCATCGACGATCGCGCCCTGGACGCGGGCGAAGAAGCGCTCGCGAAGCCCCCTGGGGCCGGGCGGCCACAGGGCGGCTTGTGACAGCCGTCCGCCGCGCCACCACCAGAGGGTCCCAGCAGCCCCGATGAAGCCTCCCCCGGCGCCCTCCGGTGTCGGGTGCCAGTGAAGGCCCGAGTCCGCCGTCCAGAGACGAACCTGGCGGCAGCCGCACGCGGTAACCCGGTCGCCGAGAGCGATCATCCCCGTCCGGGCTGAGACGCGCGCCACCCGGATTGCGCTGCGGGGATAGACGGACCGCCAGGATTGCCCACCGTCGTCGGTCGCGTAGACGCCGTCTTCCCGGCTCGCCCAGCCGTGCAGCCCGTCCGCGAAGCTTCGGTGCTCGGGCAGGTCGCTCTCGTCGGTGCCGACGACCCGCGCCCGGCCCGAGGCGATCACGAAGCCCTGCACTCCGCCGGTGTAAGTGCCCACGTAGAGCCTGTCGCCGACGACGGTCGGCGCGACGTACGTGGGGCCCGCGAGCGGGGCGCGGAATCGATTGGCGCCGGTGCGGGCGTCGAAGCCGAGCAGGGCCGACCCCCCGATCGCATTCTCGGCGAGCCACACCGTCTGCCCCGCGATGGTCGGGGAGCCGTTGAAGAGCCCGCTGCCGACCTTCTTCCCCCACTTCACGCGCCCCCGGCAGCCGCGGTTGACGTCGACCCGGACGAGCCGGCCCGGGGTCGAGACGTACAGAGCTCCCGTCAGCGGGGAATACGCGGGCTGCGAGAGAAGGGGGGCTGCAATCGTGTGGCGCGCGAGCCTGAGCCTGAACACCGGGCCCGCCGTGACCGCCGCGCTACGCCATACGTACAGGAAGCCGTCCTTGTTCAGGACGCCGACGAGCTCGCCGCAGGACTGGTGCGGAAAGATGACCGGCGAGCCCGAGAAGCCATAGCCTTCGCGTGGCTTTCGGATCGAGGGCGGATGGTTTGCGGCGCGTACCGAGAGGTCGGGGGCAAGCTGGACGAGGTGCTCGCCGAAGCCCGCCCACTCGCGGAAACGCTTGCCGACGTTCGATCCGCCGCGGAAGGCGTTTCCCGTTCCGACGAAAAGCGAGCCCCGCTCCGCGCTGTAGGCGACACCTCCCCACCCCCACACTCCGCCGCCTCCGCCGAGAGAGCTGGGAACGGAGATCCAGCTCGAGACATTGCGGGTGGCGATCTCGACCCGGATCACCTTGCCGACCATCGGACGATCGCAGTAGGCCCCGGTGCCGACATAGACGGATCCGTTCACGATCGTGAGCGCGCCCCAGACAAGCTCTCGGCGGTAGTCCTCGTACAGGCGGACCGGCCAGCCTGGCCGCTCCTGTCCGGTCGCGAGATCGAGCGCATGGAGCCGACCGAATCCATCGGCGGCGTAGAGGGTGTTCGACTGCCGGTCGATGCCGGGCGTGCCGGTGACTCCGTAGCCGTCGATCTGCGAGCAGATGCGGTCTAGCTGGCCGAGCTCGACCCGCCAGCGGATGTAGCCGTTTTCCGCCATCGCGTACACGACGCCCTTCGAGGTCGCGACGTAGACGGTGCGCCGGCCCGGCACCGGCATGTCCTGCGCCACGAGCGCCTGCGCGCTGATCCGGCCGGAGACAGGCGTGTACCACGCGGGCCGAACTGACGGAGAAAGCGACGTGTCCGTCGCGGAGGTCCGGGCGAGATCGCTCCCGTAGACGAGCCAGCCCCCGGCCGGTGCCGCCGCCGCGCCGACCCCGACGAGAAGCGGCAAGAGCGTCCCCCCGAGCAGGACGCAAGCGATTCGGCCCCTCGCCCTGCGCACGCCCAGATGCTACGGGAGCGGAGGACGCGGGTAGAACTCCGTCGATGCCCAATCCGCTCGACAACGTGCTGAGGGTGATCGGTGAGCGGCTGCGGGTCGGCTCCGGCCGCGACGGCACCGACTGGATCTCCGACCAGCTCGAGGCGCTACGGAAGCCGGAGTCGGTCCGAAGCATCGAGGATCTCCAGGCCGAGCTCGATTCGCTCGTCGGCCTCGAGACCGTGAAGGAGCAGGTCCGGGCGCTCGTCGCTTTCCTCCAGGTGCAGGCTCAGCGCGCCGAGCACGGGCTCCCGGAGGTTGCGACGTCCCAGCACCTCGTCTTTCTGGGCAACCCGGGAACGGGCAAGACGACGGTCGCGCGCCTGCTCGCGGAGATGTACCGCTCGATGGGGCTCCTTCGGCGCGGCCACCTCGTCGAGGTCGACCGCGCCGGGCTGGTGGGCCAGTACGTCGGGATGACGGCGATCAAGACCGACCGTGCGATCCGCCGCGCGCTCGACGGGGTGCTCTTCATCGACGAGGCGTACTCGCTGGCCGTGAGCGACGAGCGTCTCGACTTCGGGAGCGAGGCGATCGAGACGCTCCTCAAGCGGATGGAGGACTACCGCCACCGGCTCGTCGTGATCGTGGCCGGCTACCCACGGCTGATGCATCGCTTTCTCGACTCCAACCCCGGGCTGCGCTCACGTTTCTCGCGCGAGATCGTCTTCCCGGACTACTCGACCGACGAGCTGCTCGCGATCACGGGCAAGTTTCTCGCGGAGAACGAGTACCGCCTTGGCGAAGGGGCCGCTGAGACCTTGCGGCGCGTTCTTCCGAAAGCGGAGCGGGGCGAAGGGTTCGGAAACGCGCGCTTTGCCCGCACGCTCTTCGAGCAGGCGCTGAACGCGCAGGCGTTGCGCCTCGCGCGCGTCGCCGGAGCCGAGCTCGCCGACCTCGAGCGAGACGAGCTGATGACGCTCCGCTCCGAGGACTTCCTGGCCGCAGCACGCGCGATCGGCGAGGAACCGGGCGATCCAACGGCGAAGCGGTCGTTCTGGCGCCGCCTCGGTCGCTAGAGGGGAAGACGAGCCCGGACTCGAACCGGGGACCCCTTCATTACGAGAGAAGGGCGAGTGACGGACGCCCGTCCACTCGCGGGCACCCGCGGGCACGTTTTCCCTGGAGATCAGACAGTTCCGCGGCTCCTTCGGTGGACGCGCGTGCCCGCTCGTGCCCGAGCTGGCGTACCCGTTTTGTACCCGCGCTCTTCACTCGACGTACCGAGCGACCTCGTGCGCCTGTTCCGACTTCAGAGCCGCGATCGGTCTCCCCGCAGTTGCCGGCAGCGTGATCACGAATCGCGCCCCCAGCCCGGGACCCTCGCTCTCGGCGTGGACGCGGCCGCCGTGCGCCTCGACGATCGCGCGCG
>CAZQAG010000021.1:0-32323 GCA_964591295.1 uncultured Gaiellales bacterium | reverse complement strand
GCGCTCGACCTTGTCGATCGCTGATTGGGCCGGCGAGACGGTCTTGAACTTCTCGTCGTAGAGATAGTCGGCGCCCGAGAGCTCGGTCTCGTCGACTCCCTTGCCGTCGCTTTTTTGCTTGCTCGGCTGCCCGGTCAGGCCCTTCACGATGCGCGCGAAGTCGTAGTACACCTTGGCCGCAGTCTCCGGCTCGCCGGAGATGATGAGCGGCGTCCGCGCCTCGTCGATCAAGATCGAGTCGACCTCGTCCACGATCGCGTAGGTGTAGCCCCGCTGGACCGTCCCGTCGAGTGTGACGGACATGTTGTCGCGGAGGTAGTCGAAGCCGAACTCGGCGTTCGTCCCGTAGGTGATCTCGGCGGCGTAGGCGTCCTTGCGGTCCGAGAACGGCATCATGTTCTGGATGGAGCCGGCTCGGACGCCGAGTGCATCGTAGACGGGCTTCATCCAATCCGGGTCTCGCTTTGCGAGGTAGTCGTTGACTGTGACGAGGTGGACGTTCTGCCCCGTCAGCGAGTTGAGGTACAGGGGCATCGTGGCGACGAGCGTCTTTCCTTCACCCGTCTTCATTTCCGCGATGTCGCCCTCATGGAGGACGATCCCGCCCATCAACTGGACATCGAAGGGTCGCTGGCCGAGTCCGCGCTTGGCCGCCTCCCGGACCGTCGCGAACGCCTCGAACAGGAGCTCCTCGAGCGGCTCGCCGTTCGCGACCCGCTGCCTGAACTCAGGGGCCTTCCCGCGGAGCTCCTCGTCCGAGAGCTTCTCGAAGTCGGGCTCGAGCGTGGTGATGTAGTCCGCCTGTTTGGCGAGCTTCTTGAGGCGCCGCCCTTCGCCCAGGCGAAGGGCCTTTTCGAATGTTCCGTAGGAGTCGGTCGGCATCTCCCTAGGGTATCGGCTCAGAGCGGGAGTACCGTGACCTCCCAGAGCGTCTCGTCCAGGCGGTTCGCGCGCAGCACGAATGAGCCAAATTGCTCGGCTGCGAACTCCTCCAGGCTCGGCAGGTCGACCCTCGATTCGACGTCGTCCACGAGGACAGTGTGCTCACCGTCGTTGACGGCGATGTCGACCTTGTCGCCGTCGATCGCCTCCGACACCTCGACCACGTTCACGCGGATTGCGGCGACGCCCCAGACGTCGCCTTCCTGGCGCCGTGCAAGTGCGTGGTACGGCGCCTCGAGCAGGCTATCGAGCGCGTCCGCGAGCGGGGTGAGGGAGTCGTCCGGGAGGTCGTCGTCGGTGAAGAGCGTCCCGTCCGGGAGCGCGACGAAATCGGCCTCGTCGCCCGGCAGCTCGGGCGCCTCCGCGCTCGCGACCGCGTCCCACTCGCGGTTCCGGGGGATCCCGTGAATCGCCGTCACGTCGTACAACGGGTGGGCAGTGTTCGTCGGTGTCGGGATCCCGGCGACACCGCCCGCCGCCCAGAGCGCGCGCTCGGCTCCGCCCCGCAGGCCCTCGGCCTGCTCCATCGGGTCGTCCGGAAGCACGATCCCGGCCTCCTGCGCAAGCTGCTCGTGCAAGGGCTTCCCGCGCCGGAAGAAGCCCATCTCTACTGGGGCTCGATCAGCCCGTAGTCGCCGTCGCGCCGCCGGTAGACGACGTTGATCTCGGCGGACTCCGCGTTGCGGAAGACGAAGAAGTCGTGGCCGACGAGCTCGAGCTGGAGGACGGCCTCGTCGGCCGTCATCGGCTTGAAGGCGAACTGCTTGGTCTTGACGATCGTCGGTCCCTCTTCGGAGTCCTCCGGCGAGGCGGGCTCCGGGACTACGCCCTCAGGACGGTCGTGCTTTCGCGGACGCCGCTTGTCCCGGTAGCGCTTGACCTGCCGCTCGAGCTTGCTCACGAGCTGGTCGATCGAGGCCTTCATGTCCGCGGAGGTCTCGCGCGCGCGCAGCACCGGTCCCTTCGTCCACACGGTCGCCTCGGCGATCTGGTTGTCCGCGATGGAAGGGTTCTTTTCTACGGCGAGCTCGAGCTCGATGCGCGTCGGGTCTTTCACGAGCCGGTCGAGCTTGCTCAGCTTGTCCTCCGCGTACTGGCGGATCTGGTCGCTGACCTCGAGATTCCGGCCTTTCACCTGGAGGTTCATGGGGGACGGAATCTAGCGGACAGCCCGCGCGAAGGTGACGACCTCCACCCGCCGCGCACCCACCTTCCGGAGCGCAGAGGCGGCCGCGGAGGCCGTCGCGCCGCTCGTGTAGACATCATCGACGAGGACGAGCGACCTCGGCGCCGAGCCCGTGGCCTGGAAGACGCCGCGGACGTTCCGGCGCCGCGTCGCGAGCGGAAGCCCGCGCTGGGGACGCACCCCCGGCGAGCGCTTCAGCAGCGGTACGACCGGAAGCTGCCAGCGCAGCCCGAGCTCGGCGGAGAGGCGCTCGGCAGGGTTGTGGCCTCGCCGCAGCCGCCGGTTGTCGTCCGCCGGTACGAACGAGAGCGTGTACGCGTCAGGGCGCGGGACCGCCTCTGTCACGAGCTCTGCCGCGAGCGCGGCGAGCGTGCGAAGGCCTCGCTCCTTCCAGGCCGCGACGAGCCGTCGGGCCGCATCGTCGTAGGCAACGGCTGCCCGGGCGCTGGCGAAAGCGATTCGCCTGCCCGCGCACTCGCGGCAGCGCTCGACCGGCCACGCGGTAGGCGAGCCGCACCGCTCGCACCGCGGCTCCGCGAGGCGGTGCAACTGCGCCCGGCACGTCCCGCACAGCGCCTCTGCCGGCCCGCCGCAGACGACGCACCGCCGCGGAAAGACGAGATCGAGCAGCACCGAGCCACCGTAGGCTCAGCTTCGTCGCGGAACTGAGCTACTCGAGTGAATATTCGCGCCGCTGCGGCAGGCCGGCGCGCTCGCGAAGGAGGTTGTCGGCTTCGAGCAGCTGCCCGAGGTTGCCGATGTCGTGCCACTCGCCCGAGACGCGGTAGCCGTGCACGGGGGTCCGCGCATGCAGCCAGGCGACGAAGTTGCCCGGCGCATCGGGCGGGTTTCCCTCCTCGAGGTAGCGCGGGAGCAACTCGAGATGCTCGCTGCGATAAAGGTAGGCGGCCGTCGCCGCGAGATTGCTGCGCGGCTCTGCCGGCTTTTCCTCGAAGCCGATGACACGATCCTCGTCGTCGAGCTCGACGACGCCGTAGTTCGTGAGCAGGTCGCGGTCGGACACCTCGTGCAGGGCGATTGCGCTCCCTCCCTTCTCGCGCCAGAAATCGACGAAGGCGAGCAGCGAGTAGCCGATCAGGTTGTCGCCCGCGACCACGAACAGGTCGTCCCCCGCGAGCCCGCCGCGCTCGATCGCAAGGGCGAGATCACCGATCGCGCCGAGGCGGTCGTCGTTCGAGGTCGTCCCGTCATCGTGAACGGTCACCCCCCTTTCCGACTTAGCAACAGACTGTTGCAAAGTCTCGGCCCAGGCCTCGAACATTGGTGCGAACCGCGAATTGGTGACGAGGTGGATGTCGTCGATCTCCTCAACCTCGCGGATCCGGTCGAGCAGGTAGTCGAGCATCGGCCGCTCCGCGAGCGGCAGGAGCATCTTGGGGATCGAGTCGGTGAGCGGGCTGAGCCGCGTTGCGTACCCCGCGGCGAGAACGACAGCCTTCATGAACGGGATAAGACTCTTGGGTGGTGGCCCGCGACGGCCTGCAAGGCGGGCGGAGCCGGGCTTCGCCCGGCGGGAGCCCTAGAAGGTGCCCGAAGGGGGGCAAGGGGGAACGGGACGTTCCCCCAAGAGAAGGAGGGGGCCAACGGGGGAACCTGGGTTCCCCCGTTAAGTGCCCTCATCCCAGGAAGCGAGGTACTTCTCCTGCTCCGGCGAGAGGTGATCGATGTCGATGCCCATCGTCTCCAGCTTGAGCCGGGCGATCTCCTTGTCGATCTCCTCGGGCACGTCGTAGACCTTCTTCTCGAGCGACGGTGCGTTCTCGACGATGTACTCGGCCGAGAGAGCCTGGTTCGCGAAGGACATGTCCATCACCTGAGCCGGATGCCCCTCCGCGACGGCGAGGTTGACGAGCCGCCCGTCCGCAAGCAGGTAGATCCGACGCCCGTCCGCCATTGTGAACTCGTCCACGAGCGCCCTCGCCTCGCGGGTCTCGGTCGCCAGCGCCCTGAGCGCGGGAATGTCGATCTCGACGTTGAAATGGCCCGTGTTGGCGAGGATCGCACCGTCCTTCATGCGCTCCATGTGCTCGCCGCGGATGACGCCCTTGTCGCCGGTCGCGGTCACGAAGATGTCCCCCACTTCGGCCGCGCGCTCCATCGTCAGCACCTCGAAGCCGTCCATGACAGCCTCGAGAGCCTTCATCGGATCGATCTCCGTGATGATCACGTGCGATCCCATGCCCTTGGCGCGAGTGGCTAGACCGCGGCCGCACCAGCCGTAGCCCGCAACCACGAACTTGCTCCCGGCGAGCAACTTGTTCGTCGCGCGGATGACCCCGTCGATCGTCGACTGGCCGGTGCCGTAGCGGTTGTCGAAGAGGTGCTTGGTCTTCGCCTCGTTGACGGCCACGATCGGGAAGCCGAGGGCACCGTCGCGCTCGAGCGCCTTCAGGCGGATGACGCCTGTCGTCGTCTCCTCGGTGCCGCCGATGACGTCGCCGAGCTGCTCACGGCGGTGCGCGTGCAGGACGCCGATCACGTCGGCGCCGTCGTCCATCGTGATCTGCGGCTTGTGGTCGACTGCGGCCTGGATGTGGGCGTAGTACGTGTCGTTGTCCTCGCCGTTGATCGCAAACACCGAGACGTCGTAGTCCTCGACGAGCGCCGCGGCGACGTCGTCCTGGGTGGAGAGCGGATTCGACGCGCAGAGGACGACGTCCGCGCCTCCGGCCTTGAGCGTGCGCGCGAGGTTCGCCGTCTCCGTCGTCACGTGCAGGCAGGCCGCGATTCGGTATCCGGCCAGGGGCTCTTCACGCTCGAAACGCTCGCGGATCGCCGCGAGCACCGGCATGTTGCGGTCTGCCCACTCGATCCGGCGAACGCCCTCCTTGGCGAGTTGGAGATCCTTGACGTCGTGTCTGCGCGTTGTAGCCATCAGCCCTCTTTCTTCGGTTGGGGGAGTCTAGTGATCAGGCGGCGAGCAGCCTCTCGTGCTTTCGCTGCTCCCAGTCGAGCGCGTCGACGTCAGTGCCGTGGAGCCAGGTTTCGAGCGCGGCCCGCAGAGCCGGGTCGCGGCGAAGGCGCGCGGCGAAGGCAACCTCGCTTAGTTCGACGGCGAAGCGCCGACGCAGCTCTCGAAGCGCGTGCAACTGGTTGAGGTCACGGAGCCCGTAGGAGCGATACCCGGCAGCGGTCCGCTGCGGCACGACGAGGCCGAGCCCCTCGAGATATCGCAGCATGCGCGCGGACCACGCCGTCTGGGCGGCTGCCGCTCCGACTGAGAGCGAGTTCATGGGACAACCTTACCACACTTGTGTGAAGGTTAGGACGTGCGCCCGTATTTGTCCTCGAGCCGAACGACGTCATCGAGCTGGGGCGTCGAGACCTCGAGAATCGTCGTGTCCTCCAGTGCCTTGACACGATGGATCGTCCCGGGTTGGATGCGAAAGGCAGCGCCGGGACCGACGACCTCCAAGGCCGGGAGCTTCTGTCCTGGCTCGGCCATCTCGAGCTCTGCGCGACCGGAATGGATGAGCCACGACTCGTCCTTCTCCCGGTGAAACTGAAGGCTCATCGACTCACCCGCCTTGATGAACAGGACCTTGCCGCAATAGTCGTCCGTCAGGGCCCAGATCACCTCGTGGCCCCACGGCTTGTCGACCTTGGTCGACTCAACCGCGAACGGGTCCAGGCCCCCCAAATTCGGAGACTCCGTCATGCCTTCGCCGCGGCCGAGAGCCAGTTGGGGTTCGCGCGGACGTGCTCCTCCGCGACGCGCAGGTCCTTGGGCGTATTGACCGTCAGCCAGACACCCTCGTGGCGAAAGGCGTACAGCTTCCCCTCGGCCGCGAGCTCCGGAAACGTAGTCCGCTCGTGGTCGCCTTTCTCCGGGAGCCGAGCGATCGCTTCCTCGTCCAGCACGTCGACGCCTGCATGCACCCAGTGGGGCAGCCTGGGCGACTCGTCGAACCCGGCAACCCTGTCGTCCTCTCCGAGCTCGACGACGCCGAAGGTCGTCGGCAGCGGAGCGACGGTGAGTGTCGCGGCTCCGCCGTGATCACGGTGCGCCGCAAGGAGCGCAGCGAGGTCGGCGTGGATCAGCTCGTCGCCGTTCAGCACGTAGACCGGCCCGTTCTCCTCCCTCGCCTTCGCCGCGAGACGGACGCCTCCCCCACGCCCCAGCGGCTCGCCCTCGGGCACCGTGACGATCTCGGCTCCGAGCCCTGCAAGCTCCGACTCGAACAGCTCTTCCCGGCCGGCCGCGCAGCTGACGAGAACCCGATCGACTCCTGCCGAAGCGAGGAGGGCGACCTGGTAGGCCGCGAGCGGGCGGCCGGCGATCGGGACGAGCGCCTTCGGGCGGCCCTGTGCGGCGTCGCCGAGCCGCTCGGCCTTCCCGCCGGCTAGGAGGATCGCTTCCATTTGGGAAATTCTCTCTTGTTCAGGTTCTGCCGATCCCCTCGTACCGGAAGCCGGCAGCGCGCACGGCCTCGGGATCGAGCAGGTTACGGCCGTCGACAATGAAGGGTGTCCGCATCGACGCGTGGACTTCGTCCGAAGGCAGGCTCTCGAGCTCCGGCCACTCCGTCACGATCACGGCCGCGTCTGCTCCCCGCACAGCGTCGAGCAACGTCTTCTCGATCGTGACGTTGGCGAGCGCCGGGTGCGAGGTGACGAGCGGATCCCAGGCGTGAACGTCCGCCCCTTCCGTGTGGAGCCGTGAGGCGAGCACGATCGAGGGTGCCTCCCGCATGTCGTCCGTATTCGGCTTGAAAGCGAGGCCGAGGAGGGCGATCCTCTTGCCGCGAAGGCTGCCGAGCTCGTCCTTGAGCTTGTTGATCACCCGCCGCTTCTGGAGGTCGTTGACCTCAATCACGGCGCTCACCAGCTGGAAGTGGTAGCCGCTGTTTCCCGCGAGAAGCTTCAGGAACGACACGTCCTTTGGAAAGCACGAACCGCCGTAACCGATGCCTGGATGGAGGTAGCTCGTGCCAATGCGCTTGTCGAGCCCCATGCCGTAGGCGACCTCGTCGACGTTTGCGCCCACGGCCTCGGAGACGTTCGCAATCTCATTGATGAAGCTGATCCTCGTCGCGAGGAAGGCGTTCGCGGCGAGCTTGATCATCTCGGCCGAGGGGATGCTTGTCCGGACAATTGGAGCCCCAAAGCAATCGAAGAGCGCCGCCACGCGCTCCCCGTCCTTCTCGTCGAACGACCCGATCACGACCCGATCCGGGTTCATGAAGTCCTTGACCGCCCGGCCCTCCGCAAGGAACTCCGGATTCGAGACGTAGCCGACCTTCTCCAGCCCCCGCTGGTTGAGCGCTGCGCGGATCCTTTCACCCGTCCCGACGGGAACCGTGCTCTTCATGACGAGAATGGCCTCGCCAGAATCGACGAGGTCGTCGATCACCGACCACACGGCAGTCAGGTCCGCGTCTCCTGCGGGTGTCGGCGGCGTCTCGACGCAGGCGAGGAAAAGCTCTGCGTTGGCCTTGAGCACGTCGGCGTCGAGGGTGAACGTAAGGCGCTCCCGGTTTCGCTCGACCAGCTCGGCGAGGCCGGGCTCGTGGAACGGCATCCGCCCGGCGTTCAGCGCCTCGATCTTCTCGGGCACGACGTCCCGTACGACGACGTCGTGGCCCAGGTCGGCGAAGCAGGCGCCCGTGACGAGGCCGACCCAGCCCGCGCCGAAAACGCCGAGCGGCGGCTTCTTCCGATTCATGCGCCCGACTCTACTTACGCATGGGCCTGAGGCCCTTGGCGATCGCGAGCATCGTCTCGTTCGAGAGCGAGTCGAGCAGGGTGTTGACCACCCAGTAACTCGCGCCGCCGGCCCTCAGGACGACCATGTGCAGGCGCGAGCCGTTGTAGTAGAGGTCGTACCGACGGTCCTTGATCACCTCGCTGACATTCTTGTCGCCGAGAGCCGGGGCGTCGACCCAGTCCGTCTGCTGGATGCCCCAATACTCGTTCGAGCCCGTCCTGAACGTGAACCGAACCGTCTTCGAGTCGTTCATCTTGTACACGCGGTACGGAGTATTTGGGTCGAGGACGGAGGAGCCCTCGAGCACGGTCGGGATTTGGAGCGGGAAGCCGGGCTTCCAGGCTGCGGCTCCGCGGACCGCCGGAAGCGTGTCCGCCTTGCCGGGCCGCACGTTCGGCGGCTCTCGGGCAGGCGTGCGATCGACCGGCGTCGGCGTCAGCTTCCCGGAGAAATTCAGGCCGACGACGACCGTGAGCATGGCGCCATTGGAGAGGGTGCGTAGCGTGTTCGAGCGCGGGATTGGCGCCATGTCCGACGAGTTGAAGAGGCCGACGACCCTCTCCGCGGCCCTTCGGGCCTTGGCCCGTCCATTGAAGAAGATCTGCGTGCGAAAGCTGCGACTCCAGCGGCCCGGGGCGTTCGCCTGGAATCCCTCGGGCGGCGGAATGACGCGGTATCCCTTCTGGGCCAGGAGGTAGCTCGTGTTGGCCGCAGCGCCGGCCTGGCCGTTCCCGTTCAGCACGACGACGGAGACGTTCCTCGGGCTCGGCCCGTTCTTCGAGCGCAGCGGCCTGTTCAGCGCCTGAGCGGTGGCCTTCGCCGACGCCTCGACATCGGGCTGCTGGAACTCCTCCACTGCCGCCTGGATGTTCGACGGGTCGGTGTACAGATCGTTCGTTCCGGTCAGCCCGCCGATCTTGGCCTGGAAGAAGTTCCCTGAGGGCAGGCCGTACGCGAAGAACGCGTAGCTGATCAGCGTGCTGCCGCTGAGCTCGCCCCCGCCCTGTCCGATCTCGACGTTCTTGCGGAGGACCTTGAAGATCTCGGGCACGGTGCTGGGGTTGCGCCAGCGATGGTTCACGGCCTGCTTGATCCCCTTCACGAACTGCTGCTGTCGCGCGAGGCGGTAGAGGTCGGAATCGGTGTGCCTGTAGCGGACGAAGTCCAGCGCCTGCCAGCCTACGAGCCGCTGGTACCCGGGCCGGAGGTTGATCGTCGCATAGCTCTCCCCGCCTTGATCGTTGAGGTTCCGGTAGCGCTGGTCGACATCGATCCAGACGCCGCCCAGCTTGTCGACGATCTCCCGGAAGCCCTCGAAGTTGACCGTGATCAGGTAATGGATCTTGAGACCGGTGAGGTTCCGGACCGTCTCGAGCGTCCCCTCCGGACCGCAGAAGGCGTACGCCGAGTTGATCTTCCCGATCGACGATCCCCCGTTCGGACAGCGAACTTCGACGTTCAGGTCGCGGGGGAACGAGAGCAGCGAGATCGAGTTGGTGTTGGGATCGGCTCGCATGAGCATGACCGTGTCGGAGCGGCCGGGGAAGTCGCCGTCCTCGGGCCGGTGGTCGTAGCCGATCACGAGCGCATTGGCGGCCTCTCCCGGGATCGGATGGTTCAGGCGCTTTGCGGCTTGTGCCGTCTTCACGCTGCGCGGGGCGAACGCGTGCGCATTCTCGTCGGCGTAGAGATAGGCGCCCCCGGCGATGCCCATGATGATCGCCACACAGGCCGCGAACACGATGAAGAGGATGCGTCCGACAGTGCGGACCGCGCTCCGCTTCCGCTCCGGCTGGCGGTAGCGCTGGACGGGGCTCAGGACACCCGGCGGGAGGACGGCGCGGCCGTCGCCGTTGACGACCGCCACACGGCCCATTCCTCGCTTCAGCGTTGTTCTCATCCGAAAAAGCGCGAACGCCTCGCGGCGCCCGCCCCGACGATCGTAGCCGACTACGCGGCTAGTCCGGTCGCTTCCCGACCCCTTCTCCCATCAGACTTTGCAACAGACTGTTGCTAAGTCTGAGAGGCGCCGGCGTGGGCTCGGTTCAGGGACTCCTCTGCGAGGCGTGTGCCCTCGACCATGTTCCGCAGCTTCTCGTACGCAACGTCCCAGCTTCGCGTGCGGAGCCCGCAGTCCGGGCAGACGTGGATCTGCGCGGGGTCACCGAAGACCTCGGCCGCGTACAGGATCCTGTCGCGCACGAGCTCCGGAGGCTCGACGAAGTCGGTGTGGATGTCGAGCACGCCAAGGCCGAGGATGGGGTCGTAGGGAAGGTCGCGCCACTTGGAGATGACCTCGTAACCGGGTCGCTCCGCTCCCGAGGTGCCGAGCTCCCGCGTGTCGTAGTTCGCGAAGCCGACGCAGTACTGGCGACAGCCGCTCATCCCCTCGATCGCAGGGAAGAAAAGGTAGTAGTCGGAGAAGCAGAGGTGGGTCGAGAACATGCAACCCTCGAGCCCCTCGACCGAGACGTTGAAGCTTTCGACGAACACGTCGAGCTCGTCCTCTTCGGTCGACGCTCCCGGCTCGTCGATCTGGATCCACTTCGCACCGAGGTCGATCAGCGCCTCCAGGTTGGGGCGGATGATGTTCCGCGCGATGTCGAGGGTCAGCTCCCGGCGCGCCTCGACCTCGTCCTTGCGCGAGAGACCTCCTCCGATCCGGCCCTCCTTGGGCAGATGGTGCTCGTCGTACGACCACACGGCGAGGGTGTAGGCACCGGTGATCGGAATCTTCAGGTCGTGCTTGGCGACCGACTGGAGGAACGAGAACTCCTCGTTGTGGTACGGCTCAGCGAGCGAGACGGGGCCGGTTGCAGCCGACTTCGAGTAGTACTTGTTGTCGAAGGAACGCACGGTGCCGCGCGGCTCGAAGCCGTTCGAGTGGGCAATCGCCCAGGCGTACATCTCGCTGCGCTGCTGCTCGCCGTCCCAGATGACGTCCACGCCGGCCGATTCCTGGAGACGCACGCAGTACTTGCTTGCCCAACGGGCGATCTCGTCCGCGTCGCGCTCGTCCTGCTCGAGGAGCTCGACGAGCCGCTCGTAGTCCTCGACGCCGACCTTCTCGCCCCAGCTGCGCGCATGCTCGATGTCACTTTCCTCGAGCGGCTTGCCCGCGGAGGTCTTAACAAGCCAAGGCGGCTTGGCCAGAGATCCCACTTCGTGTGTCAGAAACTTAGTTTCACTCACCTTCTTCCTCACTCCTCCCGAGCGTAGCGACGGGACTAACTAGATCCGCGAAAAGTGCGAAGCACTTTTTGCGGCTACTCACGCTGCCGCCTCCGTCATGGCCGTCCTCGCCTTGCCCAGCCGCCCGAGCTTTTCGCGCGCGACTGGCTCGGAAACGTACTGGAGATCTCCGTTGGGGACGAGGGCGATCTCCTCCACCCCACGGTCGCGAAGCGCCTCGACGAACGCCGCGATCTCGCGGGGCTCCTCGAGGACCGAGCTCCGGGCATCGAGGACTCCCGCAAGCAGCTTCTTGCCGAACCCCTCGGGGACGTCCGTCGCCGAGGTCGCGTAGAAGTCGATACCGATCGCGTGCACCGGCAGGTCCGCTAGGCCTTGCCCTAGAAGGCGCTGTGCGTTCCCGAACGTGAGCCAGAGCGCCAGCTTGGGGCCGCCGGCCAGGACCTGCAGGGCTTCCTCGACGGCGCCGAGGTCGGGGCTTTCCTCGCGCGCGAGATACGGCTCCTCCAATACGACGAGCTCTGCGTCGATTGCCTCGAGCTGCGGCTTCAGCACGCCTTCGGCCATCGCCTTGGGCGTGACGTCGGTTCCGTGCGAAAGGGCGAACGGCGACGGCAGCGTGACGAGGCGCGGGCCGGGTAGTTGCGCGATGTACCGCTCGTCGAGCGCGGTGCCCAGCTTCGGCCGAACGGTGGTCGCACTCGGTGCCCTGTAAAAGGAGTTCGTGTCGAGGAAGCGCGTCAGAGCGCCCGTCTGGAGACCCTCGCTGCCCTCGACGAAAGGCCGGAAGATGTCTTGCCAACGCAGCATCCCGTCCGCGAGGAGATCGAAGCCCGCCTCCTGCTGGGCCGAGACGAGCTGAGCGAGATCCCGCTCCGTCTGCTCGTCGACGGCCTCGGGCGTCGTTCGGCCCCGGTCGAGGTCGCGCGTCGCCTGGACGAGCTCCTCCGAGCGCGGGTAGAGCCCGGGAACAAAAGCCTGCATCTCAGCCCCTTCCGATCACGTTGAGTTGATTCTCTGCGTGCTTGATGCGCTGCTCGAGCTGCCAGCGGTCGGCGTCCGACTCGCCCCGCTCGACCTGCTCGAGCTCGGCCTGCGCCGTCTCCAGCTGCTCGCGGGCGCGGGCGTCATCGATGTGCTTAGCGTCCACCGCGTCGTCCACGAGCGCGAGCGCACGGTCCTGCTCGACCTTGAAGAACCCGGGGCCCGTCGCGAACTCCTGGACCTCGGTGTCGCGCTTCACGTGCACACGGGTCGAGCCCGCTTTCAGCATCGCGATCAGCGGCGCATGCCGGGCGAGAATGCCGATCTCACCGTCCGCTCCGGGGACGATCAGCATCTCGACCTCGCCCTCGAAGACGGGCCCGTCAGGCGTGACGAGCGAGACGTCGAAGCTTGCCACTACGCGGGAGTTGGTTCGGGCTCGCGCTCGGCCACTTCTGCTTCTTCGGCAGGCTCTTCGTCGGCCTTCTCGGCGGGCTCGCCCGAGCCGCGGCCTTTCGCAACCGCCTGCTCGATCGTCCCGACCATGTAGAAGGCCTGCTCCTGGAGATCGTCGTGCTTGCCCTCGAGGATCTCCTTGAAGCCCTTGATCGTGTCCTCGAGCTTCACGTACTCGCCGGATATGCCGGTGAACTGTTGCGCGACGAAGTTCGGCTGCGAAAGGAAGCGCTGAATCTTTCGCGCCCGCTGCACGGTCACCTTGTCCTCGTCGCTCAGCTCCTCCATGCCGAGGATGGCGATGATGTCCTGCAGGTCCTTGTAGCGCTGGAGGATCTCCTGGACGCCTCTCGCCGTCTCGTAGTGCTCGTCGCCGACGATGTCCGGCTGGAGGGCGCGCGAGACCGACGTGAGGGGATCGACCGCGGGGTAGATGCCCATCTCGACGATCGCCCGGTTGAGCTCGGTCGTCGCATCGAGGTGCGCGAAGGTCGTGGCAGGCGCCGGGTCGGTGTAGTCGTCCGCAGGCACGTAGATCGCCTGAACGGAGGTCACCGAGCCCTTCTTCGTGGAGGTGATTCGCTCCTGGAGCTGGCCCATCTCGGTGGCGAGCGTCGGCTGGTAGCCGACGGCGCTCGGCATGCGGCCGAGCAGCGCGGAGACCTCCGAGCCCGCCTGCACGAAGCGGAAGATGTTGTCGATGAAGAGGAGGACGTCCTGGCCCTCGTCGCGGAAGTACTCGGCCATGGTGAGGCCTGACAGGCCGACGCGAAGGCGCGCGCCGGGCGGCTCGTTCATCTGCCCGTAGACGAGCGCGACCTTGTCGAGGACCTTCGATTCCTGCATCTCGAGCCAGAGGTCGTTCCCTTCTCTGGTGCGCTCGCCCACGCCGCAGAAGACAGAGACGCCACTGTGCTCCCGGGCGATGTTGTGGATTAGCTCCTGAATGAGGACGGTCTTGCCGACGCCTGCGCCGCCGAAGAGCCCGACCTTGCCGCCCTTGACGTAGGGCGCGATCAGGTCGATCACCTTGATCCCCGTCTCGAAGATCTCGGCCTTGGGCTCGAGGTCGGAGAAGGCCGGCGGGTCGCGGTGGATGGGCCAACGCTCGACCCCGTCGCTCGGCGCGTCCTTCTCGTCGATCGGCTCGCCGATCACGTTCCAGAGACGTCCGAGGGTCTCGGTCCCGACGGGAACCGTGATCGGCCCACCCAGGTCGACGACGTCTACGCCACGCGACAGCCCGTCGGTCGAGTCCATCGCAACCGCGCGGACGCGGTCGTCCCCGAGATGCTGCTGGACTTCGGCGACGAGCACTCGATCATCGATCGTGATCTGCACCGCGTGGTAGATCTGAGGCAGCTCGTCCGGGAAGAGCGCGTCGATGACGACGCCCTTGACCTCGATGACCTTGCCGACGTTCTGGCCGTTCTTTTGGTCAGGCATTCGTCTCCTGGAGAGGTAGGTCTGGTGCGCTGCGGTGGCGGCGTGGCAGCAGGGCGCTCAGTGGCCGGATTCTAGCGAAGCGCACGCGGTCTCGATTCCCCATGAGGATCGAGCGCCGGCCGCTTTCCTCGATCGCCGCCACACGGGCGTCGTGATCGAGGTTTCAGACGTATGACGTGACGAGTGAGGGGAACACCAAGGAGACAGTATCGCTGCGGGCTGCAGCGTTACCGATCCTGCAGAACCGGGCCGCCGCCGAGCAGGGAGCGATGCTCCCGGACCGCCCGGGCAGCGCGGGCATTCACCGTCTTCAGGTCGATGGCGTCGATCGCATTGCTCACGACGGGCTGGGCGCTGGCGACCGAGCGGGTTCGGACCTCGGACGAGGCGAGAATGCTTCCGAGCCCGACCGCGGCAACGGCCACCGCTGCCACCGCCGGGGCGAGCCGCAGTGTGGCGCGGCGCCGAATGCGGCCGGTCACGGCGACCTCGAAGCGCACGCGCGGCGCGGACCGGAGCACCGTGGTCATGCCACGGACGGAGGCGCGGAACTCCTGGCAGGCCGGACAGCGCGCCGTATGGTTCGCAAGCAGTACGCGCTCGAACGTCGACAGCTCGCCGTCGACGTCGGCAGATGCCCAGTGGCGGGCCCGATCACAATTTCCCTGCACCATTTGCTCTCGAATACCTCTGACGGCGGTGGCGCCCAGAAGTTAGTCCGACGCCGGTATTCGTACTCGCACCTTAGAACAGCGAATGCCGGCTGTCGATGATCGTCCCGATCACGATGAGGATGACTCCGAGGGTGATGAAGACGCCCGAGCTCCTGATCGTCTCGAGCTGCTCGCCGGGGGTTGCCCAGCGCAGCCGCCTCTCGCCGAACATCCCAAACCCGAGTACCGATGGCCCAGCCGACTCCGACTTCACGCGGGCGGGGCCCCGGTTGCCGACGAAGAATCCGGCTACCAGGAGGAAGCAGCCCATGGAGTAGAACCCGAGAGCCAGCGAGCGGTCGAGCGAGGACCCCACGAGCGCGCCAATCAGTAGAGCCCCTGCGGCGGTCACGCCGGAAGTCAGCAGGACGACGAACACGAGACGGCGAAGCGCCGCGAGAAGCATCGGGCGGCGACTAGGCCGGGAGCGCCTGCTCTGGCGTCTTGGATGCCCGCCGCATCTCGTTGGCGGCCATTGGCCAACGCTCCAGCGGATAGTGGCACGCCGCCACGTGGCCGGTGCCGAAGGGATAGAGGGGCGGCTCTTCGACGTCGCAATGCCCCTCGACGAAACGGGGACAGCGCGGGTGGAACCGGCATGCACTCGGCGGGTTGACCGGGCTCGGGACGTCGCCTTCGAGCACGATCGGCGAGCGCTCGCGGCCGAGCTTTGGATTTGCGATCGGCACGGCCGAGAGCAGGGCACCCGTATAGGGGTGCTTCGGCTCGCGGTAGAGGGCGTCACGACCGGCGATCTCGGCCACTTTGCCGAGGTACATCACCATCACGCGGTCCGAGATGTGCCGGACGACGTTCAGGTCGTGCGCGATAAAGATGTACGTGAGGTCGAATTGGTCCTGCAGGTCTTTGAGCAAGTTGAGGATCTGCGCCTGGACGGAGACGTCGAGCGCCGACACCGGCTCGTCGCAGACGATCAGCTTCGGGTTGACGGCGAGAGCCCGCGCGACGCCGATGCGCTGACGCTGCCCGCCGGAGAACTCGTGCGGGAAGCGGTTGTAATGCTCCGGGTTGAGGCCGACGACCTCGAGCAGCTCCTGCACGCGAGTCTTGACCTCGGCCGGCGTCCCGAGCTTGTGCACTTCGAGCGGCTCGGCGATGATGAAGCCCACGCGCTTGCGCGGGTTGAGCGAGGCGTACGGGTCCTGGAAGATCATCGTCATCTGGCGCCTGATCGGGCGCATGGCCGCGCGGGAGAGCTTCGTGATGTCTCGGCCCTCGAAGGTGATGCGGCCCGCGGTCGTGTCCAGGAGCCGCACGATGCAGCGGGCCAGCGTCGACTTCCCGCAGCCCGACTCCCCGACGATGCCGAGCGTCTCGCCCTGCTTGATGCTGAAGGAGACGCCGTCGACCGCCTGCACTGAGGCGACCTGCTTCTGGAAGATGATCCCGCGCGTGATCGGGAAGTACTTCTTGACGTCCTCGACGACCAGCAGTTCGTCGCCGCCGCCGGCGAACGAGGATTCCACTAGCCCGCCTCTGCCATCGTTGCACCGAGCAGCTTCGCCGCCTCGCGCTCCTTGGTTTCCTCGTCGAGATGGCAAGCCTGCCTGTGCTCGGGATCGTGGTGCGTCGGCTCGAGCAACGGCTCCTTCGTCTTACAGACGTCCATGACGTATGGGCAGCGCGGATGGAAGCGACAACCGGACGGCGGGCGGAGAAGCGAGGGCGGCTGGCCGGGAATCTGCGTCAGCCGCTCCACGTCGGCCTCCAGGCGCGGAAGGGACCCCATCAGACCCCAGGTGTATGGATGCTGGGGGCGGCTGAAGAGATCGTCGACATTCGCCTCCTCGACGACCTTGGCCGCGTACATGACGACCACGTCGTCGGCGGTTTCCGCGATCACGCCGAGGTCGTGGGTGATCATCAGGATCGCGCTGCCGAACTCCTGCTGCAGGCGCTTCATCAGGTTGAGAATCTGAGCCTGGGTCGTCACGTCGAGCGCCGTGGTGGGCTCGTCGGCGATCAGAAGGTCGGGATCGTTGACGAGCGCCATCGCGATCATCACCCGCTGGCGCATGCCGCCGGAAAACTGGTGCGGGTAATCGTCGAATCGGTTTTCTGCGCGCGGGATCCCGACTGCCTTCAGCAGCTCGAGCGCGCGGGCGCGGGCAACGGCCTTCGTGACGTCGCGGTGCAGCTGAACCGCTTCCACAAGCTGTTTTCCGATCGAGTGAACCGGGTTCAGCGAGGTCATCGGGTCCTGAAAGATCATCGACATCTCGTCCCCGCGGATTTCGCGAAGCTCCCGCGGCTTCGCCCCGAGCAGCTCCTTGCCTTTCCACAGGACCTGGCCGCTCGAGGTGGTGTTGCGCTTGGCGTTCAGCCCCATGATCGTCAGGCAGGTGACGCTCTTGCCGCAGCCCGACTCGCCCACGATCCCGAGGGTCTCCCCCTTCTCGATCGAGAACGACACGCCGTCGACGGCCTTGACGATGCCGTCGTCGGTGTGGAACGAGGTCCGCAGGTCCTTTACTTCGAGGAGTGCCAAAGGGGTCTCTAGGTTAACCGGATTCGCGGATCGATCCAGGCGTACAGGAGATCCACGACGAGATTGAAGACGAGAATCGCGATCGTCGCGAAGACGACGACACCCTGGACCAGGGCGAGATCCTGGTTTTGGATGGCGCCAATCGCCGTCCTCCCCAGGCCGGGAAGCTGGAAGATCTGCTCCGTGAAGATCGCGCCGCCGAGAGCGACGCCGATGTCCATCCCGAGCATCGTCACCGTGGGCAGAAGGGCGTTCCGGAGCACATGCTGGACCAGAACCCGCCGCTCCGGCGCTCCCTTGGCCCTCGCGGTGCGCACGAAGTCCTCATTCAGGGTCTCCATCACGTTCGCCCTGATCATGCGGACGTAGAGCGCCGAGAACAGAAGCGCGAAGGTGCACCAGGGCAAAATCATGTGGTAGAACCACTGCCAGGGCCCGCCCGGAAGCCCCGAGTCGGACGGCGCGCCGAAGAACGGCGCGTAGTTGGCTATCGGCGTGATGTCCCACCTGACGCCGAAGGAGTAGGAGAGGATCAGCCCGATCCACACCGGGTGCGCCGACACTCCGATCAGGACGAAGATCATCGCGCCCCTGTCTAACAGGGAGCGTGGCTTCAAGGCCGAGAAGATGCCGATCGAGAGAGCGACCAGCATCCAGAGCACAGCGCCGCCGAAGACGAGCGACGCGGTCACGGGAGCCGCCTGGAGGATCCTCTGGTTGATGTCTTGGCTCGTGGCGAACGACGTGCCGAGGCTCGGCGTCTTGAAGTGAGGCGTGGTGACGTGAAGGCCGCCTTCGCGGCTAAGCGGCGTGCTCACCGGCAAGAGCCGGCCGATGAACCTGGTGTACTGAACGTAGATCGGCTTGTCGAGCCCGAGTTTCTCGGTCGCGCGCAGCAGGCATTCGGGTCGTGCCTGGTCCCCTCCGCAGACGGCGCGTGCCGGATCGCTCGGCGCCATGAAGAAGATCACGAACGTGACGAACATGATCACGAGGAAGAGCACGATCGCCCAGAGCATTCGTCTGACGAGGTATCGGAACATGTCCTGGTCTCCGTTCGGTTCTTAGCGCGCCTGCGGGGATCCTATCTCAGTGATCGTCAGTAGAAACACGTGAGGCGCCGGCTGAGCCGGCGCCTCACGTTGATGTTGCCTATACCGCTTCGCCCTTCCCTACTTGAGTGACAGGGCAGGGATGCTGAAGTCCGAGTAGATGCCCTGGAACACGAGGCTCCTTGGCTCCACACGGTTGGAGAAGAAGTACCTGTTGTTGTACGTCCTCTCCGCGGCCATCGGAGCGGCCTGCCTCATCATGTCGATGTCCATCTGGCCGTAGACCGCGAGGCGCCTTGCGCCTACGAGCCGGGCCGCGGCGTCCATCTTTCGGTTCCACGTCGGGTTGTTGAAGTACGAGAAGTTGACGTTGTTCTCGCTGATGATCCCCGAGCCGTGGAGAAGAACGTTCAGCCAGTCGTATGGGTCCGGGTAGTCCGAGCACCAGCCCATCGAGACGCCGATGTCAGCATCGGTGCCCCTCCTGCCCATGGCGGTGTAGATGTCGCCTCCGGAGAAGCCCTTCATCTCGATGTTGTTCTCCGAGAAGCCGAGATTCTGAAGATCTCGCTTGACGATCTGTGCCTGGGCCTGGTTGACCGTGCCGGACGAGCGGAAGTAGACAGTGATCTTCCCGTCCCTGAACTTACCCGCCGCAAGCTGCTTCGCCTTGGCGACGTCCTGCCTGATCGGATACGGGTTGACGCTCTTCCAACCGGGCACGCCCGGGTTGAAGAGGTGCGTCCACGGTCGACCGGAGTACGGGCCTACCTGATTGGTGTAGGCCGTCCGATCGATCACCGTGCTGACCGCCTTGCGGAGCTGAGGGTTGTTCTTGAAGAGGTCCTGATCATTGTTCATCGGCAGGTAGCCGGTGCAGTTGGACGCCTTCGTCCAGAAACGGGTCTTGTTGACGCCGTACTGGTTCGCAATACCCTGGACCTCGGCTGCAGGCAAGGGGCCCTGGTCGAGCTCGTTGTTCTTCACCTGGTTGAAGGCCGTCTGCTCATTCAGGCTCCACTGCAGGTCGACACCCGTCATGTTGCGCGGGCGCATCCTGCCCGGACCGGGCCTGTAGAACGGGTTCTGCCTGATGGAAGTGAGCTGGTCGACGTCGTTGCGCGAATACGCATACGGGCCGGCCGACGGAATCGTCCTGATGTCGTTGATGTTCACGACTTCCTGGTTGAGCGGAAGCTTCACGTGAGTCGCCTGGAAGAACGGCATCGTGATCTTGGACATGAACGTCCCGTCCGCCTTCGTCAGGCGAATGATCAGCTTGTTGCCCTTGGCCGTGACACCAGAGACGTTCGTGCAGCTGGCGTTCTCGTTGCAGGCCTTCGCACCGACGATGTTCGTGCCGTTGTCATCGATGATGAACGACGCTCCGGGGGAGGCAAGCTCCTTGTTGGCAACCCGGTTGATCGCGCGCTTGAAGCTCGACGCCTTCACCGCAGTGCCGTCGCTGAACCTGAAGCCCTTCCGGATGGTGAAGGTATAGGTCTTGCCGCCGTTTCCGACGGTGAACCTGGACGCAACCTCGGGAACGAGCTTCGTTCCAGCCACGCCCCTCTTGTCCGGATAGTTGAAGAGCCTCGCCGCGGTCGCGTACTCGAGCCACCATGCGGTGGTGATGTACGCGAGCTGTGGGTCGACCTGGACCGAACCGCCGGTCGTGCCGACCTTCATGATCCCACCCTTCTTAAGCTGGGCGGTGTTGCCCGCGCTCGCAAAACTCGCTGCGAACAAAAGGCTTGCTCCGGTCGCGAGCATCGCAACCGAGAGCCAGATGCGTCTGTGCATATCTCTCCCTTTCCGTGAACTCGAGCCGAGCTACCCCGACCCGGGACGGTCGCCCGTCCATACGCAATGAGACGCGGGGACAGGGGTTTAGTTAGTTGTGCTCGTCACACCCGTTGCGAGCAGCTGCGGAGATCCTGTCTCCGAACCGGATATGAGGGCCGCAAGGCCCTACTACCGGGCTGAGCGAGGATCGAACGCGTCCCTGAGCCCGTCGCCGAGCAGGTTGAACGCGAGCGTGGTGATCAGCACGGCCAGCCCCGGCCACACCATCAGGAGCGGCCGCGTCGTGTAGTACTCGGGCGCGGTCGAGAGCAGGTTCCCCCAGCTCGGCACCTCGAGCGGGATGCCGATCCCGAGGAAGGAGAGGCCTGCCTCGGCGAGCACGTAACTGGCGACGATCAGCGTCGCGAAGACGATGATCGGCGCGATCAGGTGGGGCAGGACGTGCGAGCGGATGATCCGGCCGTCGCTTGCGCCGATCATCCGAGCCGCCTCGATGTATTCCTTCTCGCGGATGGACAGAACCTGCGCGCGCATGATCCGCGCCGGGTAGAACCAGCCGAAGATGGTGAAGATGAGGACGAGCGTGATCACACCCTCGGGGAAGATCCCTAACGTGATCTCGTTCAGCCGCGGGCCGATGGTCGCGGCCAGGGCGATGACGAAGAGCAAGACGGGGAACGCCATAGTGATCTCGGTCACTCGGGAGATGATCGTGTCGATCGTGCCGCGGAAGTAGCCTGCGATCGCGCCCAGGAGGACGCCGATGAACATCACTCCGAGGGTCGAGAGGACGGCTACCTCGAGCGAGACGCGGGCGCCGTAGAGCAGGCGCAGGAACTCGTCCTGACCAAGCCTGTTCGACGCGCCGAGGACGAGGATATCCGTCTCGCCGGTGGTGGGGTTCTCGATGCGGGTCCACAGCCCCGCAGGTAGCAGGCTCAGTTGTTCGACCGCCGGCGGTTCCGTGAAGAGGTCGCTCGGACCGTGCCCGACGTAGTGCTGGGCGATCGGCGCGCCCGCGAAGGCGGCCAGGAACAGGA
Source organism: uncultured Gaiellales bacterium (assembly GCA_964591295.1). GTDB lineage: Bacteria > Actinomycetota > Thermoleophilia > Gaiellales > Gaiellaceae > VAXT01. Next base: position 11,269 of record CAZQAG010000021.1, on the reverse strand, counting down.
GGATGATGAGGATCCCGCTTGCAATCGCGACCTTGTCGCGCCTGAAGCGAATCCAGACGAGCTCCCAGTAGCCGCGGGCCCGTACCTGCTCCATGTGCTCGCCGAGCTCGGCGTGCGTCTCGGTTGCGACCGCAGCTCCCAGGCCGGCCTGGGAGCCGAGCAGGTCAGAGGGTTTCTCTTTGCTCGCCATGCGGGTTGAGAGCATAACGACGCCGAACGCGCCGCACTACTTCAGACGGTATCCACTCGCGCCTTGTTAGTAACAGGCCCGCGCTAGCCGGTCAGCGCGTCCGCGCCGGCGACAACTTCGAGGATCTCCTGGGTGATCTCGGCCTGCCGGGCCCGGTTCATCTGGAGCGTGAGGAGGTCGATCAGCTCGGCCGCGTTCTTCGAGGCGTTCCTCATCGCCGTCATCCGGGCGCCCTGCTCCGAGGCGGCCGACTCGAGCAGTGCCCGATAGAGCTCGGTCTCGACGTACACCGGGAGCAGGCGCTCGAGGATCTGTTCTGGCTCGGGCTCGTAGATGAAGTCTCCGAGCAGCGCCTGCGAGGAGTCGTCGTCGCCTTCGAGCATGCTCTCGGGGATCGGCAGGACATCCTGGACGACCACCCGCTGGGTGAGCGCTGACTCGAAGTGGTTGTAGATGACGTCGACCCGGTCGACCTCCTGGTCGATGTAGAGCTGCGCGACCCGGTGGGCGATCGCCTGCGCGTCGGAATAGCGCGGGCTGTCGCTGAATCCGGCCCACGCCTGCTCGACCTCGTAGCGCCGGAAGCGCAGCGTCGAGGCGCCCTTCCGGCCGGCGACGAGCCAGCGCGGCTCGATTCCCTCGTCGCGGAGGCGGCGCTCGAGCGCGAAGGCCTCGCGCAGGATCTGCGCGTTGAAGGCCCCGGCAAGCCCTCGGTCACCCGTCAGCGGCAGGATCGCCGTCGTGGCGACCTCGCGTCGCTGGAGCAGCGGCAGGCCGCGGACGGAGGAGCTGGCGCGCGCGACGCCGACCATCAACTCCTGCATCCGGTCGGCGTACGGTCGCATCGCCTCGATGCGTGCCTGCGCCTTCCTCAGCTTGGCCGCGGCGACGAGCTCCATCGCGCGCGTGATCTTCCGCGTGTTGCGGACCGAGCGGATTCGCCGTTTGATGTCCTGGACCGCGGCCATGGCTCAGTGCCCATTCCAGTAATGCCGCCGAGCTCCTGGGTCGCGAGCCCGAGGCGCCGCCTCAGCGGCGCCGACCAGAAGAGGTCGTGGCGGCTTTGCCGACACGGCCGTCTTAATCCAGAGGCCGCACTCGCCCGCGGCCAAGGCTCGCAGCCTTGGCAAGGGCGAGGGTGGACTCTGGCGCCGCGTGATCGCGGGCCAGGGGCCGGCACTAAGGCATCGCTTGCGATGCCGACCATAGGAGGTCGTCCCGGCTCTGCCGGTGCGACCGTTTTGTATTGCTGGAAGGGGCACGGCTAGGAGGCGGCTCCCACGAGCCCGGTCTCCTGCGATGCGTTGAAGCTCTGCTTGAACTTCTCGAGCTCCTTGTCCAGCCGCTCGCCGAGCTCGTCGGGGAGGTCGCCTGTCTCGCGGATCTCCTTGTAGATCGCGCCTTCGGTCCGAAGGTTCTCGCGAAGCTCGTCCTGGAACCTCGATACGTCCACGACGGGGACGTCGTCGAGGAACCCGTTGATGCCCGCGTAGATGGCGACCACCTGCTCCTCCATCGGCCAGGGCTGGTACTGCGGCTGGTTGAGCGTCGCCACCATTCGCTCGCCGCGGGCAAGCGTCTGCTGCGTCTGCGGGTCGAGCTCGGAGCCGAACTGCGAGAACGCCTCGAGCTCGCGGTACTGGGCCAGCTCGAGGCGAAGGCGGCCCGCGACCTTCTTCATCGCCTTCGTCTGCGCGCTCGAGCCGACGCGGGAGACCGAGCGGCCGACGTCGATCGCCGGCCGGACGCCCGAGAAGAAGAGATCTGCCTCGAGGAAGATCTGCCCGTCGGTGATCGAGATCACGTTCGTCGGGATGTACGCGGCGATGTCGCCGGCCTGCGTCTCCACCACGGGGAGAGCCGTCAGCGAACCGCCCCCGCGGTCGTCGGAGAGCTTGCTCGCGCGCTCGAGCAGGCGCGAGTGCAGATAGAAGACGTCGCCGGGATAGGCTTCGCGGCCTGGAGGGCGGCGAAGGAGCAGCGACATCTGCCGGTAGGCGTCCGCGTGCTTCGAGAGGTCGTCGTACATGGCGAGCGCGTGCCCGCCCTTGTTCATGAAGTACTCACCCATCGCGCACCCTGCGTACGGCGCCATCCACTTGATCGGCGCAGCTTCCGAGGCCGGGGCCATGACGATGATCGTGTAGTCCATCGCACCCCGGTCCTTCAGGAGCTCGTGGATCTGCGCGACGGTCGATGCCTTCTGACCGATCGCGACGTAGATGCAGACCACGTCCTGGTCGTGCTGGTTCAGGATCGTGTCGATCAGGATCGCCGTCTTGCCGGTAGAGCGGTCGCCGATGATCAGCTCGCGCTGACCACGGCCCACGTTCGTCATCGCGTCGATTGCCTTGATCCCGGTCTGGAGCGGCTCCTTGACGGGCTGGCGATCGACCACGCCCGGCGCCTTGATCTCGAGATTCAGGCGCTCGTCCGTTTCGATCGGCGGTCCGCCGTCGAGCGGGTTCCCGAGCGGATCGACGATGCGTCCGATCAGCGACTCGCCGACGGGAATGCTGGCAACCCGGCCTGTCCTCTTTGCTGAGTCGCCCTCCTTGATCAGGTCCCATTCGCCGAAGAGGGCGCAGCCGACGTTGTCCTCCTCGAGGTTGAATGCGAGGCCGGTGACGCCGTGGTCGAACTCGAGCATCTCCATCGCGACGGCGGACTCGAGGCCGTAGACGCGGGCGATGCCGTCGCCGACCTGGAGGACCGTGCCGACCTCCGCGAGGTCGGTCTCGACGTCGTAGCGCTCGATCTGCTTGCGCAGGATCGAAGTGATCTCTTCGGGGCGGACTTTCACGGGCGGGCTCCTTGGACGAGTTCGTGTCGTAGGCGGGCAAGACGGCCGCGGACGCTCGAGTCGACCTCGAGCGAGCCGGCCTTGAGGATGAGCCCGCCGACGAGGCCGGGATCGACGGAGCGCACGGCTTCGACTCGCCTGCCGGACGCCTTCTCGATCTGCTCGACGATCGAGGTCGCTTCCTTGTCGTCGAGCTCGACCGCGGTCGTCAGCTCGACCTTGAGAATCTGCTCTTCGGCGGCGACGAGCTCTTCGTACTCACGCGCGATCTCCTCGATCAGCGGCGCACGGCCCTTCTCGGCCACGACGCGGAAGAAGTTGCGGACGAGCTCGTCTGCTCCCTCCATCACGGCAGACAGGGCCTCGCCCTTCGCCGTCGGATCGAGCTGCGGATTGCGAAGGAGCGCCTGCAGCTCGGGAACGTCGTGCAGCGCCGTGACGAACTCCTGGAGCTCTGCCCGGGCCTCGTCGAGACGGCCCTTCTCCTTCGCCGAGTCGAAGAGCGCCTTCGCGTAGGTGCGGGCGACGACTGCCACTAGTTGCGTGATCCTTCGAGCACGGAAAAGTCCAGCTCGCGAACGGCTTCCTCGATCAGCCGCTTGTGGTCGGCCGAGTCGAGCACCTTGCCGGTGACCTTCTGCGTCGCGATCACGGTCAGCTCGGCGACCTCGGCCCGGATCAGCTCGAGCGCGCGACGGGCCTCGGCCTCGATCTGCTTCGTCGTCTCCTCGATCCGCCGGCGGCGGTCGACCTCGAGCTCGTCGCGCATGCGCTTTTTCTGCGACTCGGCAACCTGGCGAGCGTTGGCGAGGATCTCCTCGGCCTTGCCTCTGGCCTCGGCCATCATCGCGCGGTGCTCCTCGAGCATCTTGCGCGCCTCCGCGCGGGCCTTGTCGGCCTCCTCCAAAGCATCGCGGATCCGCTGGCGCCGCTCGTCGATGATCTTCTGGATCGCACCGAACGCGAACCGCTTGAGGACGTAGAAAGTGACCAGGAAGCAGAGGATCGTCCAGATCATCAGCCCCGGGATGACCTGGATCAGCGGATTTGCGGCGAGGACGGAGCTCATGCGACTAGACCAGGACGTACGCGAGGATCGAGCCGAGCAGGCCGTAGAACACGACCGCCTCGGTGAGGGCGAAACCGAGCCACTGGATGCCCGTGAGCTCTCCACGGAGCTCGGGCTGCCTGGCTACCGACTGGATCATCGAGCCGAAGATGTTCCCGATGCCGATGCCGGCGCCGAGGGCGCCGAGACCGACGCCGAGCGCAAGGCCGATCGCCTTGCCGGCCTTCGTCACATCTCCTTCCACTACTGCAAGGATCGTTGCGATCACGGTGCTCCTCCTTAGTGCTCGGGCTCGATCGCCGAGCCGATGTAGATGGCGGACAGGGCGGCGAAGATGAATGCCTGGATGCCGACGACGATAACGACCTCGAAGAGGTAGAAGAGGATCGCCGGTAGGACGACGAACACGAGGGCGACTGACTGGAAGATGAAGATCAGCCCGAGGAAGGTGAGGATCAGAATGTGCCCCGCGAGCATGTTCGCGAAGAGACGAACGCTCAGCGAGATCAGGCGCATGATCTGACCGAGGATCTCGAGCGGGACGATCAGGCCCAGGAGCGCCTTCGGTGCCTCGGGGATCCAGCTCTTGAAGTACTTCACCGGGCCGTTCCAGCGGATCCCCTCGTAATGCGTGAACACGAAAGTGAGCAGCGCGAGGGCGAGCGTCACCGAGAGCGACGAGGTGGCCGCGTAGATGCCCCAGACCGGGAACCCCTTGTAGGTCTCCCCGGTGAGGGGCAACGGTATGAAGCCCAGCAGGTTGACGACGAAGATGAAGAGCAGAAGGGTTGCCACGTAGGGGAACCAGCGGCCGATCGCCTTCGACGGCAAGCCCTGCTCGGCGACCTGTGTCTGGGCGACCTCGTAGATCTGCTCGCCGATCGTCTGGCGCGTGCCGGGCTCGACGCCGACGCGCACGCGCATGAGCAAGATCCCGAGCGCCATCGTGATGACCGACCCGAGCATCAGATAGACGACCGCCTTGTTGATCGACATGTCGAGCGGGCCGAGGTGGAGCTCGACCCATGGATGGAGCTCGAACTCAACCGTCGGGTCGAACTCGCCGCGGGCGAAGGCCTGGCTCGGAGCCGTGAGCGCGAGCGTGGCGAGGATGAAGAGCGCGCGTCTCACACGGGCGGGTTCCCGAAGTACGAGACGAGCGAGAGCCCCAACTCGAGGCTGTAGGCGAGCGCGTACGTCAGCGCGGCGGCCAGACCCAGCCGTGGGTCGGAGACCGCAACCGCGAGCACGACGACCATCACGGCGATCCCGCGAAACATCATCCCGAAGCCGGCGACGCCGGAGGCGACGAGGTCGCCACGGGTGCGCAGACGGGTCAGGAGATACCCGAGCGCCTGGCTTCCCGCCCAGAGCGTCGCCGCAAGCGCCCAGGCCGCGAGCCGCCAGCCGGCCACGAGGTAGATCGGAAGCGCGAGAGCGATGACGCCGGTCCCGGCCACGATCGGCAGGAGGATGCTCGGCGCCGGGCGCGGCGTCGTGAACGTGCCCGCGCTCATTAGAAGTGCTCCCGGTAGCGCCGGTAGACCACGAAGATCGAAGCGGGGATGCCGATGACGGCTCCTACCAGCGCGCCGATCGCGGCCGAGCCGACGCCCCAGCCCACGAGCGCGCCCATGCCGATCCCCGCAGCACTCGTCCCGATAAGAAGCGCACCCGCGCCCGCAGGCTCGAAAGACGAGGGGCGCGAGGGCTCCATCCGAGGCGAGCATAACAGACCTTGTAACAAGCCAAAGCCGCATGGCTTGGCCGAAACAGGGTGAGCTTGTACGCTCGCTTGCATGCATGTCCAGACAGCCGGTTCGGGCCCGCGCCTGGTACTGCTGCACGGATCCGGCGGCAACTCCGGCTGGCCGGGCCAGCGCGATCTGGCAGATCGCTACACGCTGGTCATGCCTACACGCACCGGCTATCCCCCGAACCCGCCGCTCGAGCGGATCGACTTCGAGGATCAGGCCGAGGAGCTGCTGGAGATCCTCGAGCTGGGCGACCACCTCGTCGCCCATTCGTACGGGGGCGTCGTCTCGCTCCTCGCCGCGGCGTCCGCCGACCTGGCCTCGCTGACGGTTCTCGAGCCGCCCGCCTTCGGCGTCGCGCTGGGGAACCCGACCGTCGACGACCTGATCGCCGAGCTCTCGCCTCTGTGGCCGACCGACCCCCCGCCCGAGGAGTTCCTGCGCCGATTCGTGGAGACGATCGGCGCCCTGGGGCCGTACAACGCGCCTTCTCCTCTGCCGCCGGAAGTGGAAGCATCGGTGCGGGCGATGATGGTCGAACGCGCACCGTGGGAGGCCGAGATCCCGTTCAACGCCCTAGACGCTGCGCCGTTCCCGAAGCTCGTCGTCTCAGGAGCGCACAACGCTGCTTTCGACGCGATCTGTGACGTGCTCGAGGAACGACTCGGCGCGGAGCGAGCCGTGCTACCCGGCGCCGGCCATTCGATTCCCCGCGCGCCGGGCTTCAACGAGCGCCTGCTCGCGTTTATCGACCACGCCTAAGGCGGCCGCCGCTACTCACGACGAGGTCGACCCTCGAGCGGTAGAAAAGGAGCCGGCCCGGGCGTGGGGTCATCTCGAGCACGAGCCCGCGCTTCCGAGACGAGGCGCGATACCGAGTTCGCCCAATCGTGCAGTACGACCCCTTGACCTGTTCCCGGGCAACCGCGAGGCGGCGGCTGACCACGTATGGCACCCGACAGATCGGTGAGCGTCTCGTGAAGATGATCTTTCGTCCGTCCGCTGACCACCTCGGAAAGTCGTCGAAGGATCGATCCTCCGTCAGGTTTCGCTTGTTGCTTCCGTCGGCGTTCATGACGAAGACCTCGCGATTCAAACGTCGGCGTCCATAACGAAGACTTGGACCCCAACGATGGGTTCCGTAGGCGATCTGCCGGCCGTTGGGCGACCAGGCGGGCGAGCCTTCTCCACGGTACGGGGTCTCGGGTGTCAGGTTCTCCTTCCCGCTCCCATCGGCATTCATGACGTAGATGTCGTTGTTACCAAGCGTGCCGTAACCCTGGAAGACGATCTTCGATCCGTCCGGCGACCACGCGGGTCGAGCCTGCGGGTACCAATCCGGCGTGAGATCTGTCTGGTTGCTCCCGTCGGCGTTCATGACGACGATGTCGGTCGAGCCATGTTCGCTTCGCCCTCGGGACTGGAAGGCGATCTTCGTTCCGTCGGGCGACCACACCGGGTACCAGTCCACCGCCGGATTGCGCGTCAGATTCCTTCGCTCGCCGCCATCGACATTCATCACATAGATGTCGGGGTGATCTTCGAGCCCGCTCGAGACGAGTGCGATTCGCGTCCCGTCGGGCGACCACACCGGCGAGGAGTCGAACGTCGTCGGCGTCCTGGTGAGGTTCCTCAGGTTGCGGCCATCTGCCGTCACCACGAGGATGTCCGACTCGGCTCGTACCCCTCCTCGGACGCCGTAGAAGGCAATGAGCCGGCCATCGGGCGACCAGACGGGGCAACAGTCGAAGGCGCGGTTTCGGGTCAGATTCCGCTTGTCACTGCCATCGACGTCCATTACGAACACTTCCGCAGACTTGTAGTAGGCAATCTTTGCGCCATCCGGGGACGGCACGGGATCCAGCTCATCTACTACCGACCTGGTCACGTTCCTCTGGTCGCTGCCATCTGCATTCATCACAACGACGTCGTTGTTGAGGAGCCCCTCCGGCAAGCCCGCGGTTCGGCTGGGAGAACGACTGGACGCCGAGCTCGGGCCGCCCGAGGAGAGAACGAGGCTCAACCCGACGAGTGCAAGTGCGGCAAGACCGCGTCCGCGCATCGGGACGCTGTCTATCAGGCAGCGATTAGGAAATAGTGATGGGGTCGGCCTCTACGCCGTAGCGCCGTGCTCTTCGAGGAGCTGCGCGAGGGGTTCGTTGCCGACCTGGTCGGCTGCCATCAGGGGCGTGAAGTCGTCCTGCTGGCGCGCGTTCGGCTCCGCCCCGCGCTCGAGGAGCAGCTTCGCGATCTCGTACCGCGCCTCCGGGTCGTTCGTTGCGACCGCGCTGTGGAGTGGCATCACCTTCATCTCGTTCCTAGAGGCGGAGTTCACCCCGGCGCCGTGCTCGAGCAGTACCCGGACGGTCTCCATGTGGCCGAAGAAGCTCGCGAGCCCCAGCGGCTGGAATCCGTCATCGGCCCAGGCGTTCGCGAGCGACGGGTCCTGGTCGACCAGTTCCCGAACCCGCTCGGCTCGGCCTACGGCAGCCGCCTCGAAGACGTCGAGCTCGGGATCGGCCTCGAGTAGCTCGTCCGCTCGAGCCTGGTCTCCCTGGTAGATCGCCTCCAGAAGCTCGGACATCAGGCGGTCTTGCGCTCGCGCGCCGCTTGCTCGCGGCGGCGGATGCGCGGGTTGGCCAGCTTGACGATCTCGAGTAGGTACACGATGTAGATCGACGTCGCCAGGGCCGCGAGGCCGATCGTCGCGGCGGCGACCGTCGGCCACAGGTGCCACGTGCCGTGCGCGCGGAACGGGATGAACCGCGTGGCCAGGGCGGCGCCGGCGAGCATCCCGCACCAGACGTACATGTAGAGCGCCGCCCGCCGCTGCGAGAACCCGATGTTCGCGAAGCGGTGATGGAGGTGAGTGCGATCGGCCTCGTGCAGAGGACGCCCGTGCTTCAGCCGCTTGGCGAGGACGAAGGATGTGTCCACGATCGGAATGGCGAGCACGAGGAGCGGGAAGAACAGAGCGACGGTGGCCGCCGTCTTCAGGAGACCCTGAATCGAGAGCGTGGCGAGCGTGAAGCCGAGGAGCAGCGCTCCCGAGTCGCCCATGAAGATCCTGGCGGGATAGAAGTTGTGGCGCAGGAACCCGAAGCACGCTCCGGCCACGATCGCCGAGAGGATCGCGGCCTCCGGCTTGCCGAGCGAGAGGGCGATCACGGCGAAGGTGAAGCCGGCGATCGCACAGATCCCGGACGCGAGCCCGTCCATCCCGTCGAGGAAGTTGACCATGTTCATGATCGCCACGATCCAGATGAAGGTCACCGGAACGCCGACCCACACCGGGAACTCCTGGATGCCGAGGAAGGGGAAGGTGAAGCGGTCGATCGCGACCCCGAAGCCGAGCGGGATCGCGGCGGCGACGCTCTGGCCGCCGAGCTTTGCCCACCAGGGGAGGCCACGGAAGTCGTCGACGACCCCGACACAGGTGGCGACCGCGGCGCCGAGCAGGATCCCCCGGTAGGGCCCGTCCAGCTTGAGGAACGCGAGGGCCGGCACGAAGATGCCGAGCAGGAGCGCGATCCCGCCGAGGCGGGGGATCGGTCGAATGTGCAGACGACGGCCCTCACCGGGGTGGTCGACGACGCCGAGGATGCGCGCGAAGCGCCCGACGGCCGGCGTCAGGACGAGGACGACGCCGAGCGCGAGCAAGAAGCCCCAGACGACTTCGGGGTTGTCTCGAAGCGTCTGCCACATGGCGCCCAGCCTACTTCGTGCCGTACAGGCGGTCGCCTGCGTCCCCGAGGCCGGGGACGATGTAGCCGCGGTCGTTCAGGCCCTGGTCGATCGAGGCGCAGTAGATCGTCACATCGGGGTGGGTACTGTGCACCTTCTCGATCCCCTCGGGCGCCGCCACGAGGCAGATCAGGCGGACGGAGCGCGCACCTCCGTCCTTCACGGCCGAGATGGCCGCGACACACGAGTTCCCCGTCGCGAGCATCGGGTCGAGCACGATCGCATCGCGGACGCCGAGGTCGCTCGGCAGCTTCACGTAGTACTCGACGGGCTCGAGCGTCTCCTCGTCGCGAAAGAGGCCGATGAAGCCGACACGCGCGCCCGAGACGAGCTCGAGGAACCCGTCTAGCATCCCCACCCCGGCCCGCAGCACCGGGCAGACGGCGACCTTCTTGCCGGAGATCCGCTCGACCTCGGTCCACTCAAGCGGTGTCTCGACCCGCACTGTCTCGGTCGGCAGGTCCTTGGTCGCCTCGTACGTGAGGAGCGCGGTCAGCTCGTGGACGAGCCGGCGAAAGTCACCGGTCGACGTCCGCTTGTCGCGAAGATACGAAAGCTTGTGCCGAACAAGCGGGTGGTCGACTTCGACGACGGTGCTCACGCGTACGTGGGAAAGCCGCCGAACCCCGGGTAGAGCGGCCGCTTGTTGCAGAGCGCCTCGCTCCTCGCAGCGAGCCTAGCCAGATCGGGCGACTCTCCGAGCGCGTCGACGATGACGTTCCCGACCTCGCGGAAGTCGTCCTCGTCGAAGCCGCGCATGGTGACCGCGGGGGTTCCGATCCGGATGCCGGACGCGACCGTCGGGGGACGCTCGTCGAAGGGGACGGTGTTCCTGTTGACCGTGATCTTGACCTCGGCCAGCCGTTCCTCTGCGTCCTTGCCCGTCCATTCCGTCTTTCTGAGATCGACCTGGAGCAGATGTGTGTCCGTGCCGCCGGTGAGCACGTCGAGCCCGCCTGTCTGCAGCGTCTCCGCGAGCGTGTCCGCGTTTGCACGCACCTGGCCCTGGTAGTCGCGGAACGCCTCCGTCGCGGCGATCTTGAAGCAGGCCGCCTTCGCGGCGATCACGTGGCAGAGAGGCCCGCCCTGCATTCCAGGGAAGACCGCGCGGTCGATCGCCTGGGCATGCTCCTCCTTGCAGAGGATGAACCCGGCGCGCGGCCCGGCGAGCGTCTTGTGCGTGGTCGAAGTGACGAAGTCGCAGTGCGGCACGGGGCTCGGATGCAGCCCCGCTGCGACGAGGCCGGCGAAGTGGGCCATGTCGCAGAGCAGGAGCGCGCCGACCTCGTCCGCGACCTCCCGGAACCTGTCGGCCTCGACGGTCCGCGGGTAGGCGGACCCGCCGCAGATGATCAGCTTCGGCTTGTGCTCCTTCGCCAGGCGGAGCACCTCGTCGTAGTCGACGAGGTTCGTCTCGCGGCTGACCCCGTAGTGGGCGATCGTGTAGAGCCGCCCGGAGAAGTTGACCTTGAGCCCGTGCGTGAGGTGACCGCCGTGCGCGAGCTCGAGCGAGAGGATCGTGTCGCCGGGCTGGAGCGCGGCCAGATAGACCGCCATGTTCGTCTGCGCGCCCGCGTGCGGCTGCACGTTCGCGTGCTCGGCGCCGAAGAGCGAGAGCGCGCGGTCGATTGCCGTCTGCTCGATCTCGTCGATCACCTCGCAGCCGCCGTAGTAGCGCTTGCCCGGATAGCCCTCGGCGTACTTGTTCG
>CAZQAG010000020.1:0-33217 GCA_964591295.1 uncultured Gaiellales bacterium | reverse complement strand
GGCCTACCGCCGATCAGCCGCGTTCACAACGTCTGTGGGCAGGACAGCTAATCGCCGAGCTCACGACGGGCGAACTCGCGGAAGCGTTCGCGGGTCGCGTCGTCGGGACCGAGAGCCTCGTCCAGCTCGGCCTCCGAGAGCTCCTTCGCGACCGCTCGCACCTCGGCGGCGATCTGGTCTCTGTGAGCCGGGTTCCGAAGCAGGCGCTGAACCCACGTCTCGGACCCGTCGTAGGCTGCGACCTCGTCGTCCATCAGCAGCCGGCCGAGCACGATGCCCACGCGAATGCTCGAGAAGGTGCGAAAGGCCAGGAGCTTCTCCGGGGAGTCGACGAGAGCGGACAGTTCGGGATCCTCGGCCTCGATCTCGCTCACGATCGCCGCGATCGGCTCGTCGGCAAGCAACCAGAGATTGTCCTGCTCGGTCACGGGCTCAGAATACTTCGTCTCGCCCGCCAGGCCAGTTGCGCCGCGACGCCCAGGACGAGAACGCCGAATAGCCGCCTCAACGTGTCTTCCGAGAGCGCCGTCGCCGTGAGCACGCCGAGCTCCACGCCGACGACCGCTGTTGCCCCGATCACGGCGGCCGCCCGCCAACGGACGTTGCCGTACTTGCTCTGCCGCCAGGTGCCGGCGGCAACCGTTGGCAGGATCGCCAGAAGCGAGGTCGCCTGAGCCTCGACCTGGCCGAGCCCGAACACGATGATCAGCGTCGGCACGAAGAGGATGCCCCCGCCGACGCCGAAGAGCCCCGCGAGCACACCGGCGATCAGGCCGAGAGCGAGCGCGACAACGATCTCCATCAGATGACCAGCCAGATGCCGATCGCCGCCAAGAACGCCGCGAAGCTGAACGTGAGCACGGGAGTGGCCAGCCGTTGCTGGAGCGAAGCACCGGCAACCGCTCCGACCGCAGCCGGGACCCCGACGAGGATCGCGTAGCCGAGATGAACGTCTCCGTGCAGCGCGTAGGAGACGGTGCCGACGAGAGCGATCACACCGATCGCGGCGAGTGACGTCGCCATCGCGGGCCGCTCCGAGAAGTGGGCCGCCAGGATCAGCAAGGGGACCAGGACGATCCCGCCGCCGACCCCGAAGAGCGCGCTCAAGAAGCCGGCGACGAGCCCGATGAGAACGAGCCGCACGCCCATATCCTAGGAGGCGTGAGCTTCGATCCCATCGCCGCCCTGGCCGAAGCGCCCGAGCGCGCCGCGATCCTGCTCGACGTCGACGGCACGCTCGCGCCGATCGCACCGCGGCCGCAAGACGCACGGGTCCCGGACGACGCGCGGGACGAGGTCACGCGGCTAGCCGGGAGCTACGGGCTCGTCGCATGCATCAGCGGCCGGACGGGAGAGGACGCCCGTCAACTCGTCGGGATCGACGGAATCCGCTACGTCGGGTCGCATGGCCTGGAGCTCGAGCCCAAGGCGGCCGAGTGGAAGGAGCGGATCCGCTCCTTCGCAGCCGGCGTCGACTGGCCCGTGGAGGACAAGGGGCTCACGGTCTCCTTCCACTACCGGCAGGCCGGCGACGAGGACGCCGCCCTGTCCTATCTCGAGGAAGTCGCCGAACGGGCGCGCCAGGAGGGACTCGTCCCGCGCTTCGGCCGGAAAGTGCTCGAGATCAAGCCTCCCGTTCACGCCGACAAGGGGACTGCGGCGCTGTATCTACTCGAGGAGGCCGGTCTCCAGCGCGCCCTCTACGCCGGCGACGACACGACCGACCTGGACGGCTTCCGTGCCCTCGAAGGGCTCGAGCTCGGTGTGCGCGTGGCAATCTCGTCGGACGAAGCACCCGGGGACCTCGTCCGCAAAGCGGACATCGTCGTCAGCTCGCCGGCCGAGCTCGTGGAACTGTTGAGACGCCTTTGAGACTTAGCAACAGTCTGTTGCTAAGTCAGGCGTAGGACCTCGCCAAGGTGCTCGATCGAGGCGCCCTGCCAGGCCTTGCCGGGGTCCGTGAGCTCTTCGCCGGGGGCTCGCAGCTGCACAGCGGCCATGCCGACCCGCTCGGCGCCGGGGAGCTCGTCGTTTGCGCCGTCGCCGACGAAGAGGCACTCGCCCGGCGCGACGGCGAGCCGCTCGCAAGCGATCTCGTAGATCCTCGGATCCGGCTTCGAGATCCCGACGTCACACGAGAAGACCGTCTCGTCGAGCGTGCCTCCGAGAGGCGTCTCGTCCCAGACGTGCGAGACCTCTTCCGAGCAGGCGCTGATCAGACCGAGAAGATGCCCGCGCCGGCGCAGCTCGGCCAGCGTCTCGAGCGCGTCGGGTCGCGGCACGAGCGAGGCCTTCGTCCACTCCCGCCTGAGCTTGATCAGCTCGTCGACGTCTCCGTCGACCCCGAGATCCCGGAGCAGGCCGCGGAGATGGTCGGCCATGGGCCCCGTCTCCCGGCTCGGCCGACCGGCGAGCCACACCTCGCGGAAACGCCCACGCTCGACGCCGACCGTGTCGGCCATCCGGTCGTAGAAGCGATTCGCCTCGTTCAGGTTCCAGGGGACGAGCGTCTGCCAGAGGTCGAAGATGACCGCGCGGTACTTCATTTCTTGAGGAGCTTCTTGACCTCGCCCCAGGGACGGGTGTTGAGGATCTGATCCGGCCCAAGCCAAGCCCGTCGCGCTTGGGCGACGCCGAACTCGAGGTTCGAGAGCGCGCTGGTCTGATGAGCGTCACTCGAGATGACGATCTTCACTCCCGCCTTGCCGGCGAGACGCGCATGCGCATCTCGCAGGTCGAGCCGGTCGGGTTGCGCGTTGATCTCGAGGAACGTTCCGGTTTCGAGCGCCTTCTCGACGACCCGTTCCAGGTCGATGTCGGCAGGGCCGCGGCGGTTCAGCTTGCGGCCGGTGAGGTGCCCGATGCAATCCACGTGCGGGTTCTCCATCGCGGCCAGCACGCGCTCGGTGAGGTCGTTGTTGAAGCCGGAGTGCACGGACGCCATCACCCAGTCGCGATCCGCGACCACCTCGTCGCGCACGTCGATCGACCCGTCCGTCTTGATGTTCACCTCCACCCCCTTCAGGAGCTTGAATCGGCCGAGGTCCTCCTGCAGCTTCTCGATCTCGCGGTTCTGCGCCTCCATCCGGCCCTCGCGAAGGTAGTGCGAGTGGTCGGTGACGACCATGTACGAACGGCCCAGCCGACGGGCCTCGGCCGCCATCTCCTCGATCGTGTTGCGCCCGTCCGAGGACCACGTCGAGTGGGTGTGCATGTCGCCGCGGATGTCCGCGAGCTCGACGAGCGTCGGAAGCTTCCCCTCGCGCGCCGCTTCGAGCTCGCCCATGTTCTCGCGGAGCTCGGGCGGGATCCAGGCGTAGCCGAGGCGCTTGTAGAGGCCCTCCTCGGTGCGGTCGGTGTGCACCTTGCCGGTCTCCACGTCCTGGACGCCGTACTCGGAGATCGAGAGCTTGCGGCGGACGGCTTCCTCCCGGAGCGCGACGTTGTGCTGCTTCGAGCCCGTGAAATGCTGGAGAAGGTTGCCGTAGCTCTCTGGAGGGACGACGCGCAGATCGAAGCGCAAGCCGTCGTTGGAGACCACCGTCGCCTTCGTCCTGCCCTTCGCGACGACCTCGTCGACCCATGGGAGCTGCGTGAAGTACTCGATCAGCGCGGAGGGGTCGCCGGCCGTGGCGATGATGTCGAGGTCGCGCACCTGCTCCTTCAGGCGACGGACGCTCCCGGCCTCGCTCACCTGCTCGGCCGTGGGGTGCTCCCGGAGCACCGAGACGACGGCTCGAACGGCGGGCAGCGCCTGGCCGAGGAGCGGCTTGCGCTCGATTTCCTTGCGCGGCGTGGCAAGCGCCTTCAAGACGTTCTCCTCCGTCTTCGGCCCCAGGCCGCTCAGCGTGCGCAGCCGCTCCGACTCGGCGGCCTGCTTCAGCTCGTCGATCGTCGAGACGCCGAGCTCCTGCCAGATGCGTCGCGCCGTCTTCGGCCCGAGACCGGGGAGGTGCATGAACGCGACGACGTCCGGCGGGACGAGGGCCTGCCGCTTGGCGAGCGCCTCGATCGTGCCGCCCTGGACGATCTGGACGATCTTCTCCTCGATCGTCTTGCCGATCCCGGACAGGTCCTTTGCACGTCCGTCGAGCGCGAGCTGCGCAATCGAGCCACCCGTCTCGCGCATGCGCTGCGCAGCACGGCGATAGGCGAGCGGCCGAAACTGGTCGCTGCCCTCGAGCTCGAGGAAATCGGCCAGCAGGTCGAACTGGTCAGCTACTTCTGCGTTGCGGGGGAGTGATTTCGCCACCCCGACGATGATAGGGGCCGTGCGCCACCTGATCTGCCTCCCCACCTACAACGAGCGCGAGAATCTCGAGTCGATGGTCGCGGCACTTCGCCGCCTGGACCTCGACGACCTGCACATGCTCGTGATCGACGACAACTCTCCCGACGGGACTGGACAGATCGCCGATCGCCTTGCCGGCGAGGACGACCGCGTTCACGTGTTGCATCGGGAGCACAAGGAAGGCCTCGGCCCCGCCTATCTCGCGGGCTTTCGACGCGCGCTCGAGCTGGGAGCGGACCTGGTTTTCGAGATGGACTGCGACTTCTCGCACAACCCGGAAGACGTGCCGCGCCTGGCTGCGGCGGCCGAGGACGCAGACCTGGTACTCGGCTCCAGGTACGTGCAAGGTGGCGGAACCCGGAACTGGGGGTTCGTGCGCCGCTTCATCTCACGCGGCGGCTCGTTGTACGCCCAGGTGCTCCTACAGCTCGGCGTCCGCGACCTCACAGGCGGCTTCAAGTGCTACCGGCGCGAGGTGCTGGAGACGATCGACCTGGACGACATCTCGTCGCTCGGCTACGCGTTTCAGATCGAGACGACCTACCGGACGCTGAGAGCGGGCTTCCGTGTGGTCGAGGTACCGATCACGTTCGCCGATCGCGAGGTGGGCGGCTCGAAGATGAGCAAGTCGATCGTCCTCGAGGCGATCTGGAAGGTCCCGATCCTACGGCTGCGCGCGCTCAGCGGGCGCCTGTAGCCTCCGACCGATGCGCGAGCTGACCGACGAGACGTTCGAGCACGAGGTGCTCGAGGCCGATCGCCCGGTCGTCGTCGACTTCTGGGCTCCCTGGTGCGGGCCGTGCAAGGCCGTCGAGCCGATCCTGGCCGACCTCGCCGAGGAGACCGCCGGCCGCGTCGAGTTCGCAAAGCTGAACATCGACGAGAACTTCGAGACTGCAGCCCGGTACGGCGTCCTCTCGATCCCTACGGCGATCCTCTTCGAGGGCGGCGAGGCACGCGAGAGCGTCGTGGGCGCACGCTCGCGCTCTCACTACGAGCGGGCCTGGGCGTCCTGGCTCGGCCCTACGGCCGCGACTCCGTGATCTGCGGCCTCGGCCGCAGGCGCCAGCCAATCGCCCCCGAAAAGCCGCTTACCCGCAACCTGCGGAAGCCCATGCGGGGATCGATCAGGCAGTAGACCACGTCCGCGATCGTGTTTGCGATCGTGATCGCGACGCTGACGACGAGCACAACGCCCATGATCACCGGCAGGTCACTACTCGTCAGCGCCCGGTAGAGCACCTGTCCCATCCCGGGCAGCTGGAAGGCCGTCTCGATGAAGAGCGCGCCGCCGAATGCGAGCCCCATGTTCATGCCGAGTATCGAGATCACCGGCAGAAGCGCGTTGCGAAGCGCGTGCCGCCGCAGCACCCGCCAGGTTCCCGCTCCCTTCGCCCAGGCGGTGCGCACGTAATCCTCGTTCAGCGCTTCGAGCACACCGGCTCTGATCATCCGTGCGTAGAGCGCCGCAAACAGGAGCGCGAAGGTGAACCACGGAAGGATCATGTGATACGCCCAGTACCTCGGGCCGCCGCAGAGACTCGAGCCCGACGGGTGGTAGAAGAAGTCGCAGTAGCCGGCGACCGGGAAGGCCTGCAGCTTGAACCCGAGCAGGTACGAGAACACGAGCGAGAGCCAGACCGGATGCACGGAGATCCCGATCAGGACGAAGACCATCAGGCCCTTGTCCAGCAGCGAGCGCGGCCGTAGCGCCGAGAGCAATCCGATCGAGAAGGCGAGCACGAGGCAGACGATCGTCCCGCCGATCACGAGCGACGCCGTCACCGGCAGAGCCTTGCCGATGATCTCCCGCACGGAACGTGGCTGCCGGAGCGAGCGGCCGAGGTCGCCGTGCCGCACCACGCGGTCGAGGAAATGCCTGTATTCCCCCGCGAAGGACGCACGACCGTCGAGGTTGAACTGCACCTGCAGGTTCGGCGTGACCTGCCCCTGTCGATTCGACCCAGGCTGGTTAGGCGGGAGGGCGAAGAAGAGGGCGAACGTGATCACGCTGATCACGAACACGAGCATCACCGTCCACACGAGCCGCCCGGCTACGAAGGCCAGCACTGCCGCATAGCCTTGTCGCTCACGCGGATCAGCGCAAGTTGCCTACCCCTTGCCCGCCGAAGTGGTCCCAACCCGACAGAGCTACGCGATTCCCGTCGAGACGGATTTCGAGCCCTGTTCCCTCCTCGCAGCGTCCGATCACCGCGAACTCGATCGGATCGGCAGTCGCGGCGAGTAGCTCGTAGTCCTCGCCGAACCCGAGATCGTCCACGGTCGCGCCCGGAGCGAGAGGAACGCGTTCGAGTTCGATCACGAGGCGGCATCCGGAGCGACGAGCGAGATGGCCCCCATCGGCGGCGAGCCCGTCCGAGACGTCGATCAGCGCGTGCGCGACGGCCGCGAGCCGGCGACCCTCCTCGAGCCGAAGCGGGGGTCGCGAGTGGCGGCCCTCTCGGAAAGCGGCGCCGGCGGCGCCGAGCGGCCCCGTCACGACGAGCAGGTCCCCCGACCGCGCCCCGTCCCGCCCCGGCACGCGTTTCGACCGGCCGAGCGCCGTGACGGAAAGGTACAGCGACCCGGCGCGGGTCGTGTCGCCGCCGACGACCGGGACACCCGGCTCGTTCAGCCCGGCGTAAAGCTCGAGCACGTCGTCGAGCTCAGTCTCCTCCGGAGCACCGAGGCTGACGAGCAGTGCCTCCGGCTCCGCGCCGGACGCGGCGAGATCGCTCAGGTTGACGGCGGCCGCCTTGTAGCCGAGGTCGCGGTAGGTCGTCCAGTCCAGTCGAAAGTGAACGCCTTCGACGAGCGCGTCCTGCGTGACGACGAGGTCGCCTTCGAGCTGCGCGGCGTCGTTCTCGATACCACGGGCCAAGCCGCGCTGCTCGAGCTCGGCCAGCAGGCCGAGCTCACCGAGCTCCGAGAGCCTCACTGACGGCCTTCGCATCCGTGGCGGCTCTCACGACCGCGACTCCAGCCGCGCCCGAGGCCAGGCACTCGCCGGCGTTCGACGCGTCGACCCCTCCGATCGCGACGACCGGAATCGACACCGCGTCGCAGATCGCCGCCAGACCCTCGAGGCCGATTGGCGGGTCGGCATCCGGTTTCGACGGCGTCGCCCAGACCGGGCCGGCGCCGACGTAGGCCGCCCCGGCAGCCTGCCCGGTCCGTGCCTCCTCGACGCTCGAGGCGGAGATCCCCAGGAGCAGCCCCGCTTCGATCGCCCGCTCGGCGCCCTCGTCGTCCTGCCCCAGATGGACACCGTCGGCGTCCAGAGCGATCGCCGCCTCGACGTCGTCGTTGACGACGAACGTCGCGGGCAGATCACCGAAAGGTCGCCCCGCCTCGACCACCTCCTCGGTCGTCGCGCCCTTCAGCCGCAGCTGGACGACGGTCGCGCCGCCCTCGACCGCGGCCCGAGCCGTCTCGATGTCGGTGACGATCGCGTGCAGCCTCATCCCTCCGCCCTGGCTCGATCGTCGATCGTTCCGGGATCGAGGTTGTAGAGCGCGTCGTAGAGGGCGGCGTGGAAGGTGCCCGGCCCCTTGGCGCCCTTTGCCGCGTCCTCGCCCGCGACGCCGAAGGCGACGAGCGCTTCCGCGGCCGCATCGAGTGGGCGATTCGGCGCGACGGCGAGGAAGCACCCGGTGATCGCCGTCGACATGCAGCCGGTCCCGGTCACGGTCGCGAGCAGCTCGTGGCCGTTGGCAACTGCCACCACGCGCTCGCCGTCGGAAACGTGGTCGACAGGCCCGGTGACGGCGGCCACACAGCCGAGCGCCGAGGCAGCGGCCTTGGCAAGCTCCGCGCCGGAATCACTCACTCCGATCGACTCGACGCCGCGGATCTCCGCCTGCCGCCCCGCCAAGGTCGCCACCTCGGCAGCGTTGCCGCGCACGACTGCGATCTCAGCCTCGTCGAGGATCCGCTTCGCCGTCTCGGTGCGGAGCTTCGTCGCACCTGCGCCGACCGGATCGAGAACCACCGGCACGCCTGCCCGGTTCGCGGCTCCCGCGGCGAGCAGCATCGCCTCGATCCAGGGCTTCGAGAGCGTCCCGATGTTGAGAACGAGGGCTCCGGCGACGGAGGCCATCTCCTCGACCTCCTCGACCGCGTGTGCCATAACGGGCAGAGCGCCGAGAGCAAGCGTCGCGTTCGCCGTCTCGTTCATGACGACGTAGTTGGTGATCTGGTGGACGAGCGGCTTTCGCTCCCGGATCGCTGCAAGGTCTGCTCCGGTTCTCATGCGAAGACGTTGACCGGCCCTTCCCCGGCCCCGATCTCCACGAGCCCGTTCCGCACCGCTTCGGACGCGATCTGCGCGGCCCCTCGCGCAGCCTCCTCGAGGCTCTCGCCGCGAGCAAGGAGCGCGGCCAGAGTCGCCGAGTGCGTACAGCCTGCCCCGTGGGTGGCTTTGACGTCGTGCCGCTCGACCTCGATCTCGACGTGCTCGCGGCCGTCGAAGAGGTGGTCGACAGCGTCGTCGCCATGTCCGCCCGTGACGATCACGGCTGGTGCGCCGAGCTCGTGGATCCGCTCGGCAAGCTCCCCCCGAGAGCCGCTGCGATCCGCGAGCGCCTCGGCCTCGGGGAGGTTCGGCGTCACTACGGTCGCGAGCGGGAACAGCCTGCCGACAAGGGTCTGGACGGCGTCGTCCTGCAGGAGCTTCGCGCCGGAGCTCGCCACCATCACCGGGTCGACGACGAGCGGCACCGGGTGCTCGCCGAGAAAATCGGCGACGGTCTCGATCAGATCCCGGGAGAAGAGCATGCCCGTCTTCGCAGCGTCGACGCCGATGTCGTCGAAGACCGCGTCGAGCTGCGCCCGGACGAACCCCGGCGGCAGCTCCTGAACGGCAGTGACGCCCAGAGTGTTCTGCGCCGTGAGCGCGACGATCGCGCTCGTCCCGAAGCAGCCGGCGGCCGCGAAGGCCTTCAAGTCGGCCTGAATGCCCGCACCCCCGCCGGAATCAGACCCGGCAATCGTCAGACAACGTGGAACTGCCATTCCCTCCCTTCGCCGGCATGACCCGGATCAGGTTCAGCGGGTGTGTTCTCAGCCTCGGCGACGAGGCACCCCGGTAGCCCAAGGCTAGCATCGGGGAGGATGGCCGCCAGAGTCGCGAGTTGGGACGACCTGCTTCAGGGAGAGGAGCTCGCGTATCTCGGGTCCGAGCCGGCGCGCGACCCCGTTACCGCACCGCTGCCCTCTGACTTGCCCGCCGCGCTGCGAGAGCGGCTCGAGGCCCGGGGGATCGACACGCTCTACTCGCACCAGGCGCAGGCGTGGGAATCGGCGGCGCGCGGCGAGAACTTGGTGCTCGCGACGGGCACCGCGAGCGGCAAGAGCCTCGCCTTCAACCTGCCCGTGCTCGCGGCGATCGCCGACGACCCGAAGCAGCGCGCGCTCTACCTCTATCCGACCAAGGCGCTCGCGCAGGACCAGGTTCGCGCCCTCGACGAGTTGAAGGTCAAGCGCATCCGGCCGGCGATCTACGACGGCGACACCGAGAGCGAGCGCCGCTGGCAGATCCGGAAGTGGTCGAACCTGATCCTCACCAACCCGGACATGCTCCACGTCGGCGTCCTGCCACACCACGATCGCTGGGGCGATTGCTTCTCGAACCTGCGCTACGTCGTCGTGGACGAGGCGCACGTCTACCGGGGCGTGTTCGGCTCGCACGTCGGCAACGTCCTGCGACGGCTCCGCCGGCTCGCGCGTATCTACGGTTCGGATCCGCAGTTCCTGCTCGCCTCGGCGACGATCGGCAATCCAGGCGAGCTCGCCGGCTCGCTCGTGGGTCTCGACTTCACCGTGATCGGAGAGGACGGAGCGCCGAAGGCCGAGCGGACGGTCGCGCTCTGGAACCCACCGCTGGTTGACGAGGAGCTCGGCGAGCGTGGCAGCGCGCTGGCCGAGGCGTCGAAGCTGATGGCCGACCTCGTGGAGCGAGGGCTACGTACCCTGGTCTTCGCCAAGAGCCGCCGCGCCGCCGAGCTGATCCACAAGTTCACGGCAGATCGGATCGGCGACGCGTCCGCGCTTTCGCCCTACCGCGCCGGCTACACCCCTGCGCAGCGCCGCGAGATCGAGCAGCGGCTCTTCGCGGGCGAGCTCCTCGGCGTCAGCGCGACGAACGCGCTCGAGCTCGGCATCGACGTGGGCGCGCTGGACTGCGTGATCTCGGTCGGGTTCCCCGGCACCGTGGCGAGTCTCCGCCAGCAGTGGGGCCGGGCCGGCCGCCGTGGACACGGGCTCGCCGTCCTCGTCGCGAGCGAGGACGCACTCGACCAGTACTTCATGCGGGAGCCCGAGACGCTGCTCGGCCGACGCGTCGAAGCCGCAATCCTCGACCACGAGAACACGCGGGTCCTCGACGGGCACGTCGCAGCCGCCGCATTTGAGGCGCCGATCGACGAGGCAGATGTGGAGATACTCGGCGCAGAGGCGCTCCGACGCGCTGCCGAGCATCCCGATCTGGAGAAGACGAAGGCCGGCTTCGTCTGGGCTGGGCGCGACTACCCGGCGGGCCGCTTCGGCCTCCGCTCGACGAGCCCGGACATCTTCACCGTCGTCACCACCGACACGGGCTCGGTGCTCGGCACGATCGAGCGTGAGCGCGCCTACTCGACCGTCCACGAGGGGGCCATCTACCTCCACCTCGGCGAGAGCTATCGGGTGGTCGCACTCGACCTGGCGGCCCGGAGCGCCCTCGTCGAGCCGTTCGCCGGCGACTACTACACGCAGACGAAGAAGGACACGACGACCGCGATCGAGGAGACGCTCCGCACCGAGCGGCGGCTCGGCCTCGAGCTTGCCTTCGGGCTCGTCAGCGTCACCGAGCAGGTGATCGCGTACCAGAAGCGCTCGATCCGCGACCAATCCACGCTCGACCTCGTCCAACTCGACCTCCCGGAGACGACCTTCGACACCGAGGCCGTCTGGTACGTCCCGGAGCCCGAACAGCTCGCCGGGCTCGAGGAGATGCCCCGCCTGCTCGGCACGCTGCACGCAGCCGAGCACGCGATGATCGCGATCCTCCCGCTCTGGGCGATGTGCGACCGCTGGGACATCGGCGGCCTGTCGACGAACCTCCACTTCCAGACCGGGCGGCCGACGGTCTTCGTCTACGACGGCCACTCCGGAGGCGTCGGGATCACCGAGCGCGGGTTCGAAGCCTTCGAGGGCTGGGTCGAGGACACGGCCAAGATGCTCGCGGGCTGTCCCTGCGAGAGCGGCTGCCCTTCATGCGTCCAGTCACCCAAGTGCGGCAACCTGAACGAGCCGCTCGACAAGGCGGGTGCGCTCGAGCTACTGAGGCGCATGCTGGACGCATGAACGAGCCGCTCGACAAGGCCGGCGCGCTCGAACTGCTCAACCGGATGCTCGCCTCGTGAGCCAGAGCATGACCGCGGCACTCAGGCGAGTGCTCGTCCGGCCTCCTGGCACGGACTTCTCGCGCTGGCGCGAGTACGGGTGGCTCGCAGAGCCCGACGCCAAGCGAATCGCAGAAGAGCACGAAGGGCTCCGCACGGCGCTCGAGGAGGCCGGGGCCGAGGTCGTCGTCGCCGAGAGTGCGCGAGACGGAAACCCGGACGCGATCTATGTGTTCGACCCCACGATCGTAGGTGACGCGGGCGCGATCCTCCTCCGGCCCGGAAAGGAAGCCCGACGGGGCGAGGTCGAGGCGATGCGGGCCGCTTTCGAGGCGGCTGGCGTTCCGGTCGCCGCCGAGCTCACGGAGCCAGCGATTGCCGAGGGCGGCGACGCCTTCTGGCTCGACCAGCGGACGCTGGTCGTCGGCCTCGGCTACCGGACGAACGAGGCGGGCGCCGCGCAACTCGGAGCGGCTCTGCCCGGCGTCGAGGTGATCACAGTCGACTTGCCGCACCACCACGGCCGCGGCCACTGCATGCACATGTTGACCCTGATCAGCCCGCTCGACGCGGACCTGGCGCTCGTCTACCTGCCGTTGCTGCCGGTTCGCTTGGTGGAGCTCCTCGAGGAGCGGAGCGTCGAGCTGGTTGAGGTCCCCGACGAGGAGTTTGAGTCGATCGGCTGCAACGTCCTCGCGCTCGGACCGCGGAAGGCGCTCGCCCTCGAGGGCAACCCGGAGACGAGGCGGCGCATGGAAGCCGCGGGCGTCGACGTCCGCGTCTACGCAGGCGAGGAGCTGTCTCGCAAGGGCGAGGGTGGGCCTACCTGCCTGACCCTTCCCCTGCGACGCGGCTGAGCGCGAGGTCGACCGCCTCCTCCGGAGTCGTCGCCCGGACGACGCCGTCCAGCTCCCAGCCGGGCTCGAGGATCACGACTGCCCGGCCGAGACGCATGGCGAACGCGATCTCGGCGAGCGTCCCCCAGCTGCCGCCGACCGCGATCACCGCATCGCCGCTTGCAACCACGGCCAGGTTACGTGCGTGCCCTACGCCGGTGACCACAGCGTGGTCGATCCATTCATTCGCCTCGCGCCGGCTCATGCCGGGGAGAATGCCGATCGTCGTGCCTCTTGCCCCCTTCGCGCCGCGAGCCGCCGCGGCCATCACTTCGCCGAGGCCGCCGGTGACCACGGTGCACCCCCGCTCGGCGAGCAAGCGTCCGACCTCCTCCGCTCGAGCCTCGTGCTCGGCCCCGCTCCCGATCACCGATACCTGCACGGGGCGATGGTAGAGGCGCGCAGGGCTCGGGGCGGAACTCTCGTCCTTGGCGGCGGCTTCGCCGGTTCGTACGTCGCCCGCCTGCTGGGACGACGCGGAGCGACGATCGTGAGCCTGGAGAACTTCATGCTCTTCACACCACTTCTGCCGGAGGCTGCGTCGGGGACCCTCGAGCCGCGCCACGTCGTCGTGCCGCTCCGAATGATGTGCCCGCACGCGGAGCTTCTGCTCGGCCGGCTCACGGGGCTCGACGCTGCTGGGCGGACGGCGACGGTCGAGACTGGAGCCGGCACCTTCGAGGTCGGCTACGAGCAGGCCGTGCTCGCCCTCGGCTCGATCGGGCGCGTGCTGCCGATCCCAGGCCTGGCAGAGCATGCGCTCGGCTTCAAGGACCTCGCAGACGCGATCAGCCTGCGGAACCATGTCCTGCGTCAGCTCGAAGCGGCGATGGCCGAGCTGGACTCGAAACGGGCCGAGGCCCATCTCACGTTCGTCTTCGTCGGAGCAGGGTATGCGGGCGTGGAGGCTCTGGCGGAGCTTGCCGACCTCGTCCGAGACGCGCTGCGTCACTATCCGGAGCTTCCACGACACCGCGCGCGTTGGGTGCTCGTCGACGCCGCGCCGAAGATCCTTCCCGAGATTCCGTCGCGGCTGGGCGACTATGCCGCGAAGCAGCTCGCGCGGAGAGGCGTCGAGATCAGGACGTCGACGACGCTCGAGTCGGTCGGGCAGAGCTCCGTGGTTCTCACCGGAGGAGAGCGCATCCCCTCGCACACCCTCGTGTGGACGGCCGGCGTCAACCCGAATCCACTCGTCGCGAAGCTCGGCTTGCCGGTGGACGAACGCGGGCACGTGAACGTCGACGAAGCCCTGCGGGTCGACGGACACGAGGGGCTCTGGGCGCTCGGCGACTGCGCACGCGTGCCGAACGCCGCAACGCCGGGCACGCCGGATCCCCCGACCTCCCAGCACGCGTTGCGCCAGGCGCGCCGCCTCGCGAGGAACCTTCGCGGTACGCCGAAACCGTACCGGTACCGCTCGCTCGGACAGGTCGCGACGCTCGGCCGGCACAAGGGGATCGCCCTGGTCTTCGGCCTTCCGCTGCGAGGCTTTCCGGGCTGGTTCGTGACGAGGTCGTACCACCTCTACCAGCTGCCGCTCCTCTCCCGGAAGCTCCGCGTCGTCGCCGACTGGACGGTCTCCCTCCTCTTCCGCCGCGACATCGCCGAGCTGAGCATGCTCGGGCACCCGAGGCGGCTCGGCGATGGGTGAACGGGAGCGTGTCGTCGAGTTCATACTGGAGCTCGGCCGAAGGGCAGCCGGGCGCGAGGAGACGTTTCCGTTCGGAGTCGCGCACTTCCACGACGAGCTTCCTCGTGTCTGGAGCCGGAACTACCTGCTCGCCGAGCAGAATCTCGAGAGTGCGACAGTTCCGCTGCTTGCCGCCGAGGCGGACCGAATCCTGGGCGGCGCAGGTCTTGCGCATCGAAAGGTCGAGGTGAACGACGAAGGCCTCGGCGCGCGGCTCGAGCCCGAATTCAAGAGCCTCGGCTGGGACGTGCATTGTGACGTCCTGATGGTCGCGCGCAGAGAGCCGGACCGGCCGATCGACACGTCACACGTGGAGGAGGTAGCCGCTGAGGAGCTCGACGCCGTGTGGGCGGAGGGCATTCGCGTCGAGCCCTATGGAGGAGACGACGACGTCGTGCGTCAGCTCGTCGCCAACAAGCGCGTGCTCATGGACGCGATGGACACGCGGTTTCTCGCCGCTCGGGTCGACGGCGCCGTCGCGAGCTACTGCGACCTCTATTCCGACGGGACGATCGGCCAGATCGAGGCGGTAGGGACGCTCGAGGAGTTCCGCAACCGCGGCCTGGCGCGGGCGACGGTCTCACGCGCGCTTCAGGCATCCCGCGAGGCCGGAAACGAGCTGACGTTCCTCATGGCCCTGCGGGACGATTGGCCCAAAGAGCTGTACAGGAAGCTCGGCTTCGACGAGATCGGCCAGGTCTACGAGTTCGTACGGCCCGGAAGCACGTAGCGATCCGCTCGACCTCCCCCTTTCGAGGGATGGCTCTAGGCCGCGCACGCCCGATCTCAATCGAGGCATGCGGCGCAGCACCACTTGGCAAGTTGTCCCTGCCCTAGCTCTGGGTTCCGCAGTCGCGCTCTTTCCGTCGTTGGCGATCAATGCGGTCGCCCACCGCCACGCCATGTTTCCCGGCCAGGTGCACTTCAGCGGAGTCGGGCTCACGGCCCTTGCAGCGGCTTTCGCCGCAGTAGCGCTCACGGTTGTCGGGGCTCGGCGCAGGGACGGCCGGACGGTGATCGTCGGAACCGCGTTCTCCGTGATGGCCGCGCTCCTGGCTCTGCACGGCCTTGCCACGCCGGGCTTCCTGGTCGGGATGAACGGCGTCGTCGGCTTCACCGGCGGCGCGACCCTTCCCGTCGGGGCCGCGGTGCTCGCACTGTCGGCCCTTCCGTCTCTTCGGCGGCCGCGGAACGTCAGGCCATTGATTGTCCTTCAGATCGCATTGCTGACGGGCGTTCTCGCTCTGGGCACGGTCGGAATACTCGTACCGAGCGCCGTTCCGAGCGTGCCGGAGCCGCGAAGCGCCGAGGCCTTCGTCGTCCTGGCTGTTGGACTGACGCTCTTCGCGCTGTTGACCCTGCGCGCCCTCCGAACCTACTTGCTCACTCGTCGCCGGGCTGACCTGGTGGTCGCAATCGGAATCTTCTGGCTGGCCTCGGCTCTGCCGCCCGCGATGCTCCTCACCTTCATGGAGCTCGGCTGGTGGCTCGGCCACGGCTTCGAGCTCCTCGGGATGTTCGTCGTCGGAGTCCCGGTCGCGCTCGACCTTCGGCGCGCTGCCCAGTCCCGCCCGCTCGTGGGTGACGTCACGGGCGCAGATCTCGTTGCTGCCGAGGAGGCGTTCCTGGGCGGGCACGTTCGCGCACTGACTCTCAGTCTCGCCCGCAAGGACGAGTACACCGAGGAGCACACGCGCCGCGTCGCTCTGCGGGCGGTTCAGGTGGGAGAGGAGCTCGGGCTCACCGGTAGTCGTCTACGCGCTCTCGCCACCGGGGCGCTCGTCCACGACATCGGCAAGCTCTCCGTGCCCGATTCGATTCTCCAGAAGCCGGGTCCGCTTACCGACGACGAGTTCGACGTCATCAAGGAGCATCCGCAGTCCGGCGACAAGCTGCTCGTCGACCTCGGGTTCGGCGACGAGGTCAGGCACCTCGTGCGCGACCATCACGAGCGCCTCGACGGCTCCGGCTACCCCCACGGGTCCGAGAGCTCCCTGATCTCTTTCGACGCGCGGATCCTCGCGGTCTGCGATGTCTACGACGCGCTCATCTCACGCCGTGTGTACAGAGAAGCCTGGACGCACGAGCGAGCGATCGCGCTGCTCCGCGAGGAGAGCGGCACGTCGTTCGACCCGAAATGCGTCGCAGCGCTCGAGCGCGTGCTCACGTGCGAGCGGGCACCCGTCGCCGAAGCCGTCTAGCGCAGCGCCTTGAGCGCCGCCGAGAGCGACTGCCCGTTCTTCAGGACACCTGCGAAGAGATCGCCGTGCTCCTCGACCCGATCTAGCGCGAGCTCCATCGTGAACACCGCCGGGTCGAGGTCCTCGTTCACCTCGTCCCAGCGCAGCGGCGTCGAGACCGGCGCGCGCTCCTTCGGACGCACAGAGTAGACCGACGCAATCGTCTTTCCCTCGCCGTTCTGGTTCGAGTCGATGAGCACGCCGCGGCGCTTCGCCTTCGACCACTCGGTCGTCACGAGGCCGCGGTGCGTCCTCGCCAGTGCCCCGGCGATGATCGCCGAGAACTCGCGGGTGTCCGCGAACGTGTAGCGGCGCGCGATCGGAACGAGCACGTGAATCCCATCCGCGCCGCTCGTCTTCACGAAGCTCTCCAGCTCGAGGGCGTCGAGCGCCTGCTTCACGAGGAGCGCCACCTGCACCGTCTCGGGAAAGCCGACATCAGGTGACGGGTCGAGGTCGAAGAGCACCCAGTCGGGCCGATCGGGCTTGTCGATCCGCGAATACCAGGTGTTCATGTCGATGCAGCCCATGTTCACCATCCAGAGGAGGGCAAGCTCGTCGCCCACGAGCGGCGCGTCGATCCTCCGTTTCTGTCGCGGCTTTTCTCGCGTCGAGACGACGATCGACGCCGTCGGTATCCACTCCGGCATGCCCTTCGGCGCGTCCTTCTGGAAGAAGGCTTCACCGGAAAACCGCATGATTTAGGGGATTGACTTTCCCGCCGGTATGCCGATGATGAGCATATGAGCACCGATCGCACGGCTGGAGCGGCCCGGCGCAACCACGGAGTGGGTGCCCCATGATGACTAGCGCGGCCCCCGACACCGCGACGACCGTCTTGCACGAAATCTTCGAGGCGCGAATCGCGACGCTGACGGAGTCCGGGAGGTCACCGAAAACGGTCGTGAACAACCGGCGCTCGCTGGTCATTTTCCAGGCCTGGCTCGACGCCGAGGGCATCGACGCCGAGAAGGTCGGGCCGAAGGACGCCCGGCGCTGCTTCTCCGAGTCGCCGTACGACCAGGGCACCCGGCACGTGATGGCTGGTCACATCGCGGCTGCCTATGCTGACGCCGTGGAGGACGAGGACTTCCCCGCGGTCACGCGCAACCCGCTCGCCAAGGGCCGCATTTTCAAGAAGCCCGCACCGGCGGACCCGGACCCCGCGGCGAAACTGATCACGAACGAGCGGCTGCGGGTCATGCGGGCGCGGGCGGATGAGAAGTCGATCAAGGCGCTCACGCTCTGGACGCTGCTCGTCTACACGGGCATGCGGAAGGACGAGGTACGGCGCCTGACCTGGGAGGACATCAACTGGGCCGACCGCACGATCAAGTTCCAGGGCAAGAGCTCGAAGTGGCGCACGATCCCGATGCACACCGAGGTCTACGACCTGCTCGACATCATCAACCCGAACCGCAAGTTCGCGGGGCCAGTCCTCTCGCCGGGCCTCGGCGGCACGGTCGTCGCGAAGGGGCAGTTCTACGGCCAAGGCGGCGCGGGCTTCACGAAGTTGCTCGACTCGTTCGCCGACGACGGAGTCTCGTTCCATCACTTCCGCAAGACGCTCGCCTCGTCGCTCTACGCGAACGGCGTCCAAGCCCCGACGATCGACGAGATTTTCGGATGGAAGCCGCGCTCGGTCCAGTCCCGCTACTACGTGACGATCAAGGCCGAGTCCCTGCACGAGGCGATCGAGAAGGCCTACGCCGACGACCCGGTCTCGTGATGGGCGTCCTGGATGAGTACGGCGAGTTGATCGCGGCGGCTGCCGAGGAGGCAGGGATTCAGTGGTCGCTCTGCTCCGGAGACGGGCTGCTGCTCTACCAGTTCTCGACCGTCGACGAGAACGGCACGCCTGCGCGGATGCTTTTGACTCCGGGCGAGTTCGCACGGCTGCTCGGCGTCAAGTGGCCGGAGCCGTTCGCCGCTTGACGGATGCCGCGCGGCTCCTACAGTGGGAAGCATGAGGAACCAGCCGAACCAGCACGACGTAGAGCGCCGGAACGCGCGTGAGCTGTCCGTCCTCCTTCGCCTCACGCGAGAGAAGGACGAAGCCTGGGGCGCGTTCGAGGACCTCCCCGAGGACTCGCCCGACCAGCTCGCCGCTCATGCCCGGTTTCAGACCGCGCTCGATGCCATGCTGGACTACGAGCAACTACACCCCGACCTTCCGCGCTGAGCCTAGACCGCGCCGTAGACGCGGAGCAGGGACGAGCTCGAACTAGTGCCAGGGACGGCGTGGCCGCCACGACGAGCGTGTACTGCTTTTTTGCGTTTCCGTTTTCGGGGCAGAAACCGCGGCCGGGCCGTCCGGGAAATCGCCTCGGTAGGCGCTCATGGATCGGGGCGGCCGGACGGGAGTAGCGCGCCTTCGCCGCTTGCGAAGCTCGGGCCATGGCTTCTTGTCGCGGTCGGGCACGAGCTCGTCGAGCGCCTGCTCCGTGGAGAAGACCCTCGCGCTATGAGACGAACGCTTTCCGCACGGTGGCCGCCGACCATCGGGGTCCACCATGCGGCGTCGGTACTCCCTTGCGGTTCAGCGACTCGGCGATCTCCTCGAGCGCCATCCCCTTCGCGAGCATCGCCTTGATCTTCATCCGCCAGCCGTAGTCGCGTCGGTTGCAGAGCACGTGGGAGAGCCTGACGTTCTCGGGGCGGAGTTGTCCGCCGGCTGACTTGAGGATCGGGTAATGGTCGGGCGACGGTGCCCAATCGCGGAGAGGGGTTGTTCTCGGCTCGAAGTACCCCCGCCCCTTGTGGCAGTAGCACTGCGGCATCTCGCAGCGAAGCTCGATGATCTGGCGGTGCTCGGCCATCTGAACGAGGACGCCGCGCACTCCGTACGCTCGTAGCTGGTCTGCGATCGCGTGGGCCATACCCGCACCATTGGCTGCTTGTTTTGCCGTCACCCATGTCCTCCTTTCATCTGGGTGCCCCCTGGGTCACTCCAAAATCTGAGCGAGTCCGGGTGCTCAGGTTGCGGGCATCGGCGGCCTGACTGCGTTCTAGGTCGTCCACTTCGCGGCTTCCGTCGCGCCTGCTTCGTCCTCGTCCGTCCATTCCGGGAGGGGATAGACCCGAGTGGACGTCGTGCCTAGATGGTCCTCGCGCGTGATGCGAACGACGCCCTCCGGGAGCGGAGGCGGGAGATCGGACTCGGCGGGGTCGGTCGGCAGCTTCGCCAGCTCGACCGCGGCCTTCATTCGGGTCTGGTCGTTGGTCGAGTAGAGCAGGGATTCGAGGACGTCACGCGGGGACAGTCCGGCGGCCGACTTCGACTCGATGAGTCGCTGAACGTCCTCGCGGGCACGAGCGCGATCGACGGTGGAGACGGAGATCCCGAGTTTCTTGGCGCACTCGTCGGCAGTGAATCCTGCGGCCGTGAGGGTCGCGACCTGTCGATCCCGCTGGTTCATAGCTCGCGGACTTCCAGGGTGCGGAGATTCAACTCGCTCAGGCTGCCGTCCTCGTGCTCGCGGACAACGCGCTCGGCGTCGTCGGGGATTTCCATGGCGTCCCACGAGTCGTCGTTGCGGGCGGCGTCGGCCTCGCGGCTCGCGGCATATCGTTTCTCGTCGTGGGAGAGGGTCGTGCCCATGTCCACGATCTTCTCGCCGACCTTGACGCGACCGAACTCGTCTTGACCGCCGATCGGGACGTTCGGGCCGAGGCCGGAGGCGGAGACGGCCTGCGCGGCTAAGCCGAAACCTCCGACGCCGAGTCGTGGGGAGGCGTCGAGGATGATCGGCGGGAGCATGCGGCCGAGCGCGGGCTGGTTGCGGCGCTTGAAGGCGCGCGGGGCCTTCCGGCGGGGCGGCTTCCGCCTGGCCTTGGTGGGCGCAGGCTCGGGCGGCGGGTCTAGGGATTCGCCCTCGCACAGCTCGCGAACCTTTCGGGCCGAGCAGCCGAGAACGGCGGCCACGGCTGGCGCGGTCATTCCCTGACGGCGCATCGCTAGGGCAGCGACCTTGTGGGCCTCGCGCGCGGCTCGTTGTGCGGGACTAGCGGCCATGGTTAGAAGGGTATCGCCGGGCCGCCGGGATAGGTGCCACTCATGCCACGGACTCGCGCCGGGCCTGCCGGATGCCCCGATTCGGCCCGTACGCGGCTACCACAGCCGATATTGCGGCGAATGCGTCCCGCTGGTGGGGCATCGGGCCGCCTGCGGGCGTGAGGGAATGAGACGGGCAGCGATTCGGGGCGTTCCTGAGGGCGATGTCCGGCGCGCGGGAGCCGCCGGATGGGCTGTTACAAGCGGCCCGAATCGGCTCAAAACGGCTACAAACGGCGTGGTTAAGCGGTATGTCGACGCATCCTTTCGACTGAAGGATGCGCGTCCCAGCGCATCCCGGCGGCTCGCCGACCGCCTCCAGCATGCGCCCGACTCGGCGTCGGCGGGACGGCGAATCGCGCCAAGCCGAGGGAGGCCGGGCACAACTTGCGCGCCGCATCACTCCGCCGGAGGATCAGGCCCCGTCGCGATGCGGACTGCTTCGGCGAGCCCCGGTAGACCTCGCGCCGCGGAACCCGGCCAGCACCCGAATATTCCTGGCGGACCTGGTGGACCTGGTGGACCCTGGAAGGTGTAGGTGTCTCCGAATCTGGGGAGTGAATCGCCGTTGACCTACCCCCTCTCCCAGGTCCACCAGGTCCACCAGGTGTGCGAGGAGGTTGGAGGAATGCGGTTCTGAAACGTCAGGACCAAGTGGACCTGGTAGATGCGGCCCGGAAACGGCAGCACGCGCGAAACTCGGACCGACGGCTACCATCCGACTGGGACTCCTCTAGGTTCCGGGACGGCGCGACGGCAACCGCGCCGTCTCTATGTCGGGCACCATTTCCCGTGCTCGGCGACGTATACTTAATACACCAACTAGAGGAGTCAAGTGTTGCCTGCCCAGACGAATCCGCGCCCACTCGAAAAGCTGCTCGGCATCATCGAGCGCTATGTCGTCACGACCCCGGAGCAGCGGCTCATCATCGCGCTCTGGATTGTCCACGCGCACCTCGTCCACCGCTTCGAGCAGACCCCGTATCTCGCCGTCTCGTCGCCGGAGAAGCAGTGCGGCAAGTCGCTGCTCCTCGAACTGACCGAGTTGCTGGTCCCGCGCCCGTGGCTCACCATCACGCCGTCCGAGGCGACGGTCTACCGCCACGTCGACGCGAGTATGCCGACCCTCCTGCTCGATGAGTTCGACGCGATCTTCAACCCGAAGTCCGCCGAGCGCTACGAAGGGCTGCGCGCGATCATCAACGCCGGGCACCGGCAGGGCGCGACCGTCCCGCGTTGCATCGGGAACACGAACGCGGTCGTTCACTTCCGCGTCTACTGCGCGAAGGTTCTCGCGGGGATCGGCGTGCTCCCGGATACGATCGCCGACCGCTCCGTCCCGATCCGGCTCCAGCGCAAGAAGCGCAGCGAGAAGATCACGAGGTTCCGCCGCCGGGAAGTCGCCGCGCTCGCGGAGCCGATTCGGGATGCGATTGCAGCGTGGGCGTCCAAGCACGGCGACGCTATCGCCGAGGCCCGCCCGGTCATGCCCGAAGAGCTGTCGGACCGGATGCGCGATAGCTGCGAGCCGCTGCTTGCAATCGCCGACGCACTCGGCTACGGCGACGAGGCTCGGACCGCGCTAGTCGAGATTCTGTCAGAGGAGCGCGTCGACTCCACCGAGCGGATGCAGGTCAAGTTGCTGAGTGATACTCGGAAGCTGCTCGCCGACCGGGAGGCGGCGGCGATCTCAACCAGTCAGTTGCTGAACTCGCTCTACCTCTTGGACGGATGGGCCGGTTACTACGGCCGCGGGCTCGCCGACCGCGACCTCTCGAAGATGCTCGGCCAGTACGGCATCCACCCGATGTCCGTCTGGGTTCCGGCCACTGAGACCGAGGAGGCCCAGAACGTTCGCGGCTACAAGCGCGATGCCTTCGTCGAGGCCTGGGACCGCTACCTGACGGAGGAGGAGGTCGAAGATGCCCCGGCGTCCGCTTGAGGTTCTGCCCCACGGGACGGTCTCCGGCTACAACTACCATCGCTGCCGCTGCCCGGAGTGCCGCGAGGTCTGGCGGCTCCATGTCAAGGCGCTCCGTGACCGCCGGACGCCGCAGCAGCGCGATTCGGACAACGCCCGCCAGCGTGCTTACAACGCGCGTCGCAAAGAGGAGAGATTGCGAGCGGATGATGGGGATTGAGCTTCCCGCGCCGCCGATACCGTACCCGCCGCCTGCTCCGAATGTCTGGCCCGGCGGGCCGATGCCAGTCGTAGTCGAGCGGCCGACATGCGAGCCGCACGGCGTCTACCTGCCCTGCCCGTTCTGTCGGAAACGCGTCCCGCCGGGAGCGCGGTGGTGAGCGTCGTCCGCAGTCCGCTCAGCTACCCCGGAGCTAAGCGAAAGCTGCTCCCTCGGTTGCTCCCGCTCCTGACCGCCGGGAACCCCGCGACCTACTCGGAGCCGTTCGTCGGAGGCGGGTCGGTGATGCTCGCCGTCGCGGAGGCGCTGCCGGACTGCAAGCTCATCGTCAACGACCTACACCCGAACATCGCGGCGTTCTGGAGGGTCGTGGTGGACGGTCAAGACCTCCCGGTGCTGTATGAGTGGATTCTCTCCGTCAAGCCGAGCGTCGAGCAGTTCCGCTACTTCAAGAACGAGCCGCACATCACCGACGTCGCTCGCGCGGCCATCGCGCTCTACATCAACCGGAACTCGCACGGCAGCGCATCCGAGAACCCTCGCGGAGGCTGGGACGGGAAGGGCACTGCGGAGCATGATGAGCGATGGTTTCCGGAGCGGGACTGCGAGCGAATCCAGCGCTGCCATGAACTGCTCGCCGGAAGGACGGAGGTCTGGCAAGCGAACTTCTGGGAGGTACCGTGGGCGGAGCGCGTCTACCTCGACCCTCCGTACGTCAAAGAGGGCCCAGGACTGTACGCGCTCGGCGGCTGGCTGGACGAGCACGAGATGCTGGCGACTCACCTTGTCGGACGCGAGGGCTGGGTGCTCAGCTACGACGAGCACCCCTATGTCCGGGAGCTGTTCGACTGGGCGACCATCCGCGAGGTTCCCGTTCACTACACCGCGAGCGGCGCAGCCGGAGGGCGGCACGTCGATACTCACGAACTGGTCATCACGCCGTCGCCTTCCCTAGCAAGAAGGCGACACGCGCAAGCCGCCGGAAGCCGACATGGCGACCGGGCGACGCGATCCCGCTCGGCCATGACCGCACGCTTCGCGTGATCGACATTCACGACGGCGAGTCGCCGGACGACGATGCCGTGCTCGTGGTCAAGGAGACCGACGGCACGACCGGCTCTGGAGGAGCCATCCTCCTAAATTAAGGTTGTTATCCGCCGATTAAGCTGGTAAATTAATTCCGCCATTACAAACCAGCGCCCAAGGAGGACCGTTTGTCTGCTGCCGAGATCAACCCCGAGGATTTCAAGAGCGTCGGCGTCGCACGCCGTCTCGAGCTCCCTGCCTTCCATTACCGGCAGGGAGGCCGCGACCAGTACAGCACGGTCGTCTCCGTGCTTGAGGTGCCAACGTTCATCGCCCGCAAGCCAGATCCGAACACGCGCCTCGATGGCAACCGGAAGGTTGACGGTCCCCGCTCGAAGCGATTTGCCGAATACGTCCGCGACGCGAAGACCTGGGTTTCACCGTCGATCTTCGTCGGCGTTCATCGTGAACACAACAGCTTGAAGTTCGACGAGAAGGCTCGGTTCGCAAACGGCACTTCGTTCGGTGTGCTGAGTATCCCGAGCAACGAGACTCAGCACATCCTTATCGTCGATGGCCAGCACCGGACGCTCGGGTTCCACACGCTCGACGAGATCATCGACGAGCGCCGCCGCCAGCTACTCCGTCTCATCGAGACGTCGGAGAAGAATGGCGGGCCGGAGGTC
The DNA here is from genome assembly GCA_964591295.1 of uncultured Gaiellales bacterium. Classification (GTDB taxonomy): domain Bacteria; phylum Actinomycetota; class Thermoleophilia; order Gaiellales; family Gaiellaceae; genus VAXT01. Next base: position 8,808 of record CAZQAG010000020.1, on the reverse strand, counting down.
ACCGAGCATAAGCAGCGACATAAGAAGCTGAAGGATCGAATCGCAGACCTTGGCGGTGAGCACATCACAATTGAGATCGTCGAGGCCACTGAGACGGATCGGATTCAGATCTTCGCGGACATCGCCAACAACGCGAAGGGCATCCGCCCGGACTTCAAGGTCTTCTCCGACCAGCGAGACGTGGTTAACCGCATTGCCCGCGACGTTGCGACCGAGCACTCGCTCCTTGAGGGCCGCGTCGAGGACGGTCAGTCGCGGAGCATGTCGGCGAGCAACCCCAATCTCATCGGGGCCAAAAATGTCGCCGACATCGTTCGGGCCGTTCATATCGGTGTGACAGGGCGCGTCGGCAAGAGGATCGAAGACGAACTCACGAAGAATGAGGTTCAGGCTGGAGCAAAGGTTAAGCAGTTCCTCGACACGCTCCTCAGCTCGTTTGCGCCGCTTCGCGCCATCGTGAACAACGAGCAGACGCCGCAGGAATTGAGGAAGGAGTCAATGCTTGGCTACGGGACTACCTTGCGAGTCCTGGCAGGCGTCTACCACGACCTCAAGCGTGCCAATGAAGCCGGCGAAGGCCAAGAGTCGTTTTCTGAGGCCGAGGTCCGCGCGGTGTTCAAGCTTCTTGAACCCAGACTCTCGGAGATCCCGGTCGCGGAGGACAACGAGTTCTGGATTGGAAGCGGAGCGTTCATGGCCGGAGGGAACGCGCCGCAATCGATGCAGGGTGCTCTTCGTTCGCTCACCGACTATCTAGTTGACTGGGCGCGCGGGGAACGCAAGAAGATGCGCGCAGCCAAGTAGAACGATCACGGATCGGGTTGGGCCGGGGCGCAGGGATCGAACTTCCGGCGCACGGTTACCCTGAGGAATGGCGACGAGCTACTTCACCTTCCGGACGAGCCAGGGTCCAGCGGGCCTCGTCCGCCGCCGCCAAGCGGCGAACGATGACACGATCGAGCGCGTGACGGCCGAGCGCGACTGGATCGAGGACGGCGAGCTCATCCGTTATTTCGTGAATCCGGGGACGTCGTTCTTCGAGCAGGTCGACGCCGAGCAGGCCGCGGAGCTCGCCGAACGCTACGGCGTGGCGCTCTAGGGCCGGAGGGCAGGGTCGTGAACCGTGAGCCCTACCGACAAGTGCTTCCCGACCTCGACCTTTCCATCGAGCGATTTACGGAAAATGTCCCGGACGACGGACAGTGGTATCTCCTGAAGGGCGGGGAAGAGCTGGGCCGGTTTCGTTCCCTGAAGGCCGCTCAGGAGGCATGGCGTGAGATTGTTCGTACGAGCGGCTGGAAGCCCGCGCCGAACGAGGTTGACGCAGACGAGGTTCGTCGTCGCGAGCAGACCGAGCGGTGGTCACGAAACCGGGCGGGCTGACATCTAAGGGAACCGCTTGCGGTAGATCGCCACGAGAAGGTCGAAGAAAGTGTCTGGATCCGGCGTATTGGGGTGAAGTGCCACCGGGTACGGCGGGGGGAGGTCGAACTCCAAGAGAGAACAGGAGACGACCTCAAACTTTTCGGGGAGGTCGTCTCGGTCGGTTCGGCCGGACGCCCGACTAACACTGTCTCCCAGCCTTCCGAACCACCTGTCGCCATCGGCCCGAGCTTTCTGCTCTATCGCCACTTGCGAGTCCCCTCGCGCCGCAGCCTTCACCCGCGCCTTCCTCGCGGCTACGGATTCGTCTACGCGGGACATCATGAAGAGGTAGCCGAGAACAGCGTCGGGCCACTTCCGATGGATGTTCGCCGCCTCGCCGAGCATGTCATCGACGCGGTTCGGGACCGTCCCTCCGTGGTTGGAGATGATCGACTTGCAGGAGATCCCGAGACGCGGCTCCTCGTCCACGACCAGTCCGACGTCCCACTTCTTGTCACGGTAGGCACCCGGCAACCTCACCTCGACCCTCGCGCCCGAGAGGCCACGCTGCGCGAGCTCGTCGCAGCAGAACTGCTGGATCGCCTCTTGCCGCGTACTCGCTCTCGCCTGACGGAGACGGAACGCCTCCATCGCGGCCTGCAAACGAGCGCGTGCCGTGCTCACGCCCTGATTCCAGCAGGCGCGCACCGCTCGCACAACCCAAGGGGAGTTAACTACGCGGCGGCGCGGCTTTTCTTCTTCAAGGCTGCTGGCTTACGGACAACCTCGGCAGGGCTCACCACAGCTCGGCTCTTCTTCGCGACAGCAGGCTTACGGACGACCTCGACATTGCTGCCGAAGACGGCCTGCGCGAGACGCTTTTCGATCATGTCGAGGTACTTCGGTTCGATCTCGACGCCGATCGAGTTCCGCCCGGCTTCAAGGGCTGCGAGGTTGGTCGTACCGGTCCCTGCGAACGGGTCGAGGACGATGTCGCCAGCGAAGGAGAACATGCGGATGAGCCGCCCGGCGAGCTTCATCGGGAAGGGCGCAGGGTGGTTGCGCGTGCTCGACCCAGTGATCCCGCTCCAGACCGGCGAGAACCACTGCGAGTAGTCGTCGGTGGTGATCCTCGAACGGTCCTCCATCTCCGCCGTCGGCTTGCGGTACCCGCCGGGCTTCCGCAGGAACAGGATGTGCTCGATGTCGTTCTTCACGATGCCGTTCGGAAGGTTTGGCTTGCCGAGGAACCGCGATGACCGCGAGGCTTCGAGCTTGATGTTCGCCAGCTTCAGCCAACGAATCGGCGTGAGGTTGTCGAAGCCGAGCTTCCGTCCGCGCACCTGAATGTCCGCCGACAACGGCAGGACGTAGTGCCGACCCGCTTGCCGACGCGGGATGCAGACGTCGCCGACAACGGCGCAGACTCGGCCACCCGGCACCAGGACGCGGAGACACTCGGCCCAGACCTTGTCGAGCTCGTCGAGGAAGCTGTCGTAGTCCTCGATGTGGCCGAGCTGGTCGGGGTGCTCCTCGTACTCCTTCAGCGAGGCGTAAGGCGGGCTGGTGACCACGAGATGAAGGCTCTCGTCCGGGATCTCCGACAGGTCCCGCGCGTCGGCCTCGTAGATGCGATGGGTAGTTGGGCCGCCGAGCATGCTCCGAGAACGTATAGGAAGCATCGGCCAGGACACGCGGCGAACCCATGCCGAGTGGGAGGACCGACACGCCACGACCTCCGAAGCGGTCGTGTGGCTGCGAGTGCGCCCCCTACCCTGACGGTGCCCGCCAGGACTGGGTTGCGCCCGATCGGTTGAAGGGGCTACTGGGAGTATGTGGCGCGCGAGCCGCCCGGAGCTAATCCCAGCTGCCGGGCGACCACTCCGCGGGGGAGACACCCGCCGCGCGCCTTGCAAGAAGTTTAGCGTGTTAGGTACCCGGTGGGTACCCGGCACGGTAGACTCCCACCATGAGCGCACAGACGACGATCGCGAAACTGCGGGCCAAGGTCGACGCCCTGGAAGTCGAGAACGCCACCATCAAGGCGGCGCTCGTCAAGGGCGCACCGGCCAAGACCATCAAGGACGCGATCACGGAGGCGCTCGACCTCCCTGCCGAGCAGCGGCCCCACGACAACCTAGGCGTCGCCGCTCTCGCCACCTCGATCGCAACCCAGAAGAACCGCGAGGTCACGGCGGAAGTCATCTTCGGCGGCGACAACGCCGTCACGAAGTCGAGCAATGTCGCCAAGGCACGCGCGGCCAAGAAGAACGCAGCACCGCGCAGGGGCTCCCCGGCGTGGAGGAAAGAAGTCATCGCGCGAGCAGACGCCCGCGCCAAGTCCGGCAAGACGATCCTGAGGGGAGACAAGTAGTGGACGCCAACCTGACCTACGACAACCGACCTGACGGCGGCGCATTCGTCAAGCGCGAGCGGTCGAGCATCAACAAGAACGAGGTCCAGCCAGTTGACGACGAAGTCCTCGAATGGCTCGACGAACTCGACGACGGCTCGAAGGCGGGCGGATGGACTCTCTCCCGCGCCAACCTCACCGAGTTCAAGTCGCGGCTGCCGAAGGCGGCTGAACGATTCCGGGCACACGGGCGACGCCGATGAGCGTTGTAGACATGACGCTCGACGCGCGCGAGGAACTCGCCGAAAGTTTGAGTCCCGGAAAGCTGGCGGAAGATCGCGCGCTAGTCGTCGCGGCCGAGGCGAAGGCCGCCGAATGGGAGCAGGCCAACGAGGCCGAAATCATCGAACTGAGCGAGCGCGCACAGGCCGATGCCACGAAGGCGCTCGACGAGCTGTTGCTCGTGATGGTGGCATTGACGGCCGCTCGCGAGGTCTACAAGCAGGCCCAGGACGCGGGAGCAGAAATCCGTGCTCGCGCCCGCAAGGCGAACCTCCCAGTTCCGCTCATCGAAAACTATCCAACACGTGTCCTCACCGACTACCCGACCCGACAGATTGACCAGGCGTGGCGGCAGACGATCGCATCGCGCATCTAGTCCACTTGAGTCGAGCGGCGATCCTCCTACCCAGCGACTGACCACGCCGCTCGACTGAAATGGACAAGGAAATCCTGACACCCGATGAGGCCGTTGCGATCCGCAAGGCGCTCGCTGATCCGGCGCATCCGCTCACCGCGGAAGACATCCTCTCGGACGCGGAACTCGCGAAGGCGCGCAGCATGCAGCCGCGTCCGTTCATCGAGAACTTCCGCGCGGTACGACCGCCGGGGCAGGGCTAAGGAGTCCAGCTCGGCTTGCCGCGGGTCTTGGGGCCAGCGGGCCTACCTGACCCGGAGCGTTGCAACATCGATCGCGGCATATCGGAGCGCTTCATCGAGCGTCAGGCCAGACTCCTCCACGCGCTTTCGCGCCTCCACATCTAGTAGAAGCAACGTGAAGTGATCGGCGAGCTCTGGCTTGCCGACGTTCTCATCGATGAACTGCACGATCTCCTCGCCGAGTGTCGTGGGACGAAACGTCACGGGACGTCCTTGCCGACGGCGAAGGAGGCCGTGTTCTCCGAGGCGATCCGCGAGGTCTTCGGCGGACGCCCGGCTTAGGTCGCTGCGATCGACGAGGCCGCGTGCCTGCTTCCGCTCTAGAGAACCCGCGGTCACGGCGTAGCGCAAGAGGACGAGCGCGTCCTGGTTCAGGGCGAGATTCCATGCGTTCCGAAGACGCTTTAGCGGGTCCGATGGGCCGGGCATAATACGGACCAGGTCCGTATCAAACAGGACCAGGTCCGTCAAGTGTCCCGCTCCCCTTCATCAATCTGGCCGAGACTTGAAGCCAAGGCGCCATTAGGAGCCGGAGCGTCCGACCTTGCGCTCACCGTCCGCGCACGGCTGTTGGGGAAGAGACGGATGGCTCCGCTACTCGATCTCGGGGCGGTTACGCGCGCGGCCGGGGTCGAAGTCTGCGAAGGAGATCTGGGCGCGTCCAACGGCGGATGCCATGCGGTACTGGTCCCGCTGGAGGCTGATCGATTCCGGGTGCTCGTCGATCCAACGGCTCGGCACGGGTGGCCGCTCAGCTCCAAGGCACTGCATGAGGACGTGCGGCGCCACAGGAAGCGCTTCTCTGTTGGTCACGAACTTGCGCACACATTCTTCTACAGGCGCGCGCCCGGTCGAGAGCCGGTTCGGTTGCGAGCCGGGAGTGTGGCTGAAGAGGACTTCTGCGATCGATTTGCTGCTGAACTCCTCTTCCCGACGGCGGCCGCACTGCGCTGCCAGACCGCGATCCAGCTGATCCGCGCTCAGCGGAAATACGATGTCTCGCTTGAAGTCGCTGTCCGCGCGTGGGCCCATGCCCACTGCGAGGCGGCAGCTCTTTTCGTTCTTCACGAGGACCGCGGCCCGACGATTCAGTGGACGAGTGCTCCAAACCGCGCTCGGTCCTGGGCACGCGCGGTCACCAGAGCCATCGATGAAGGAGCGAGTCTCGACACGGACTCACGTAGTCCAGTAATTCTGGGATACCGGAGGCAGGCTGTCTTTCTAGCTGGCGCTTAGTTCGTCGATCGCTCCGGCGGCGCCCTGGTAGCGCGAATAGAGAGCATCCCACGAGTCGTCTGACGACGGGCCGCGCGCCTGAACCTGTTCGGTTGTGACTTTGTCCATCAGCGACATAACAAGGTCGGGGCGCCTACGCACTTGGTCGGCGCCGAGCCGTTCCCGCACCAGCTGGCTCGCAGCGAGCCGATCAGGCCATACGTACGCCTGTTTGCCGAGTTCGCTTTCGTACTGAGTGAATGTGATGTTCATCTGCTGGGCGATACGGGCCACGACCTTGCGGCGGATCAGTTCGTCATCTGCATATTCGGGTGCGAGATAGACGCCTATGGACCAAAGCGCCCGGTGGGCCTCGTAGATGTCAGTTCCGCGCCCGCGGCCGCGCCTCTCGTACTCGTAGAAGGTCATGATCCCGGCGTCGCCGCCGTCGACGCGCACGTCAGCGATTTTTAGACGCATCTTCTCCGGCGGGACCCAGACGAGTACCTGCCACCGGTGGCTTAGACCCGCCCAGCGCGCCGCGTCTTCTTCAACGGCCCGCCGAGCATCAGCAGATCCCCACTTCTTGAACATCCAGTCAGGACTGCGAGGCGGTCGATGTTGCGTTCCGACGGGCTTGAAGAGCCGACGGTCGAGAAGGTCACGTGCAAGGTGTCGGACACCCTCAGCACGTCGACGGTGGCCGGTGGGATCCCCGAGTTCGGCCGCGTGCTCTAGGAGTGCGTCGTCCCCGAAACGCGAGAGTCGATCGTCAAGATCAGCACGCGCCTGTGCATCAACGCCTTCACGAGTTTTCTGATCGGTCGTCGACTCAAACCGGTCTCTTACCTCGCTGATATCGGCCCCGCGTAGCCAATCCTGCGCTCGGTATCGCGACTTGCGTCCCGCCTCTTCATGTCGTTGCTGAAGGTACCGCCTGGCGTGCTCAAGCCAGATGACGTCGTACCACATCTCGAGCGCTTTGCCGATCATCGCGTCCGCGGCGAGCTTGGCGTGGTGCACAAGCGCGCGCTCGCTAAGTTCGTACCGGTAGCGGAGGTACTTAAGGACCTCGGTTACCACGTCCGTGCGCTCGCGGCCATCAGGTCGAGTGATCTTCAGGATCATGTGCTGCCCGAGGTCGGGATCGCCCGAAGGCATCACATAGAACGCCGAAACGAATCGGCGGCCCAATGCAATCGGGAGCCCTGCGGCTTGATGATCTCGCTCTAGGTAGTCGAGCAAGTCGGCGCAGATCGTGTTGCCGACGATGTCCTCCACGAACGGGTACTTGAGGGCGGGCAGACCCTCGACGTCGGAGAGAATCAGTCGGCGCAGTTCGTCGTAGAGGCCGCCGGTCCGCAATTGATGGTCTAGCTTGTCGGGCAACAAGAGGCGGGCCCATATACGGTCGAACCGAGCCGGGTTCTCGTCGTGAGGGTCAAGAATCCCGAGTTCATCTTCCAGTGAGTGGCCGAACGGAACATGGCAAAGGTCATGGAGGAGCGCGCCAAGCCGCGCCGCGATGGTTGCCTCCGCGATCTTTCGTCGTACCTCCTCTTCCGCGTCCCGAATAGCCCGCACGTCGTCCTCTTGGAACTCGACCTCCGCAGCCTTGCCCTCCTTGTTTTTCTGAAGCTGCGATCGCAGCTCTTCAAAAAACGTGTTGCGGACGTCATCGCGCTCCTTTTCCCATTCGGCGAAGAGGTCCGGCTCATGCTTAGGGTTGTTACGCTGGTCAAGTACCGCGTCCATGAGGTCTTGCGCGACGCGCACTGCCCCCAAGGAATGGGAAAAGCGCGAGTGGGTTGCGCCGGGATAAACAAGGTGCGTGTTCCCAAGTTGCTTAATCCGGCGCAGGCGCTGGAACGGCTCCGTGTCCATGAAAACCCGCTCTAGTTCCATCACGAAAACGTCGCCGTGGATCGGGTCCGTGATGACTTTCGCGGGCATGAGGTAGTCGGAGTCGAGGCCCCATGGCTTGGTCTCGCGCTGCCGCTCGGTCAGGCCCCATTTCGGCAAGTTGCCTCCTGTAAAGGTCGGGGCACGGAAACCTAGCCCCATATTGCGAAAGGCGCAATAGGGCGGCCTTTGGTCGGGCCACGAGCTGGCCCGAATGCGCCCGTAATCTCAGCCGAGTCAGCGCAAGCGTCGCAGTGCAGCGCCCAGCGACTGCTTGTTCCTCAGCACTCCCTCAAAGAGATCGCCGTGCTTCTCCACCCGCCCTAGCACGACTTCCATTGTGAACGCGGCCGGATCGAGATCCTCCTTCACCTCGTCCCAGCGGAGAGGCGTCGAAACCGGCGCGCCCGCTTTGGGCCGCACGGAGTAGACGGAGGCGATCGTCTTGCCCATGCCGTTCTGGTTCGAGTCGATGAGAACGCCGCGCCGCTTCGCCTTCGACCACTCGGTCGTCACGAGCCCCTGGTGGGTGCGAGCCAAAGCGCTCGCGACGATCTGGCAAAACTCGCGGGTGTCCGCATATGTGTAGCGGCGCGCGATCGGGACGAGGATGTGGATGCCCTCGGAGCCGCTCGTCTTCACGAAGCTTTCAAGCTCCAACGCGTCGAGCGCCTGCTTCACCAGCAGCGCGACCTGGACGGTCTCAGGGAAGCCGACGTCCGGCGACGGGTCGAGATCGAACAGCACCCAGTCCGGCCGGTCGAGCCTGTCGATGCGCGAATACCAAGTGTTCAGGTCGATACAGCCCATGTTCACCATCCAGAGCAGCGCCAGCTCGTCGTTGACGAGCGGCGCGTTGATCCAGCGCTTCTCCCGCGACGAGCCGCGAGTCGTGACCTGGATGCGCGCGGTCGGAATCCACTCGGGCATCCCCTTCGGGGCGTCCTTTTGGAAGAAATACGCGGGCCGCTGAGGGGGTGCTTGTCGCTTTTTCTTCGATTCCGGGTCCTTCTGGAAGAAGAACTTCCCTTGCC